>JBHLOF010000089.1:0-17693 GCA_048940805.1 Promethearchaeota archaeon
CCTCCTGAAATCGTTATAAATTTCAATTCAAGAGATTATGAATACTTTATTAAAAATTTCGATAAAATTCAAAAGATATTTGAAAATAAAGTGATATTAAATCCTTCCAAAGAAGAATTTATAGGAGGATTCAAAATTTTACAGACAAAAATGAATATTTCTTATGATTTTTCAATTACAAGTTTGATTAATAAAAAAAGATCAACAATTGAAATTGAATTTTCAAAAATTTTTTCAAATATTTATTTTAATATTAATGAAATAGTACAAGACTACGAAAAATTCATCATAGATCAAAAAAAGGCAATAAAAGAATATCTAAAAAATTATGACTAAAACAAGCGAAAAAGTATACGAAGATTTTACTTCTGGTTATATATCATCTATAAATGGTTCATTAATAGAAATAAAAGGATTTGAGAAAGAAGTACGCATTCATGATTTAATAAGAGAATCTGAGCATAATATTTTAGGAGAAGTGATCCAGATCTATTCAAATCATGTAACTGCTCAATGTTTTGAAAATACAAATAATTTGAAACTTGGAGAAAAAGTGAATAATCTAGGAGAACCATTGTCAATGGAATTGGGTCCTGGATTATTAGGTAACGTTTTCGATGGAATTCAAAGACCATTAGATACTACTTTTAAAAATAGTCATAAAGGTTTTTTAGAGAGAGGTAATGATCTCCCATCATTATCTAGGGTTAAAAAATGGCATATCAAACCTATTAAAAAGGTTGGTGACCTAGTAGAAGCTGGTGATATTATTGGAACTGTGCAAGAAACGGTTTTAATTGAACATAGAATACTAGTGCCAGTCGGAGTTTCAGGAAAAATTACAGATATAGTTCCTGAAGGAGAATATAAAATCACGGATAAAATTTATTCTGTACTTATAAAAGATCATGAAAGAGCTTTCACTATGTTACAAAAATGGCCAGTTACCAAAAGTAGACCATATAAAAGGCGCGAAAGTCCAACTGAGCCATTAATAACAGGCATGCGAGTAATAGATCTATTATTTCCAATAGCAAAAGGAGGAACTGTGGCAGTACCGGGGGGATTCGGGACTGGGAAGACTGTTATTCAACAATCATTAGCTAAATGGTGTAATGCTGATGTTATCATTTTTGTTGGATGTGGAGAACGAGGAAACGAGATTGCTGATGTTTTAAAACAATTTACAGAGATTATAGATCCAAAAAGTGGAAGACCCTTGTTAGATCGTATAATTCTAATTGCTAATACATCAAATATGCCTGTATCTGCTCGTGAAGCAAGTATTTTCTCTGGAGTTACAATAGGAGAATATTATCGAGATATGGGATATGATGTTGCAGTATTAGCAGATAGTACTTCAAGATGGGCAGAATCTTTACGAGAAATTTCAGGATTATTAGAAGAAATGCCCGCTGAAGAGGGTTATCCCGCATATTTACCTTCAAAAATCTCAAGTTTTTATGAAAGAGCAGGAGTTGTAAATCTTTTAGGTGGAAATAACACAGGTAAGGAAAGAAATGGGTCTTTAACTATTATTGGTTCAGTATCACCTCCTTCTGGAGATTTTAGCGAACCAGTAACAGCAACAACTAAACGTTTTGTCCAAGCTTTCTGGGCTTTAGATGCTAGTTTAGCTTATTCTAAACATTATCCTGCTATAAATTGGTTAAATTCATATTCAAACTATCCCGATTACATTGTTGACTGGTGGGCTGAGAAGGATATATTTTGGCCAGAGATAAATATCGATTGGTTTGAATGTAGAAATCTAATCAATAATATACTTTCACAAGAAAATGAATTAAAAAACATTATGCAACTAATTGGGGAAGAGAACTTACCCGAAGATCAGCAATTAATTCTTTTTATTACAAAATTGATAAGAAATGGATATCTAATTCAAAACGCTTTTGATAACATAGATAATTTCACAGATGTCGAAAAGTTAATAGGACAAATTAAGTTAATTCTTTTGTTATATAAAGAGGGGCAAGAATTATTAAAATCAGGTTATTTAATTGAAGATATAAAAAATCTTAGTGTGATAGATGAAATCCTAAGAATTAGTTATTCAATTTCAAATGACGATTTTTACAAAATAGAAACTATAAAAAAAAGGTTACTTAATGAAATTGAATCATTAAAATTATCATTTGGAGTTTTAAAAGAGAAATGAGTGTAATTTATGGGAAAATCCAACAGATCATTGGCCCGTTAATATTCTTAAGTAATGAACATGATGCGCAATATGGAGAGATAGTTAGAATTATTACAGATGATGGAATGGAACGAACTGGTCAAGTTGTGAAAATAAACGAAGACAGTATTATTGTAGAAGTATTTGAAGATACAAGTGGGTTATCCTCAGAAAACTCTAAAATTCTTTTCACTGAAGATACCTTTAGAGTGAAATTATCAAATGATATGTTTGGTAGAACATTCAATTCAATCGGAAAACCTATTGATATAAATACCAAAAAAGTTTTAGATTCTGAGTTGATAACGGAGGTAGAACGTGATATAAATGGTACACCTATTAACCCGTTTGCTAGAGAGTATCCCTCTGAAGTAATACAGACAGGTGTATCGGTAATCGATGGACTTTTTACATTAATAAGAGGACAGAAACTGCCAATATTTAGCGGTCAGGGAATGCCTCATAATGCATTAGCTGCTCAAATTGTCACTCAAGCAAAAGTTTTAACGGAAGAACCTTTCTTAATTATTTTTTGCGGAATAGGAATTATCCAAGATGAGGCAATTTATTTCTTAAATAGATTTCAAGAAAGTGGAAATATTCAGAACATTATTTCCTTTATTAATTTTGCAGATGATCCAATAATGGAACGTCTAATTATTCCAAGAGTTGCACTTACTACAGCAGAGTATTTTGCCTTTGATAAAGATATGCACGTTCTCGTTATTTTAATCGATATGACCAATTATGCAGAAGCGCTAAGAGAACTTAGTTCAGCTAAAGAAGAGATTCCAAGTCGAAAAGGTTATCCGGGGTATCTTTATACTGATTTTGCATCTATTTATGAACGAACAGGTAAAATAAAGGGTAAAAAGGGAACCATAACTCAAATACCAATACTTACAATGCCCAACGATGATATTAGTCATCCAATTCCAGATACTACAGGTTACATTACAGAAGGGCAATTGGTACTTAGCAGAAATTTACATAAAACTGGAATATATCCACCTTTTGAAGTTTTAGCATCAATTTCTCGCCTTATGAAAGATTCTATAGGCAAAGATACAACAAGAGAAGATCATTCAGATATAAGTTCCCAGTTATTAGCTTCATATTCTAATTCCCTCGAAATTAGAGATCTCATTTCGATAGTGGGAGAAGATGGGCTAACCCTTAATCAAAAATTTGATTTAAATTTTGGAGAAGCTTTTGAAAATAAATTTTTGAATCAGGGGATAGATGAAAATCGAGATTTTTCAAGAACCTTTGATATTGCATGGACTAGTTTATCTGAAATTCCCAAAAATCAGTTGATTAGAATTCACCAAAAATTTTTAAATAAATATTATAAGGAACAGGTGTAAAAGTACAATTAGTTTTAGAGAATTTAAGCCTACCAAAACCAATTTAATGAATTTACAGAAAAGATTAAACTTTGGGGTCAAAGGAGTAAGTTTTTTAGAATTAAAACAAGAACAATTGATATTTGAGATCAAAAACTTATGGAATGACTATAAAAGGCTGCGGAAGAAATTCTTAAATTTATTAGTAGAAGTTATGATAAAATTAAACGAAACTTATAAAGAAATGGGAAAAAATAATTTTAAAATTATAAGTAGCTTAAGTAAAATCCAATTTAAACCATCAATTACTATTAGGTATATTAAAAAAATTGGAAACATCGTACCGGATATAGAATATGAGCTTATAAAGGATGAAAACCTTCCTGCTTATTCGTTTGAATATACTAGTCATTTTTTAGACGATTTAATAGCTATGTTGATTTCTCTTTTTAAAAAAATGATTAAACTGTCTGAAATTGAAGATATCATGTTAAAACATTCTATTAGCTATAAGAAAATAACTAGAAGAATCCATGGATTAGAAAATATAATCATTCCATCCCTTACATCCGATATTAAAAAAATAAAAGATATTTTAGAAGAACTTCAACGAGAGAATTTTGTAAGATTGAAGAATACAAAAGATTTGATATATAAAAAAAAGTCAATAAATGTGTGATTTAGATGACAGACAAAACTGTAATGTGTTTATTTGATATTAATATTCATAATAGTTATAAGGATCTTCTACTTCAAGAATTATCTCAAATAAACTTAATTCATATAAAACCGAAGCAAATAGAAGATAAAACCAAACAAAAAGGAGATAAAGTAATTGATAATATTAAGAAATTAAGAGCGAATACCGAAGATTTATTTAAAGCACTCAAAATTTCGGATTATGATTTACAGAATTTGACAGCTAAAAAAGATGAAAGAATTGAATTCAAAGTGACAGATATTGATGAATTAATCAATTATTTGTTGGAAGAAGTAGATTTTTATAGCAATCGTGTAGCAGAACTGGAAAGATTCATTGCGAAAGTTAAAATTGAGCTAAATAAAATGAAAACTATCGAGGAAGGTTATAAATTTATGGAAAACATGAACCTTACTCGAGAAAATTTATCCAAATTAGATAAATTATCATTTAGAGTATTCATTACGTTTTCAAAAAACTTAATTAATCTAAAAAACCTCTTCGAATTCTCAAAATTTCCAAATTTCTATGAAACACAAGATATCTCAGATGATAGAATCATTTTTTATTCTATTTATCCAACAGATAAAGAAGATGAGTTAAAAGAAAAAATCCGTATAATACACGCTGAAGAAGTTCCAATTTTGAAAAAATATTTACTTTCAGATGGAATTAATTTTAGTAGGATTTCTAGTGAATTAAACCTGATAAATAATACAATGGTTAAGTACCAGAAAGAGTTAGAACGACTCAGAAACGATAATATCTTATTATTTGCCGCTATACATGAAGCAGTTACAAATATTGAAGAGTATAACTGGGCTGAGCGCCAATTCGAAGATATAACTTCTAGACGTTCACAACTAAAATTTTTTATTCCTGCCGATAAAAAAAAATCTATACAACAAAAACTGATTGATATATTTCAAGATAAGATAACCATTCACTCAGTCGAAATTTCAAAAAAACCACTTGTTATTTCAGAAGAAGAAAAGCAAAAATTAGATTTGAATAAACCAACTGTCAAAGAATCATATAAAAGTGAAAAAATAAAATCGGATGAAATAGAAACAAGTGAAGAATTAAGAGAAGAAACTCCAAGGATTATGAAAAACAACTTTTTTGTAAGGCCTTTTGAAACTTTGACTAGAATGTACGGGACGCCTTCTTATTCAGAAATTGATCCTACACCTTATTTAGCAATCACATTTCCGATCTTATTTGGGATTATGTTTGGAGATATGGGACACGGGTTAGTTTTAATAATAGCTGGACTAGTAGGAGCCTTTTTGTTCAGGAATAAAAAAGGAACTGATTTTTTAAATTTTTGTTGGATTATCTTTTATTGTGGTTGGGGTGCTATTTTATTTGGTTTATTATATGGTGAATTTTTTGGAATGGATAAAATTTTTGGTTTGAATTTGAATGCAGTTACGATCCCTTTTTTAAATATCACATTACATAATCCAATAGATAATCCTTTTACTGTTTTCAAATTCGCAGTACTAATTGGGGTTATACATATAAATTTAGGTTGGGTTATACAATTTCTGAATTATTGGAGACAATCGAGAAAATATTTGGCACTTTCAGATTCTCTAGTTAAAATAGTGCTATTGACGGGTGGCACCATTTTGATTTTTGTATATGGATTTGATATGAATGCATGGTTAGCACCTCCATACCCAATCTTATTACCCTTAGTCCCAGGTATATTACTAATTATCTTAAAACCGCTTGGTAAAATCTTTCATATTTCTTACTTAAAGAAGGAATCATATAAAGGATTAATTGGTGAAGGTTCAATGGAAACGTTTGAAACTCTATTATCCATAATAAGTAATGTTGCCTCATATATTCGACTTTTAGCATTAGCTCTTGCACATATCGCTTTAATGATTGCTATAGAAGCAATGGCGGGGTTAGTTCAAGGGGAAGGAATCTTTGTGGAAATAATCAGATCAGTAGGTCTGGTGTTTGGAAATATCGTTGTTATTCTAATAGAAGGATTGTTAGTATTCTTAAACGCTCTAAGGCTTAATTTTTATGAATTCTTCTTTAAATTTTACCATGGTTCTGGAACTCAATTTTATCCATTCTATTTGGATGATTATTTTTCTAAAATTGAATTTGAATTAAGTGCTGATAAAGATGTTATTTTTGAAGAGATTGAAAAAGAAATTGAATCGAAAAAGACTCAAAAAGATATCATTGAAGCTACAAAATATATTTCTAAAAAATATTTATAACTCATTTTTTTAACGGATTAAATTATTATGGAAAACCATGAAGAAAAACCCTCAAAGAAAAGCGTATTTCGAACTACCTTCAGCTTAATACTGTTACTAATTGGAATATTTATACTTTATTATATTTTAATTGAATTTAAAACAAATCTTATAATTGTCATTTTAATCGCAGTTTTTATTCTTTTGACATTTGCAGGTCTTATTTTTAGACAAAGAAAAGCAAAAAGAATCTATAACCAGTTATTTCCTGAAAAAAGACAAGCTCAACCTATTAAGAGAAGAGAAGAATTTAGGATTGAAAATGAGCCTGATTTAAAGAAACTCACCGAAATTAATCTTAATTTTAAATATCGTAGACCTCTTATTAAAAAATGCGAAAATTGTGGTATGGTAATTGCAAGTTATGTAAAAAAGTGCCCAATATGTGGTGAATTAATCAAATAATCTAAATACATGAAGAAAATGTAAAATTAATCTATTGGTCCGCCTGTTATGGAGTTCGAGAACGATACTAAATATGGTATAATAAAATCAATTAAAGGATCTTTAGTTGAAGTAAAGGGATTAGAGAATGAAATTAGACTTCATGACTTAATTAAAATTTCTAAGTATAATATCTTAAGTGAAGTTATTCAAATATATCCCGATTATATTGTTGCTCAATGCTATGATGACACTCATAGATTGAAACTAAATGATAAGGTTATAAACCTACATAGGCCATTATCTATGGAACTGGGTCCAGGATTGTTAGCTAATGTTTTTGATGGGGTTCAACGACCTTTAGAAACAATTTTTCAACACTTTAAAAATGGGCAACTAGAAAGAGGAATTGAATTTTCACCATTGTCAAAAACAAAAAAATGGCATTTTATTCCCATAAGAAGAATAGGGGAAGATTTAAGTAGTGGGGAAGTTATTGGAACTGTTCAAGAAACTAAAAATATTATCCATAAGATAATGGTACCCCCAGAAAAATCTGGCAAATTATCCTTTATCGTAGAAGAAGGAGATTATACCCTAATTGATGAAATATATCGTTTAAAAAGTGACACAAAAGAACAATCATTTACTTTAATGCAGAAATGGCCTATCAATAAGAGAAGGCCATTCGCAAAAAAAATAAAGCCATTTGAACCATTAATAACAGGAACGCGTATAATAGACTTGCTTTTTCCTATTGCTAAAGGTGGCACATTTGGAGTACCTGGAGGTTTTGGAACAGGTAAAACGGTTATATTACAAACTATAGCTAAATATTGTAATGCAGATATAATTATATTCATAGGATGTGGTGAACCTGGTAATGAAATTGCAAGCCTTTTAAAACAATTTACAGAAATTTATGATGTCAAAAGTGAAATACCATTAAGTCAGCATATAGTTGTGATTGCAAATACATCAAATATGCCTGTTTCTGCTAGAGAAGCTAGTTTATTTTCAGGTGTCACCATTGCAGAATATTATCGAGATATGGGATACGATGTCGCAGTGATCGCTGACAGCATTTCAAGATGGGCAGAATCTTTAAGAGAAATTTCAGGGCTATTAGAAGAAATGCCCGCAGAAGAGGGATATCCCGCATATCTATCAACAAAACTCTCAAGTTTTTATGAACGTGCTGGTGTTTTTGAAACTTTGGGGCAAAGTAATTCGGAAAAAAGAACAATAGGCTCATTAACAATAATTGGATCTATATCTCCCCCAGCAGGTGATTTCAGTGAGCCAGTTACAACAGCCACGAAACGTATAGTCCAAGGTCTATTATCATTAGATGGTAGTTTATCATATCTAAAACATTATCCCGCTATTGATTGGTTAAAATCATATTCCAATTACCCTGAGTATATTTCAGATTGGTGGAATGAAAATGATATTCATTGGGCAGATATTGATATTAGTTGGTTAGAATGCCGAAAACAGGTAGATGAGATACTTTCAAGAGAGAATGATTTAAAATTCATAATTCAATTAATTGGGAAAAAAAATTTAGATGATGAACAAAAGCTCGATCTTTTTATTGCTAACTTAATTCGGAATAGCTTTTTAATACAGAGTGCGTTTGAGGAAATAGACAACTTCACTGATAATAGAAAATTATTAGGAATAATTAAAATAATTCTTCTTTTATATCATGAAGGAAAAGTGCGATTAAAACAAGATTTTAAGTTTGATGATAGTAAAGAAAATGAAATATTAAATAGTATTATGCAAATTACACATACCATACCAAATGAAGATTTTGACCAAATCAATGAATTTAAAAATACAATGTCTAGTAAAATTATAAAAAAACTTTTTTTAGAATAAACAAGAGAATATTGTTTGCTTAAACCACAAAAAAAATTAGAATGTTTAAGTTTATTACTTTTCGGAGTATTTAGTAAATTGAATAATTAAGGTTTAAACCACTCAAAAAAATAATAACTACATGTGAGTGGATTAGCAATTACAAATTTCTTTCTCACAGATGTTGCTAAACGCCCAGCTCTAACCATATCTATCGCAGTTATTTCAGAATCATTGGGCAAAACATGAACCATAAAAAGAGAATGTTCAAGCCCCGGACCTTTTTTATAGACAACAAAATCTGCTCCGAATTTTAGCCCTGGCCTTGGAATATAACCCTTTTTCCGTAAGTCATCGTAAATTACGTATTTTTCCTCAAATTTATGATGAATCCTCTTAGCGATTTCATAGAATTCTATAGGTTTCAAATATTTATTTTCTTTTACATCAAAGATGGTAATTACATCATTGTCTAATAAATAATAGGCTTCTATTAGTGATAATTCACTAGGTTTTGAAAAATATTCTAATCGGGGTTTGTTAATTCCTAAGGGACTACCAAAAAATCCCTTCTTCACATACAAATAAGACGCGAATAATGGATTGAATACTATAACTCTTGAATTGATAAATTTAGCCGAAATCTTATCTGGTACTTCAATATTATCAAGATTTATTTGATTTTCCTTTACTTCATTCATCAAGAAAGAGTATTCTTAATAATTTAATAATTCTTTCAATTCTTCCACTTATAGATTAAATTATTTAAGTTTTAAAAATAATAAATTTAATGTTGAATTATATATAATCGGTGTATGAGAAAATGGTTAGAAGAGCATCTCATGCTGGTAGTTGGTATCGAGGGACAAAGAAGAGTTTAATGGAAGCATTAGATGGGTATTTCACTGATGATAAATTTGGACCTAATGAGAAGTTTGTACTTATGAATAAAGATGAGAGAACCATTATAGGTGGTGTTTCTCCACATGCAGGAATGGATTATTCTGGGCCTTGTGCGGCTTGTACCTATTTAAACTTATTTAAAGAAAAAATACCGGATACTGTAATCATTTTAGGTACCGATCATATTGGATATCATAAAATTGCATTAATGAGTAAAGGAGAATGGGAAACCCCGCTGGGGAATCTATCTATCGATGAAGAATTAACAGAAAAGATACTTGAGAATACTAATATTATTGAATCAGATTCTTCTCTTTTTGAAGGATTTCCTGCTGAACAGGAGCATAATATAGAAATTCAACTTCCTTTTATTAAATATTGCTCACAAGACGAGGAGGTAAAGATTGTCCCTATTAAAATCGCAGGTACAAGAGATTTTAAAATTTTAGATCAAATAGCAAAAGATATTACGAATGCAATAAACTCATTCGATAAGGATATTATTATTGTGGCATCTTCTGATATGTCACATAAGCAAGTAGACAATTCAAACCAATTAAATAATTTTAAGGAGATCGATTTGGCTGTCATTGAAGAATTTAAGAAACTCAATGCAAGTAAAACGCTGGAAAACGCACTGAAAACCACTATATGCGGGCCTCAGACCATTACCACCTTAATGTTGATAGCACAAAACTTAAATGCAACTAGAGGCGAGAAATTGAAGTATTATACGAGTTCTGAGAAAACAAAAAGCATTGGGGGATACTGTGTAGGATATTTTTCAGGAATCCTAATTAAATAAGTTCTAGTGTCCTGAGAAAAGAATACGGTTACTATTATAAAACATCTAAAAGGAAGTGTTAAAGAATAATGCCTAATGAAAAGGAAAAAGTGGAAGATTTTATAAGTTTATGGCGAAAAAAAATGATTGAAGATCCCAAAAAACCAGAATTTGTTAAGGAAACGCTTGATCAAATTAGGGGTTTAGAAGAAGAAAATGAAAAATTAAGGAACAAAATAGCTGAAAATATCGACCTTATAAGCAAAACTGAGGAAATTATAAAGAAGACTGTTGAGGAGAATAATAGATTAAAAGCTGAAATAAGCAAAGGATCCTCGCAAAAAGTAAATCAAGTAAATGATCTTCAAAAAGAAAATCAGGATCTTACCAATAGAATTAAAAGTCTTATTAATACTATGACGGTAAAAGATAATGATATCTCTGTGAAAGACAATGAAATACGGTTAAAAGACAATGAATTAGCACTTAAGAATAATGAACTAGCAGATTTAAAATTGAAATTAAATGAAGTTCAATCAGCTATACAATTCATGACAGAAACGGCTCCTGAAGATAATCCCGAGATCTCTTCTGCTTTGATCGAAGATTTAAAATCAGAATTATCAAATAGAAAAACCCAAGTTGGTGAATTGGAAAAAACAATTGAGGATTTAAGCATAAAAATAGCAGAACTAAATGAAAAGTTAATTGAAAAGGAGACCACATCTCATGTTGATTATGTTATTCCGGTTGAAACGAAAAAAACTGAGGTATTAAAACCACAACCTGTTCAAGCCTCAACGAACACTCTTGAAATTTTATGTCAAGATTTACAGGCAGATTTAAATAAATATAAACGCATAGTTGATAATCTAACTAAAGAAAAAACAGAACTTGAAAATACACTTAAAAGTGAGGGTATTGAACTTAATTTTGGGGAACTTAATGAATTAAAGAACGAAAATGAAGCTTTGAAAATGGAAGTTTCTCAATTACAAGAAACATTAAAGGAAAAGGCTAAAACTACTACCCAAACCCTCTCCCTTGTAGAAGCTGAAAGATTAGTTGAGGATCTTCAAAAACAGGTAAAAATTAAAGATCAAACTATAGCAGAACTAAAATCTTCAACTCAACCTCAGATAATAACACCCCAAGGTCCAATGACTGGATTAGTTGAAGAATTACAAAACAATATAAACAAATTAAAAATAGCTTTAGAAGAAAAAAATAAAATAATTGAAAGTCTTAAATCGTCATAAATGAGCAGTCAAAATACAACTAATACCTCTTTATTATTTATTGGACATTTTGCCATTGATAATGTCATAAGATTTAAACGTTTGAGTAAACCCAGTTTAGGAGGGAGCGTTTCTTTTTGTTCTCTAGCCTTGAGAGAGTATACAAAATATGTAAAAATAAGTATTATTTCTCACGTGGGAATTATAAATTTCGATAAATCATTATTGAATATTATTAATGAGAAAGATATTGATTTAAAGGGAGTGAAATTTTCCGATGTAAAAAATACTAATTTTGTATTAGACTATAATAATCACAGCCGGACTTTAATACTTAAATCCAAGAGTCCTAATCTTTCATTTAGAGACGTCCCGGAGGAATATCTAAATAACCCTCCTGATATTATTGTCCTAGTACCATTATGTGATGAAATATCTTATGAATATGTTTCTCAAATTTCTAATCATTATCCAAATATTCTTTTTGGATTAGATTTGCAAGGATTTATTAGAAAAATTGATGATCACGGAAATATCACGCATAGGTATGATGATAATATTACAAGAAATTTAGAAAAAATTATAGATTTGCTCGGAGATAACCTCATTCTTAAAGGATCTGAAGAAGAGATGAAATTACTAGCAAATGAGTATGATGATCTTGATAAAGTAATGATGCATTTCAAAAAATTCGGTACGGATGGTATTTTTATTATGACTTTGGGAGAAAATGGGTCTTTGATTTATCAAAAAGGAAAAAAACTTTTAAAAATCCCTGCTTTCAAACCTCATAGAGTTGTTGATGAAACCGGAGCGGGAGATGTGTATTTATCTATTTTTTTATATGAGTATTTAAATTGTGATAAATCTTGGGATTCAATTGAAAAGATTGGCTATTTAGCTTCAGCTGCAGCATCATTTGTGGTCGAAAAGAAAGGAACATCTGGTTTTGTTGAAAAGAAAAAAGTTTTAAAAAGACTTGATAAGAAGAAGTATATCACCTGAAAGAGGAGTAATTAATGCATATTAATGTTCATTTTGGTATTGGAGTTATTATTGCATCTATTTTTAATTATCTCTTCAGATTTACATTTTTAGAGTATTTTCTTGTTTTAATGGGTGCTTTTATTTGTGATTTTGACATTTTTTTTTCAAAATATGCATTAGAGAATAACCATAGATTATTAATCACACACTCTGTTATACCAGGAGTGTTTATTCTCATCATAGGATTGATATTTAACTTATTCTTTGTAATTCTTAGTGGATTGAACTATATAATTCATATAATTATCGATACTTTTGATTGGGGCACAAATCTTTTCTATTTTCAAAAAAAACAAGTAGGTCTGAAATTATTAATTTCAAAAGAAGAATTTGATAATATTTCAAAATATTTAGAGGAATATAAAAACCCTCAATCATTCTTTGACGAAAGATATTATGGCTGTAAAGTCTGTGTAATCCTCGAAGCACTGGTTTTTATTATAATGATTTTCTGCTTAGTCTTTTTTGCGATGGGATTCTTCATAGTTATTCTAATTTATTTTGTGTTTTTAGCATTTCACTTATATAACCATTTTTTATTAAAAAAGATTGAATCTCAATAAATTCTCAAATTTATTTGTAATTTTAGAATTCATTAAAAGTATGATAATTATATTTAGGATTCATTCATTTTTCTCCAAAATATGAAAATAATCACTGATTATAATTAGGTGAAAAATGTTGGCAGAAAGAAAGGTTAAAGTAAAACTAGAACGAGATATGATATTTAAATGCGACCTTGGTGATCTAAAAATGGATGATTGTTATATAGATGAAACAAATACAAAAGAGTCAGAAATGTTAGGGCCAAATGCAGCACACCTATTAGGTATGGCTGTATTAGGGTGCCTGTCATCAAGTTATATATTCTGCTTCAATAAAAAAAATTTTACTATACAAGATTTAGAAGCTGAGGCAATCGTTACCATTTTTAGAAATGAAAAAGGATTTATACGAGTTAAAAAAATTGATGTTACTATCAATCCAAAAATTGATAGTCCAAAAATGCGTAAGCGAGCCGCTCAATGCCAAAAGATGTTCGAGCGATATTGTACTATTACGGCATCAGTTAGAGATGGTGTGGATGTAAATGTAAACATTAATTTATAAAAATATTACTTATTATGTTTTAATCTTTTATTCCATCTTCTGAAATAGTAAATACCGTATCGCTCTCAGGAATATTTGGGGCATCAACCACTTTAGCTACCCTTTGTTCTCCTTTTCCTTTCCTCAAAAAAACTCGAATTGTCGCTCCATGAGCCACTACATGCCCACCTGTGTGTGTTAATGGATTTCCATAAAAAACGTCAGGTTTAGCAGACACTTGATTAGTAAACACTACTGCTAATTCATCATATACTTCAGATAATCTTAACATATCATGGATATGGGAGTTTAACATTTGTTGCCGAGATGCCAATGTTCCTCTTCCGATATACTCACTTCGGAAGTGTCCAATCAAAGAATCGAGTATTATTAATTTAATATCTTTTTCCTCGATTATCCTAGGAGCTTCTCTCACGAGCAGGATTTGATGATCACTATTATATGCTCTTCCAACTGTTATATTTTTTAAAATATCCGTATAATCTAGATCTAAACCAGTTGCCATTTGAATTATCCTTTCTGGCCTAAATGTTCCTTCAGTATCAATATATAGAGCATTTCCTTCAAGTCCGCCTTGTTCATATGGTAAATGAACGTTTACGCAAAGCTGATGCGCTAATTGCGTTTTTCCTGTACGATATTCTCCAAAAATCTCGGTAACCGCTCCTGGTTCAATACCTCCCCCTAATAAGTCATCTAAATTTTGGCTTCCTGTTGTTAATCTATTTAAGATTTTTCTCTTTTCCCATATTTTATCAGCAGATTTGAAACCCATCTTTTCTACATCTTGCGCAGTTTTAACTAGTTTTTCAGCCGTTTTTTCTCCTAATCCTACCTCTTCTGTTAATTTTTTCAAGGGATACATAGCAAGCGTTCTTATCGATAAAATACCTGCTTCTTCTAACTTTTTTAATGTTGCATCTCCAACTCCCGGCAAATCTTTTAAACTATAAGAAGTCTTTGAACCCGGTTCTATTTCTTCACTTTCGATATCTGTACTTCCTTTTTTTTTGGCCATTGTTGAATATTAAGTATTATTCCTATTTGAATTCCTTATAATCTAATTACTAATTGTGAATTAATTATAAAAATTATAATAAAAAGTATATAGTATGTTATTTTGTCTCTTTTCCGCTCCGAGTAATAAGTAACAGAATAACAAAAAGTATCACTGAAAATAAAAACGTTAAAACACCCATAGCTGCCGGTACCCATATAAAACTTAAATAAAGAAATGGTAGTATAAATATTACCACAAATACGATAATAACTGGAAGTGTTACCTCCTCGGATTTTATATCGAGAATAAGTGGGATAATAACTAAAAGTATCATCAAAGTTGCAACTATTCTAAACGTTAAAGCGACGGTTGGATTAAAGATTGCTGCATGGACATTTGGTAACCAGAAATACCATACAGGATCAGTGAAATTCTTTAGACTAGTATTTACTTCTGGTAATATCGCTGTTATAATCAATTGTATAATAATTCCGAGGAAGAGATAGAGCAGAATTTCGTTAATTTCTTTATTTTTTTTTAGATATACTGCAATAGTGTCTCGTATTAATGTTGCGTCCCAAAGAATAAAAAGAATAATATAGGCAAAAAGAGGATCGTATCCTAAACTCCAATACATATTCACTGGTAATACTGCCACAATATAAGCTAAATATCCATATTTTTCATTTCTCCGAAAGAGATCAAAACCAAGAAAAATGCCATATATTACAAAGAACGTTACTAATACGATTATTGAAGCTGTATCTGCCATAACATCAACTTTTTCTAATTCTTTAGTTAATATTTTATTATTATATAATTAGTTCTATTTGTTATAAATTTTTAATTCAAATTATTGGGATAATACAAAAAGTCAACACTTTAAAAATGTAAGGATTAGATTTGGGATAATACTCTTTCTAACCTACTGATCATTTTTTGTGCCTTATTTTTATCCTCATACTCTGCTGAAAGAAGTATAGCATTTCGATTTAATGCTAGTTTAATCAATACATAACCATCATCATCAAAAATTTTTAATTCATTAATAATATCGTGGTATTTATAACCAACTTCTTCCACAATTTCTCGTAGCCGATTATGGCTGTTTTCAAGTAAATCTGAGGAGATTGGAATGGTCCTACTTAATTTAATACCTTTAGGAAAACCTCTTGTTAAGGAACTAAGTAGGTCGTCTTGATCTGTCATAATTTCAAGTATTTTTAGTAAAATAAAGTTGCCATCAGAAAATGGTGCATAACCTGGAAAATAGAACTTTAATGTGTCAGCGGCAGCAAAACAAGCTCTCTCTTCTCGAATTTGTCGGGATATTTCTCCAGGATGATTTTCAACTTGCTTAATTGGAAAACCCGCATCTTCTATAAATTCTTTAACAACGGGAGAGATAGAAGGTGTGGTTATTATCGTATTTGATTTTAAATTTTGAATACGCTTATCAAATGACACAAATAACATTAATAATTCTTCAAAACTTACTTCTAATCCATTTTCATCAATTACTAATATTCTTGATCCATCTACATCAAAACAAACCCCTAGATGACTATTGGAAGCTTTTACAATTTCAGCTGTATTTCTTATTGTATTGATGCTTGGTATAGGACTAGCTGATCTTTCACGATAATGAGTATTCAAAGCAATTACTTCTACACCGATATCATTAATTAAAAGTGGTGTTGTTTTCCCTGTAGGGCCATAAGAACAATCCACGACAATTTTTAAATTTGCCTTTTTTATTTTTTGTTTATCCACAAATTGCTGCAAAGATTTAATATAGATATCAGTAGTTTGATAAATGGTAGTTATTTGTCCGATTTCATTAGGATCGACTCTTCGCACGTGTTCCGGATATTTATTATAAGAATCAATTATCCTTTGGATTTCAGATCGTGATAACTCTATTCCACCAGCATCTAAAAAACGTATTCCGACATCTTCACTATACAAATGCCCTCCTGAAAAATAAACTCCACCACTCGCTCCAAAACGTCTAATCGTAAATTGCACTAAAGGAAAAGTACTATCTGATAAATTGAGTAGGTTGATCCCTGTAGACATCACTCCTGAAGTATAAGCTCTTTTCAACATTCTACTATCATTATGATAATCTCTTCCCATTACAATAGAATCATTTTGATTAAATATACTGCCATGGATTGACCCAATTGAGCTTGATATCTCGGGTGTGAATATGTAATTAGCCCTACCTACAATTCTTCCATTCTTTTTTAATTCATTTAAATTTGTAATTGGAACTTGGACCATTTAAACCTACTTCTTTGAATGTTCAATAAGTTTATGATTGGAAATTTTATATTATACTTACTAAAACCTCAATATATAACTTTAACGATTTTTTATAATTTATCGATATTTTTTAATATTTAAGTTATGAAAAATTAGAAAAGAAATAGATTATTCTCTTCTTAAGATCTAGAAAAAAAATAAGTGATATTTGAATGACAGAATCACTTGGTAGCTATTGTCTAGTTTTACATGCTCATTTACCTTGGGTTATTGGACATGGTGTGTGGCCTCATGGAATGGATTGGGTAAATGAGGCTGCGGCAGAGACATATATTCCTCTTCTAATGGAATTGTACAAGTTAATTGATGATGGATATAATCCAAAACTCACGATTGGTCTTACTCCTGTTCTCTGTGAAATGTTGCGCAACCAAAGATTTATCAATGGATTTATTGGGTATTTGGACGAAAAATATAATGCTGCCCTTTTTGATTATAAAGATTTTACTGAAAATAAATTCGAAGAAGGAAGAATCAGATTAACGAAATGGTGGCAAGA
>JBHLOF010000188.1:0-4148 GCA_048940805.1 Promethearchaeota archaeon
GAATTACTCCTCAAGGAATCAGAGGAGAAATATCGCTTATTATTTGAAAATATGAATGTAGGATTTGCCTATCATGAAGTAATCGTTGATGAGGAGAATAAACCTATAGATTATAAATATCTTGAAGTAAATCCCAAGTTTGAAGAATTAACTGGGCTTAAAAAGGAAAACTTAATTGGAAAGACTGTAACGGAGGCAATACCTGGAACTGAGAATGATCCTGCTGATTGGATTGGTAAGTTTGGAAATGTAGGAATCACAGGAATCCCTTTAACTATTGAAGATTATTCTGAAGCAATAAATAAATGGTTTAATGTTTCAGGATATTCCCCAAAAAAGAATCATTTTGCTGTAACTTTTACTGATATCACAGAAATTAAGAAAGCAGAAAGTGAAGTAAAAGCATCAGAAAAGAGATATCGTCAATTATTTGAAAATTCGCCTGTTGCTTTAATGGAGATCGATCTTTCAGGCATAAAAGAATATATGGATCGTTTAAGAATATCTGGAATAGAAGATTTTAACAAATTTTATGAAGATTATCCACACGAAATTATAAATACACTAACTAAATCAAAAATAATTAATGTAAATTGGAAAACGCTAGACATATATAAAGCACAGAGTAAAGAAGATTTTTTTTCTCGAATGAATGATCTAACACATGGAAAGATTCATTTTACTGAGGATGTTATTTTTAATAACAAAATGGAATTATTAGCTTTTATAAATGGTGATACTACATATAAATCAGAAATGGTTTCCAAAACTTTTACAGGAGATCCGTTATATCTAGACGGAAAGACATCAATTCTTCCTGGATATGAAAAATCATGGTCTAGAGTTATAGTATCAATAATAGATATAACAGATAGAAAGCTAACTGAACAAAAATTAAAAGATTCAGAAGAAAAATATCGTAAACTGTTTGAAAATTCTCCAATTGGTTTAATGGAGCAAGATTTTTCAGGGATGAGAGGATATATTGATCAATTAAGGAAAAAGGGAGTTGATAATTTTGGAAAATACTTTGAAGAATTTCCGAGTGAAGTGCAAAAATTTATGGCCAAAGTTAAAGTAGTTGATGGAAATCAAAAAATTATGGAATTATATAAAATTCCCACTAAAGAAGAATTCCTTTTTGAAATGAACCATCTAGCTTATAATAAATTGCCTGATGAAGTATTTTTGGACAATAAACGAGAGATATTAGCCATGATTAATGGGGATGCTGTTTATGAATCGGAAATTAAATCAAAAAATTCTTTAGGTGAAACCATTTATCTCTATGGTAAGACCTCTATAGTCCCAGGCTTTGAAAAATCTTGGTCCGAAGTCATTGTTTCCATCGTAGATATCACAGAAAGAAAAAATGCAGAGGAAGCATTAGAGAAGAGTAGAGAGATGTTTCGTGATTTACTCGAGACATCTTCTATTGGGGTAATTGAATTCGATATTAATAACAAAACAATTCAATACGTAAATCCTAAATTGTTAGAAATTATCGGCTACAAAAAGCAAGAGCTTATAGATCTAGAATCATATAATAAAATTATCCATCCGAAAGATTTGCCTAAATTATTAGAGTCTAATGATGAAATGGAATTAGAATTTAGAATTACTGATAAAAATGGAAAATTGAAATGGGTTACTGGAAAAAAGATCCCTCACTTCGATGTAAATAATAATCTCATTTCAACTAGAGTCTGGTTAGAGGATGTAACTGAAAAAAAGATGTATGAAGAACTTATTTATGAGTTAAATGTTAATTTCTTAAATTTTACAGCGGATATTCAAGATAATATTCATTTATTATTAAACACGGCTCTTAAATTGTTAAATGGTGATCTAATTGTTTATGCACATAGAGTGAAATCTGATAATCAAGATGAATATTACCTTATAACCTCTGATGGAAGTGCCTATACTTATGATATTAATCAGTTTTCTAAAAAATTACTTCTTAATGAATTCTTCAAAGAAGATCATGATTTTCCTCAAATTTTTACTGATATTGATGAAGGAAAATATTGTGATTCAGATCCTCTTATCAAAAAAGTTCAAGCAAAAGGTAGTTTTGGAAAAGTGATTCGATCACAAGAGGGATTAGAAAATATAGTCTGTGTTTTTTATAAAAATAATCCCATCATAAATGGGCAAGATAAATTGGTATTATTCTTAATATGCGATGCAATTGAAATAGAACAACGCAGATGGCAGGTGCAGCAAGATTTAGAAGAACAAAATAAAACTCTAAATAAGATTAACAAACTAAAAACGGAATTATTTTCTAGAACCTCTCATGAACTTAAAACACCTCTCATCTCAATCAAGGGTTTTACTGAACTCTTATTAACACTGCATAAATCTAAACTCGATACAGAAACTCTTTCAATTCTGGAGGAAATCAAAGATGGAAGTAAACGTTTAGAGAAAATAATCAATCTATTACTGGAGAGCACAAAATTAGAAGCAGGACAGTTAGAATTGAAGAAAACTAAGGAGGATTTAACATTCCTTATTAACTTTTGTGTAAAAGAATTAAAAGGTTTAGCTACTTTAAGAGATCAAACTATTCTATTCAAACCAAGTAATAAAATCGAAGTTTCATTTGATAAAGAGAGGATTTATGAAGTGATTTCAAATCTACTTCTTAACGCTGTTAAATATACTCCTCCTGGTGGAGAGATCTCAATTAAATCTTCTGTAGTAAATAATTCCATAATAGTTTCTGTTTCTGATAATGGAATTGGATTTACTGAGGAAGAAAAAAAACAAGTTTTTAAACAATTTGGAAAAATAGAACGATACGGTCAAGGTTGGGATGTTGCAATAGAAGGGACTGGTCTGGGGTTATATATTACTAAAAAGCTTGTAGAATTGCATGGTGGGAAAATCTGGCTTGAATCTGAGGGGAGAAATAAAGGAAGCACCTTCTACTTCTCTATTCCAAAAAGTTAATACTTTTCTTTTTTGTAGAAATAAGCGAAGAAATGGACTCCTATTTTTTTATTAAGAATATAAAACATAGTCATATTAAGGAATGATTTTCTAAAGCATACCTTAGATAATTGACAGGTGGTCGAAAATATATAACGATAGGAATAATGAAGAAATTGAGGAGATTCCCGAGATTAAAAAATATTTCTCAAGAATTTTTACTGTGCTCTCAAAAGAAATTAGAGACAAGCTGAAGGAGATAGATCTTCCAAAGGAAAAATTGAAGAAAATTAAAAGAGAGCTAGCTTTTTTATCTAAAGAGAAACAAGAGAGATATATAAATGAACTTTTAAGCCATTTTAACTGATTTTTTTAGTTATAGTTTTACTTTATCCTTATAAAAAAAGAAAATATATGTAATAACCATTAAATTAGATTTAGTTATTAATTATCGATAACAAATTTTTTTAAGAAATAAACCTTTTTCCTCATAAGATTATCAATTTTCTGTTTGATCAAACGTAGTTAATGAATTCCTTGTTTTTAACGATATCGTAAATAATTCTGAAAATTAAAAGCGAGAATCGAAATAATCATGAGCGATAATGTAGAAAAATATATAAAACGAAAAGTGTTCAAATCTTCTAGTTCCAGAATATCGAAAAAATTTGTTGATGCGGGATTAGAGAAATTGAGAGCATGCATAAATTGTGGTACTTGTACCGGTGGATGCCCTTCAGGACGGAGGACAGCATATCGTACGAGATCTGCAATAAGACGGGCATTAACAGGTGATGAATCAGTACTAAAAGATATAGATATCTGGCTTTGTTCTACTTGTTATTATTGTTACGAAAGGTGTCCTCGTAATATTCCCGTAACAGATATGATTATTAAACTTAGAAACATTGCTGTCGAAGAGGGATACATTTTAGATTCTCACTTTGGATTAGCAAATAATATTTTTTATAATACGGGTCATGGTGTACCCGCAAATGGGGAAAATAATAAGAAATGGAGAGATTTAAGAGAATCTTATGGGCTACCCCCATTACCACCAACAGTTCATTCTCATCCGGAAGCAGTAAAAGAATGTCAAGAATTAATGAAAATTGTAGGCTTTAAAAAACTTATGGATAACGCAGCGAAATTAAAACAGGAAAGAGCAAAAGAAGAAGAATCAGAGGAGGATTAAATATGAGTGAAGA
>JBHLOF010000189.1:0-4126 GCA_048940805.1 Promethearchaeota archaeon
TCTTCCTTTCCACTTGCTGGGATTAATAGTGGATTGGCACGACACATCGTCGTCTTTTCTAATTTCTGTCTTCATTATTAAGATAAAAGGTTAGAATCATAAATACTTATGGTTTTTACCTTATTAGAAAAAATTCATTTTTCATGATATTTATAATCTAAAGCTAAAAAGTCTATTAACTACCATTTTTTAAGTATTTTAATCAAAATTGTATTTTTGTAAAAAATCAACCAACAAGGTTCTTTAAGTGTCAAAGCACAAAACCTTTCAGCAATCAAACCAATTAATTGAATTCTCTCCAGGGAAAGACTATTTTAAAAAAGCTCGGAAAAAAGGAGTACAGAGATGGATACTCACGCACATATTTCATAAAACAAATAAAATTTTCATCTTTGTAGTACTTTTTACTACTATTTTTGCTTCAATTTTAGCTTCCGTTATCTCTGTTTTTGTTGGACTCGCTGTTGTAGCATTTCTAACTGCAGGAAACCAGAGTCTCATATTTTATTCGGTTACAATTTTAATTCTTGGTTTAATGACTCCGATATTACGACTTTTAAATTTTAGTTTAAGAGAAATATTAGCGCAACGGCTTGAACGTGATACAAGAAAAGAATTCTACGGGGTTCTATTAGGGAAAAGTCAATCCTTTCATGACAAACAACAGATTGGAGATCTCATGGCAAGAGCAACCAATGATGTAAGAACATTAAATTTTCTTATTAGCCCCGCTGTTTCTCTTATACTTGAATCATTTACTACACTTATAATCCCAATTTTCTTCATATTATTTTTATATCCTATTCAATTAATTTTGGAACCAATAATTTTCATTATACTATTCCTCATCTCCTTAAGGAGATATACTAGAAAATTGGGTCCTGTCACAGGAGAATTAAGAATGAATTTCGGCATGATTAACTCGACTCTTAATGAAGCTCTAAGTGGTATTGAAGTAGTGAAAGCATCAACCCAAGAAAAACATGAACTTAATAGATATTTGACTTTTGCTAAAAAATATAGAGATGCGACCTTAACTCAAGGAAAAATCCAAGCAAAATATATGCCTATTTTATTTCTGGGTATTATGATAACAATCGGTTTAGGGCATTCTTTATTTTTGCTTAATTTAGGACTTATAAATATAGGACAAATTATATCTTATATTGGGTTATTAAACCTATTATCCTTCTCAACTTTTATCTCCATTTTTGTTTTTGCATTTATAAAATTAGCTGGAAGTAGTGCTCAACGATTACTTGAGTTGATGAATCAGGAAACGGAAATTGATGAAAATCCCAATGGAATCCAGAAAGAAATAAAAGGTTCCATCAAATTTGAAAATGTATCCTTTATGTATCCTGGAACTGAAAATTTGGTTTTAAAGAATATTACATTTGAGATTAAACCCGGTCAAACTGTAGCCATAGTGGGGACAACCGGTTCGGGAAAGACAACTCTAACCAAATTGATATCAAGACTGTATGATGTCACTGGAGGAAGAATTCTTATTGATGATCAAGATATTAGGGATTTTGCATTGAAATCACTTCGAGCTCAAATCTCGTATATAGAGCAGGATGTATTCTTATTTTCTTTTTCAATTTTTGAAAATATTACTTTTGGGAAAATAGATTCAAAAGAAAATGTCATTGAAGCTGCAAAACAAGCCCAAGCACATGGGTTCATAAGCGAATTACCAAATGGGTATGAATCTAAAATCGGAGAAAGGGGCGTTTTATTGAGTGGAGGTGAAAGACAAAGAATTGCCATTGCACGTGCATTCTTAGCGGATCCGAGAATCCTTATTCTAGATGATTCCACTTCTGCCATTGATTCCAATACCGAAGATAAAATTCAATCTGCCATCAAAAATGTCTTGCGTAATAGAACTACTTTTTTAATTACTCATAGATTAAGCCAAATTCGGTGGGCAGATTTAATTCTGGTATTAAAAGATGGTAATATCGAAGCAAAAGGAGACCATAATACACTTCTTAGAACCTCAGAAGAATATAGAAAAATTTTCGTCAAGAAATTTGATCTTGATGAACAAGAATTATTGAGGGGGATAGCTTAAAATGGCATGGATTGGACTCGAAGCTGAAGAGTATGATCGCGAAATTAAAGACAGTACGTTATTAAAGAGGATTTTCAAGTATTTTAAACCTTATAAGAAATACATAATCATTGTAATCTTTCTCCTTATTCTGTCTTCTCTTTCAAATTCTTTTGTTCCGGTATTCACATCTATCGCAATTAATAGCCTTGCTTCTGATCCAAACATATTCAACTTTATATTTTTAATAGGCCTGATTTTCTTTTTAAACATTTTAGGTTTTGTGTTTAATTACTTTAGGTACATCAACGCAGCTAAAGCAATTGCTGAAGTTACTTTAGATCTAAGAACAGATGCAACTAATTCTGTTATCCAACATGATCTTTCATTCTTCGATAAAAATCCTATAGGAAAGATCGTAAGTCGAATTAATACTGATAGCAATGATTTCGCCCAAACCGTCGATTTAACTATAGAGGTCGTTTCAAATTTCATTATTATGATTATTATAATTTTATTTTTGTGTTTAATTAACATCATACTTACTCTCGGAATATTATTATTAGTTCCTGTTTTTTTCATCATCGCTTTATCTTTCAGAAAACTTGCAAGAAAAATGACACTTTTGGGACAGCGCTCTCTAGCTTCTGTAAATGCTTTTGTTAAAGAAAGTTTTTCTGGTATCCAGATCGCCAAAACGTTTAGACAAGAGGAAAAATTATATACAGAATTTGAGATGGTAAACAACCAATCCTACATTGTAAATTTAAAGAGAGCACTTATTCTCAATTCAATTTTTCCTATCTTATCAATTATTCAAGGAATTGTCCTTGCGGTTTTGGTATATTATGGTGGGAACTTTTTAATTTTAGGTGTATTTAACGTAGGGGAATTCAATTTTTTCTTTCAAAGCTTAAACCTTCTATTTTTCCCGTTAATGACCATCGCTTCATTTTGGCCACAATTTCAATCAGGTTTATCTGCATCCGAGAGAATTTTTGCGATAATAGATAATACCCCTATTGTGGTCCAAACTGGAAACATAGAACCATCAAAACTAAAAGGGGAGATTGAGTTTAAAAATTTGGTATTTCAATATGATGATGATAAAAAGGTTTTTGATAACTTCTCTTTGAAGATAAAACCAGGAGAATCGGTTGCCTTAGTCGGTCATACGGGGGCAGGAAAATCCAGTATTGCAAAACTAATTGCTAGGTTTTATGAATTTCAAGAAGGAGATATATTGGTCGATGGTGTGAGTATTCGAAATTACGATTTAACAAAATATCGAGAGAAAATTGGTCTTATTCCACAAACTCCCTTTTTATGGTCAGACACCGTTGAAAACAATATCAATTATGGATGTAGTGATGATATTAGCTGCGATGATGTTGAAGTAGCTCTAGAAAGAACCGGAGGCTCTGACTGGGTCGAAAAATTACCTAATGGACTTCAAACCAATGTTGGAGAAAGAGGAATATTTATTTCAACTGGTCAAAGGCAACTTGTTGTTTTTGCCCGGGTATTGCTACAGGATCCATCAATCCTAATCTTAGATGAGGCCACAGCTTCAATTGATCCCTTTACTGAAACACGGATACAAGAGGCTATGGAAAAAACTATGAAAGGACGTACATCAATAATTATTGCTCATCGATTATGGACGGTGCGTCATGTAGATCGAATTATAGTTATAGATCATGGAAAAATTGTAGAACAAGGCAACCACAATGAGCTAATGAAGAAAGGAGGGACCTATGCTGAACTCTTTGATACTTACTTTCGACATCAATCCCTTAAATATGTAGAAGAAATGGGTAAGATGAAGAATTTTTAAAAAAGATTTACAAAAATCTAAAAAGGATTTAAAAGGAACCATAAAATATATTTTTTTCAACCCCTAAAAGACAAATTTATGATATTTTTCTAGTTTCTAATAGTTTTGTTGGATTTTAGAGAGTAGTAGTGCTCAATTAATAAAAAAAAAAAAGCATATAATCCATATATCGCAAATGAGGTTATAAACCAAATTGGAAATCCAAAAATATTGATGGGGGGCGGAGTTCG
>JBHLOF010000090.1:0-17355 GCA_048940805.1 Promethearchaeota archaeon
TAACTTCTGAGGGAAAGGATGATAATGTTACACCATCACAATATGGTGTTTTAGCCTTAATCGTTGCTCTCAGCAAAGAAGTTGACGAAAATTTACAGATTGAAGATTTGAAAGAAATTTTCAAGGAAATTTGGGATACTGACATTGAATTTTTAATTGAAAATGATTACCTACGAAAATTCGAAGACTTAGGGATAATAAAAGTGGCACCCTTAGGGAAAGCTATAATGAAAAATATTATTGGCAATATCCAGTTAAAGAGTTTACTAGAATTGCTTAAAAAATAAAATTAGATAAAAAGTATTAAAAAAATTATTAGTCTTCAAGATCCATTTTAAATTGTTCGTAAATTTTTCTTACCCGATCTGCTGATGGTCCTTCTCCTCTTACACCACTTTCATCAACAATAATTTTTCCACTCAAAATTGAGATAATATTCTGGTCTTCAATATAATTTACATGTCCTTTTGAAAAAATAGTGGCAATCCTTTCGCTGAGAGCGAGCATGGGGAAAGGTTCCTCTTCTAGACTCACATAATTATAGAACTTACTTCTAATAAACAATTTTGGGAATGATTTATTTTTTTCATTTTTAGCATTAATTAGGATAAGGTTCGAATCTTCTGAAATCCCTTTTAATTGACCAACAAAAAATTTTTCCTTGTCAATGTATACCTTTACGATTTTATCAATAAGTGTTCCTAATTCTGTATTATATTGTCTAAATGACATGATTTATTCATCAGAACATTTTTCCTTACTTATATTATTATTCTATCGTTTTTATTCTTAATTTAATACTAATAACTCATTTATCAGTTTCTCAATATTTTCTCCAGTTATAGCACTGGTAGTGAAAATCCTTAGTTTTGGGTTAATTTTTTCTGCATCCTCTATCATGTCTTCTATATTTACATCCATAATATCTTTTAAATCAACTTTATTAATGACTGCGATATCTGAAGATTTGAATAGCATTGGATGTTTACGTATAACCCATGGTCCCTCGGTTATAGAAACTACAACTACTCTCTTGTCAGCACCTAAAATAAAATCTGAAGGGCAAATTAAGTTCCCAACATTTTCTATAAAAAGAAAATCAATATTTTGTAAATCGTAATTTTTTATTACTAGAGATATATGATATGAATTTAGTGAGCACTCTCGACCTGTATTAATTTGAATTGAATCCACACCATGTTTATTTATTCTATCAGCGTCAATTCTCGTTGTAACGTCACCATTTATAACTAGGATGTTAAATTTTTTCGAAACTCTTTTTACAATCGCCTCTATAAGTGCTGTTTTTCCTGCTCCAATCGCTCCTACAAAATCAATAGATTTTATATTAAGTTTTTTTAAATTTTTTTTATTTTCTTCCGCTAATCTATCATTATTGGCAAGTAAATCCTCGTTAAGCTCAATAACTTTGGATATTTCTTTTTCAGACATAATAAAATGTTTAAAATTAAGTTGAAATCAAATGATTTACGAAAATAAAATCCTTTTCCTTGATAATTTTTATGAATATGAATAATAATAACTTGTTGTTTTATCGTTTTAGTTGAAATCTATACATAATATATGCGCCCAAAATTCCGCCTAAGTCCGGTAAGTAGAAAAGCACATATATAGGATTTGTAATTGCAAGTAATAATCCCGGTAATAATCTAAATAGTATTATAATATACAAAAATGTTCTTCCTTTCAATCTAATTGGAAGAAAATACATCATTGCAGTAATTTGTTGATTCATGATAGGAAACAGCGAGTAGGATAATATTCCAAGGATTCCTCCCCATGCTAATCCCACCATATCAAAAGGATACTCAATTGGCATAAATGGTAAAATAGCTAACCGTAATAATATATAAAATAATGCCGTAAATAATCCACTAATAACATATATCTTAATTAAGTATTTAGAACCTTTTCTTGCTTCAATACTTCTTGCCATAAAGAATAGGAAAAGTAACATTATGATGAGAAAAAAAAATCCAAAAAAATCAACATCACTAACAAAAAGCCCTGTAATAAATGTATGGTAAGTAAAATCAAAGAATAAACTGTGCAAACTTAAATAGATATATTGAGGAAGTCCATACAGATTGAAAATTATACCAACTATTGAAAAGATAATAATTAATGAAAACAAAATCTTTGTTCCTGAAAATTGAGTTTGTTTTGAATAAATTCTCTGATTTGTCTCATAAGTTTTTAGTGTTTTTTTTCTTTCTCTTTCTTGCCTTTTTAGATATTTTCTTAATGCTCTGGGATTTTGATCTAAATATTCTTGAGAAGAAGGTTTTTCTAAATCGACATCTTGATAACGTCTTTTCGAACTTTTTGTAGCGGCAGGTACCATAGGTACATGCTTCAATTCAAAGGTACATTCATGGTTTTCAGGTAATCTATGTTTTTTACAAAATGTTCCACCACAATATTTACAAGTAAAAGGTAAATATCCAATCTGATCACCACAGAACTCACAATATGTCAAAATTAACCACAGTAGATTTTTTCAAATGCTAATCGTATATACCTATATTTTGCAAAATTAATAATCCTTGATAATTTTTTAGGTTTTTATTCATTATTAATTTATTTTAAATTTCCTAATCAAAAAACGGAAAATTTGATGATTTATTTGCTGAAATTTAAAGAGTAATACCACCTTGCGTTAAAATTAGCGTTACAATCAACATTCCCACTAAAGAGGCTGCTAAGAATATATAGACTTTTTTATTCCATTTCCAAATATTTTGCCCATCCAAAATCCCAATAGGGATCATATTAAATGCTCCTAACATAAAATTCAAGTAAGAAGAAACTACAAGTAGAGAACCTATAGGATTAAGACTTGGAGGGATGAAAAAAGAAATGATAAATAAAATGACGCCATAAACAAGATTTACAGATGGTCCAGCAGCTTTACATAAACCTGTTTGTCTACTCACTTTATCCAACCCTAGAACTACTACCGCTCCTGGTAGAGCCAATGATGGAACTGGAAAATTGAGTAATCCCGCAACAAGCGAAAATACCGTCAGCAACATTCCAAATGTAAGGAGTCTAAACTTTGTTTGTAATTTAAACCGTTTAGCGACCTGTCTGTGTCCAAATTCATGGAACAGAAATGCGGTCATATAAACGCCCGCAAGCATAAATACTACCCAACCATAACCTAAAGTAAAAAGAGTTATGTTGTAAAAAATCATAATTCCTATAGCGAATATCAAAACTGAGGCGATCACAAAATGGATTAACTCTGATAAATGAGGAAATAAGATTCCCTTAAATTTTATTCCAGAATTGGGATCAAAAGCATTTGCAGGAATTTGAGATTCCTGGCGAAACCAAGTATATGTCCCATCCGTTGTTCCACGAGTTATCCCCGGAGGAGATTGTTGAAAATCATATCCTTGACTAGTTGACAATACTTGAGGATAATCATCCTCAAAGGAAGTGGGAGGTGCTTGAAGTGATTGGAGATTCCGGTTTTCACTGACAATATTGCATTCGTGATCTATTGGATCCTTATGTAAAGAACAATAATTTAGACCACAATCTCGGCAATAAAAAGGTTCACCTCGTATTATATTACCACAATGAGCACAACTTGGCATAATTTTTACCTATTATGTTTGTTTTTTTTAAATTTTTTTTTAATTAATTATAAAATTCTAAATTTAAAACTTTATTTAGTTAGAAAAGATTGTTTTTTACTAAATTTTATTAATACAAAGTCTACTATTAATGTAGAGTATAAGGATTTATAAGTGAGAGTGATGAGTAGGGAAGAAGAAGAAGTGGAAGAAGAAAATCTAGATGAGGAACGACAAAAACTAGCTGAACTGGGTGTAGCCCACACCTGGGACATTTTATCCTCTGGTGAAAAAAAGAAAAAAGAAATCGAAAAGAAACCATTTATCGGTTTTAAATGATAGAATAACAGTTCTCTATTTTTTTCTTATAAATCAAATACTTCAGATTATTTCAACCTTAAAGATTTGATCAATTAATGATTTTTCAAATAACACAATCTAATAATATCTCAAAACACTTAATATAAATAATAGAATCTGTTTCGAAAAGGCAAATTACAAATGAGAAAAGCAAAGAGAAAAGTCTTTTGCCCCACCTGCGAACGTGAAGTAATTTTACGTCGTAAGAATTTCGAACACCAATATCATGAATTACTTTGTTTTATGGTAATCCTAACAATGGGTTTAGGATTTATTATTTATTATCTCCTAAAAATCAGTAAAAAACCTAATACTTGCCCTAATTGTGAAACGGAATTTGATTTAAAGAATCTTCAAGGGATTAATATTAAAGAAAGAGAAAAAAAATAGTAATCACCATAATTTTAGCTAATTTTCATTTCCTTTTTACATCTTGGGCAAACTTTGTCTAATTCTTCTAACTGCTTTTTCATAATAATTTTTTGATATTTACACTTTGAATTAGAACAAGTAAGACGAAATTTTTTAAGTTTGATTTTTGGCTTTTCAGGGATTTTGGTTAAATTTTCGTTATCCTTTGCTTTTTTCTCCTTAATTTCAGATGGTGTTTTACTCTTAGGCTCTTTTTCCGCTTCCTCTGGCTTAAGCCATTTGTCTAATCCCACTATTTACTCACAGTCTTGTAATTAGAAAGAACAATGATCAAATCTATAAATAATATAAAGAGAAAAAAATAAAAATTTGTTTATCAAAGTGAACATTAAAAGACTTGTACTTCCCCTGCGATGAGTCTTTTTCTTAAATTAATGAAATTCTCCTTGGTGAGCATTTCCTCATAGACTTCATTCGCAATTTTCTCAATAGACCCAAAGTTCACGTTTTCCGCAGGGATAAGCTCTATACTTGCTATCCAAGGATTAGTAATTTCTCGCCCTATTTGAGAAAGCAACTTTACATGAGCTTCTACTATATCACCTTGACCTCGATGAATAATCTCGTGAGCAATTTCAGAACTAAGTACATTATATAGTTTTCCTACGTGATTTATCGGATTCTTCCCACATACAGCTTCTAGACTCATAGTTCTACAAGGTGTTATAAGACCATTTGACCTATTGCCACGTCCTACCTCTCCATCATCCCCCGCTTCTGCTGAAGTACCCGTAATCGTAAGATACATTATTCCTTTCTCAATATTATCGGCAACATTTATTTGACAAGTAACATCGCGATCAGGAATGACATCTGAGGCTAAATCTAAAACTGCATCTCGGATTTGGTTAGTATAGCTTACATACTCACTAGCATCATTTATATATTTACTAATCATCGCTGCAGCTATGGTTATTCCAACTTCATTCCCTACTCTTTCTACCATTACTTTAACATCTTCACCAGAACCCTTGCATTTCTTTTTGAATTTATCTGAGTTAATCATCTTTTCTGCTTCCAAGGCAATCTTTTCAACATCCGAGTAAGGAGCATATCCTACTCCAAAGCTAGTATCATTGGCGAGCGGGACTTCTTCGGTATGATGCGATTGATCAAAAACCCCTGTTAAATCTATGGATCCCGGTCGAACTGCGTAATCAAATTGAATATCTCTATCTAAATCCAAGTTTCTGAAAATATCGGACAGAACTTTGCGCTGAGTCTCTATACAGATGGTTGCAACAGGTATATATTCAAGTTTATTAGGTCCTTCGACACATTCGGTAAGAATTTGATTAATGGCTCTACCTACAATGAGAAAATATTGTGGTTGAATTATTAAGCCACCGCCATATTCTGGTTTAGCAGTACCTCCAACAAGAGCCGCCTTATCAACATTATGATGGTATACACGATCATAATTTTCGAGATAATAATTACATAAAGCTATTGAGCAAGCATCAGCAACAGCGTCGCAAACCGTATCAGGATGCCCAATTCCTTTTCTTTCTACTAGCTCCGGAAAATCACTTTTTTCTATAGGTAAAAATCCGGCTTTTGTCACCTTTAACACAAAACATCAACAATTTCATAGTTTTTTTACATTTTAAATATATTCTTTTAATTATTTATCAGTTAAAATCCTTTTCAAATGATAAATGCCATTTTTATAACCAAAAAAATTACCAAATTTTACATGTTTTTGTAAAAGAAATATGCATATATATAAATATTTTGCATCGCTTTTATGCACAAAAAGCATAAAATTGAAACGGTGTGTAGAATGCAAAACTTTCCTTCCTTAAGTGAAATTAAACCATTACGAAAAAAATTAAATATCAGTCAAAAAGAACTTGCTGAAATAATGAAATTAACTCAATCCACAATATCCAGAATTGAAAGTGGTACAGTTGATCCCCCCTATTCTAAGGTTAAGGATATTTTTGAATATTTAGAGGGTGAACGCTTTGCACGTAAGAAATCAAAAAGACAAGCAAAGGATATTATGACTCGTAAAATAATTTCAATCACGCCTACCTCTTCTATAAGAGACGCAGTAGAATTAATGAATGACCATGGATATTCGCAACTCCCATTATTAGAGGGAAATGACAACTATGGAAGTATAACATCAAAGAAAATTCAGAAAATTATAACAGACAATCCTAAAATGCTGGGGGCAGATGTCTCTCTCATAAAAGAACTACCCTTTCCTGAAGTTGATGAGAATTGGAATGTAAAAGATATTTCGGATTTACTTGTTAAGTATTCTGCCGTATTGGTAAAGGACGGTAAGCACAAAATTGTTGGGATAATTACAGATGCAGATTTTCTTAAATTAACTAACAATTAATAAAACATTACAGCCCATTATTGACACACAGAAATTCAGAATTAATTTTAAAACGGTGTAAATCATTAACAACATAGAAAAAAATTTATTTATCACTTATCATTTAAGTAATGGGAATTTATGATTAACACAGTAATTGAAAAAATAAACAGCTTGTTAACTAAGGCTAATTTTGAAACCTTTGTTCTAGGAAATTTTGCTACTTCGAAGTGCAAATTATGTTTTGATATACTTGTTAAAAAGAATGATGAAGTATTTAGTGTAAAAATTTTTCCTAATATTGATAACATCAATCCCGCAATAATTCAAGACATAAAATCGTTTTCTCTGATATTAAAATCTAAGCCCTTATTAATTGGAATCAGAAATAGATATCAAAAGTTAGAGGATAATACCATCTATATTAGATCTGGATTACCAATTATAACCTATAATACTTTTGAAAAAATCCTTACGAACAATGTATTCCCTCATATCTTAGCGAGGAGGGGTGGTGGTGTTATATTTATGAATGGGAACTTAATGAAAAAAGTCAGAGAAGAACATTCAATTACAAGAAAAGAGTTATCAGAAAAATTAGGGGTAGCTAAGAGAACTGTGTGTGCTTACGAAAATGAAAGCATGCGACCATCAGAAGAAATGGCTGAAAAAATACTAGACATCTTGGAAAATAATGGAATTCTCAAAAAAATTAACATTTTCAAATGGAATATCAAATACGATATTATTGAAAAAGATCTCTCCGAACAAAAAGAGTTAAATGAATTTGAAACCCATATTAAAACAATTATTGATGATATAGGATTATCTTCTTATTGGTATAAGAAAGGATCTATTCCTTTCAAATTATCCTTATTTTCTCGACAGAATCAAGCTGAAGATGATGGCTTTTATCCCCTCTTTTCTAATATTTCTGAAGATCAACATAATATTAATGAATTGAATTTTAACAGCCTAAAGATTTTTAATGACTTATTTCATAAAACGGCGTTATATATTATTGATAACAATATAAAAATCCCAGAAACAACAAAAAGAAATGATATTCACATTGTAAAAATAAAAAACTTGGAAGAAGTAAATGATGAAGAAGAATTCATTGAACTTATCCAAGATTCTTAAGGAAAAATAAAATATGATCTGTGGTATTGATGAGGCTGGTAGAATATGATCCATTGTGGATTGTATGCCAATAGGCCCCGTAATCGGTCCACTTGTTTTATGTGGAGTATGTTATAAAGAATCTGATATTTCATACTTATCAGAGATAGGAGTGAAGGATTCTAAAAAATTGTCTGCGAAGAATCGTAGTAATTTAGCAAAATTAATTAAGCAATCGTGCCATTCTTTTAAGGTTATCATAGTTTCTCCTGAAGAAATTGACCAAAGAGAAGAAAAACGCATCACACTAAATAGATTAGAAGAATTAAAGATGGCGGAAATTATAGTAGAGTTGAGACCTGAATCTATTTTTATCGATGCTGTTGATGTAAATGAGGGAAGATTCACAAAATCAATTCTAAAACTAATAGATTATAGTCCAAAAGAAATCATTTCGAAGCACAAAGCTGATGACTTATTCCCTATAGTCTCTGCAGCTTCGATTATCGCTAAAGATAAGAGAGATTCGTTAATTGAAGACTTAAAAAGAAAAAATGGAGATTTTGGATCTGGTTACCCCTCTGATATGAAAACTACTAACTTTCTTCGTGATTGGATACGACACAATCATAAAATACCACCTTTTGCGAGAAAAACATGGGATACCATAAAAAAAATAGTAGACGAGGAAATTGCAAACAAAAAAATAACTAATTTTCTTTAACTTATCTTTTTCCTGACTAATAACACAATATGGTTTGCAGCATATTTGTGGATGTTAATACTTTCAATAATCTCATACCCTCCTTTCTCAAGAATTTGCTTTTCTTGAGCATAAATCAATTCAGATTTTTGAATACTATCGATCGATTGAGATTTGATCGCTAATATTAATAATCCTTCAGCTTTTAGATAATAATCACAATTATTTACCGCAATTTCCGCTTGGTTAGGTTGAGAGACATCTTGATAAATTAAATCGATTTTCGAAAATATAGATTTAGCAAATTTATCTGGAAATCGTGCATCAGCAAATATAGGTATAACATTTTTTCTTCTAGAGGTGTTTTGTATTAATTGCCGAATGCTCCGCTCAGCAAATTCAACTGCATAAATAATGCCATTTTTCAGTATATCAGAAAGATGAGAAATAGTAGTACCTGATGAAGCACCTAAATAAAGGCAGTGTAGATCGTCTGATAAGAAATTATTAATAGGATTTTGTAGTATTACGGCCGCTAGTTTACTCCGGTGTGGATTCCATTCTCTATATTCCATTTCCTTGTAATCAACTAATTGTTCCCCATAAACCCTATATCCTTTGTCTATATTTAATGTATAAAGTTTCAGATTTTCCTTAGAACCCGAAGTGAAAACATTATAAAATTTTGGGTGATATTTTATCTCAATTTGCGACATTTTCGAATAAACCCTGTCTTCTCTAAATTGCTTCTATTTCTTTTCTTATCGGCTATATAAACCTAAAATTTTTTAAAATTTGCTTCAACAATCAAAGAACATTAATTAATAAATAACCTTATCACAATCTTACCTAAAATCATTTAATGATTGATTATATATACTCTTGATCATAGACTAAAAAAAATATATAGAATGGGGGAATCATGGTTTATGTGTGATCATTCGAAAAGCTATTTTTTAACACTTCTTCCTCCTTTTCTATATTCTAATTAAAAGTTAATCCCTCTCCCTTTCATTTTAAAAATTTTAAAATTATAGTTACATTCTTTTTTTCAGACTAATAGTTAAAATACTACTTATTAATCCCAAAGTTCCCCCTACTAATGCAATATAAAATCCACTTCCTAGACCCCATGAAAAGAATGTTTGAAGTATGGAGGAGAGGTTACGATTGTTTCCATAAAGCGAGTTCACTATAGCATCGGAAGATAATGAATGATAATTAGATAATATTCCATTGAAATAATCTATGCCTGTTAGAACTTCAATGATTAGAAGAAATGGGCCTAAAAACATAATTATTCCACCAATAATAGTAAAAATTTTCGAATTTCTTACAATGGCTACTAAACTTACAGCGGAACCTAATAAAACTAAAATACCTCCGAATAATCCAATAAAAGCAATGGTATTAGTGCATGTTATATCAACATTACAAATGTATGTTCCTAGGCCTGTTAGATAATAATTTGATAACCATGTAGCAGGATTATCTACGGTGAAACGGTACCAGCCTGCTAGCTCAGGTAAAACTAAGCTGAGAAGTATACTTAATACGCTGATAATAATCGCAATGAGCATTACTATTCTACTTATTCCTAGATCACTCACCGTTCGAAATGAGATACTAATATGGGATTTCTTTTGCTCTTCTTTTAATTCCATTATTTCACCTTATTTTGTATTCTTTTCTTAGAATTTTTAAAAATATATCGACAAACGTGTCATATAAATATAAAAATAGAACGTTCCATATATAAATATTATGATCAAATTTTTATAGTAAAAAGAGCTATTTCTTATATATAGTAATAAGAAGAATAACGTTTTATTAATCTTTAGTTGCAAAAGTTAAATTAAAATTGAAAAAAAATTGTATTGAAGCGAATAATTAAGATTTAAATAGAATAAATTTATTTATTTTAAAAAATGGTTAGAAAAAAAAATTGAATGGCGAAAAAATTATTAGCTATGAAGGAGATTGGGATCAGTTAATTGCTAAACATAAATTAAGATTCGAGATTTGGACAATTCTTGATCTCCATAAAGAATTAAACGTAACTCAAATTACACATTTTATTGGGTATAGCAAATCCACGGTTGCTAGACATCTTAAGTTAATGGAAAAAGATGGGCTTCTTGAATCCGTGATAGGAGAATCTACTGTGAGGGGAAGAATTCCACCAAAGATCTATAGCATCAACCCAAACTATAAAGAAAACAATATAAAAAGGGATCAGACAGATCTTACAGACAAACCTGAGAATCTTTACCATTTTTACAAAAAAGATATCAATAACTACAGAAAAATAAGTTATAATATAACCCAGCTACTTGATTATCTAGATCCATTATTAGATCTTCTTGAAAATCAATTAGGTGATATACAGAAGGCTAAAAGCACTTATGATAAATATTTGTCATTTATTGATGGACCCGTTTTTCTCTATTTCGATAAAAAAAGGGCTCGGAAACTTATGGATTTGCGTACGGAATATGTGTTAAAACTATATAATCTAGCTATGGAAGAAGAATTAAACACCAATGAGGCTTTTGTATATTTTGATATGTCTTTGCCTCTTGCTGCTTTATTTGAATTAAAAAGAGAAATTAAAAGAGCTCGTATAGATGAACATATGATAGTTAAATTAGAAACCTTAACAAAGAATGCTCAAGGTTGAAATCTTTTTAAATACCACTTTTTTCTCGTTTTATCTAGTTGCTCTTTTTGTTTTTGGACCAAACCTTACATTAATAGCCAATAAATTTTAAAAGTAAATTTAAAAAGCTTTAAAAATTGATGAACTTGAGGATCAAAAAGGCTTCCAATTCAATACACAAACTGAAACTTATGCAAAAATTAAAAGATGAATGTTTAACTCAAGCAAAAAAATTTATGAGAGAAGGAAAATTAGACGAAGCCCTCCCACGTTTGAATGAATTCGGGGAAAAAAAAAGTCTTTCATTTCATGACCAAATCTCATATTATATACTTAAAAGTTCTCTCTCACTGTACTTTTTTCAAATGAAAGAACTTCTCAATTATGCTGAAAAGGCTTATCATGAAAGCCAAAATCTCGAAAATTCCCTTCAATTACTTGATGTTTATATTCAAATGGCTATGGCTTTAAGTTATTGGTATAAACCAGAGGAATCTTTTAAATTTGTTGAAAAAGCTGAAGATCTGCTTAAGGTACTCTCTGAAGAAACTCCCACAGAACTTATGGAAAGGAAGGCTTCTATACTTCATATTAAAGGGTGGTTTTATCATTACAAAGACGAAAAAGATAGAGCTTTAAAATATGCTCAACAAAGTCTTCAAATACGAGAAGAATACAAACTCAAAGTGGATATTGGAATATCTTTATGGCAAATTGGATGGATTCATTTTCTGGATGATAATATTCTTGCTTTGCAATATGCAGACCAATGTATTGAATATTGCAAAAAAATAAATTACAAAAAATTGATTCAAAGATGTACCTGGTTAAAAGGAAGAATCTACTTAACTAAAGGTGAGTTAAATCAAGCTTTAGAATGCATTAAGCATTGTAAAATACTTTTCGAGGAATTGCCAGAAGAAATGAAAGATAAAAGGGGATTTGCACAGTTGTTACATCTCATTGGAAGTGTTTATCTGGAAAAAAATGATTTATATAGAGCTAAGAAATACCTCGAAAAAGCATTAAAAATTAAAACAGAGATTGGTAATAGTACTATGATTGTGATTACGCTTGACTCATTGATTTCTTTAACACTTAATCAGAGCGACCTTAAGAGCGCTGAGAACTATTTAAAAGATTTGAAACGAATCAGTGATCTAGAAGGTAATAAACTAGCAAAACTAGTATATCGCCAGAATATGGCTAAACTGCTTAAATTGAGCCCTCTTGATAGTGATCGAGCGAAAGCAGAAGAGATGTTAAAAGAATCTTTAGAAGACAAGTTGGCTGACGACATAGATAAAATAATAGCTATGTTGAATTTATGTAAATTACTCTTAGGTAAGTTACAAAAGAGTAGTGACCTTAAATTACTCGACGAAATTCAACTATATATAACCCAAATACTTTATATTGCTAAGAATCAAAAGTTCTACTCGTTTCTCGCCGAAACATACCTATTGCTAGCCAAGTTGGAGTTATTAATGCTGAAAATGAAAGAAGCTCAACAGTTTTTGGATCAGGCTCATGAATTAGCCGAAAACTACGGTTTGGATCAATTAGCTATACGAATAATTGATGAACAATATGAATTATCGAATAATTTTATGAAATGGGAAAAATTTAAAGCTTCAGGAGCAAAGATATCAGATTACATGGATTTAGCTCTTATTGAAGAACAAATTGAAATATTACTCCAGAAGCGCAACTATTTAAAAAGATTAACGACGCAACGCGGATAAATGATTTCTTAGTTTTATATTATCTTAATCGATAATTTTGGTATGGAAAGAAGTGATTAAAAATAAGGGAAAAAAGATTTAAGATTTCATTATTTCATTATCTTCCATCAATTTTGATACCTAAAAGTTTAACGTATGCAAAAAAACTTTACGATGAAGGAAATATTAGTAAAGCTCTTCAATTTATAGATGAATTCGAGATAAAGAAAGGGCTTTCTCTAGAGGACAAACTCTCAAGCCATCTTCTCAGAATTAGTTTCCTACTTAAATTGAACCGATTTGAAGATGTTATCAAGTTTGCTAAACAAGTATATCAAAAGAATCGAAAAACTGGAAAAATCCTCCAATTATTAGACATACTTATTTATTTAGCTTGGGCATTACAAGGTCGCTGGAGACTAAATGAAAGTTCTAAAGTAATTGAGCAATGTGAACACCTTATTAAATCCTTTACTGAAGAATCACCATCTGAAATCTTAAAAAGAAAAGCAATTTTAGTAAGATTGAAAGGTGAAATTTATAGGCTAAAAGGTGATATAAACCAATGCATAAACTACGAGAATGAGAGTCTAATAATTGCCGAGAAATTGAATGATAAAGGATTAATAGTTGCAAGCCTCTACAATCTTAGTATGATCTATAAAGAAATAAGTGATTATAAGAGTGCTTTAGAGTTTATAGACTGTAGTTTTGAATTTTTCGATGATAAAAGTGTTGATAGTGATTTAAAAGTCTATATTCTTCATGATGGGGTTGAGATTTCAACAAATAAGGGTGAGCTTGTACTAGCAAGGAAATATTTCCAATATCTTAAGCAGCTTAAAAATCAAGAAGATTCTAAAGACCTTAATACAATTTATCGCTTAAGTGAAGCATTAATGTTGAAAACAAGCCTTCAAATTCCTAACTTGAGAAAAGCGGAAGAAATTTTAAAGCAAATCCTCGAGGGGGAGATTTTTTATTTTGAATATAGATTAAGAATATTAATTTATCTATGTGATTTGCTCCTAATTGAATTACGCATGACTAGTACTATAGAAATGTTAAATGAGATTCAATTCTATATTAATCAGATAATGGTTATTTCTAAGAATCAACAATCCTATTGGATGTTGACTGAAATATATCTATTTCAGGCTAAATTGAAATTAATTATTTTTCAATTTGAAGAGGCTCAAAAATTGTTAACTAAAGCATATTATTTTGCTGAAAAATACGGTCAACATCGGTTAAAGAAGCGAGTAATTAATGAACAACATATATTTTCAAATAACTTCATGAAATGGGAAAAACTTAAAGCTTCAAAAGCAAAGATATCCGAACGTATGGATCTAGCTTGTATAAACGAGCAAATTGAAATTTTGCTCAGAAAACGAAATTATTTTAAAATTTAATGGCAGAACCCGGTTAAATAAATTCTTAGTTTTATATTATCCTAATCAATAATCCTCATTTATTGAAAGGAAGTTTTATCCTTTATCTTTTTTTTTTTCCCTTTTTTCCCGCGTTTCGTTGGTTTTTTTGACACTTCTCTTGTAGGTGGATTTGGATATTTTATTTCAATTTCTTTTATTTTTATTTCGATATCTTTAGCTAATTTATCACCGATGAACTCACCGTTAAAATGATCAACCTTGGCAGCAACTCCAATTTTTCCAGCTACAACTCGAGCAATTTTACCTCTAATCCAAGGTTTGGCTGATCTTATTTGATTCCATTGGAATATTAACCCATGTTTCGGCCTCTTCTCACCTGTTTTGAGAAAACGGTACAACGCTTTTTCAGCCCCTAATAATTGTATTCTTGAAGCTGGCATATAAGCCAATTTTTTCATACTACCTGCTTTAGCAATTAATTTAGCCCCTATCAAAGATCCAATAAGAGTATTTATATTTGGTGCAAAATCTTCCATAATATCTGCCAGGTAATTTTCTAAATTTTCCCGATATAAATCTATTGAAAGGATTTGATTGGCGTAATTTTGAACCATCTCGAGATCAAATTGGGCGCCCATAGATTTTAAAGCAAATTCCTGTAAGGTCTTAATTTTCTTATCTTTTACATCAAAATTATTTTTAAGATTTTCATATGTATATTTCTCTCGTTCTCCTAAAACAGAAACTAGTCTTGCCATAAGGATATTATCTTCAATAATTTTATCGGTTAACTCCGGAAAATATAAACCATACCACTCTCTAAGTTGACTTGAAAATAAACTAATAGATTTTTTGAGAATATCCAGAGTACCTATGATCTGAATTATGATGTTATCAGAATGACCACTAACTTGACTTACTTTGTTCTTCGTTAGTTCCTCATTGATCTCTTTATATTGTTTGAGAATCTCGTCTTTTGTTTTAATAATCCCTATTTTTTTTAATTGTGATTCTAGGTTTAGACGGAAATTTCTAAGTTCAAGTGAATCCCCCTCTAATATTGTATCGTATCCTAATTTTTTAGTTAATAATTGTATATCTTTATTATCAAATACAAACATATCAAATCCAGAAATCTTCAATTCGGATAAGAAGCTTTCAAACTTACTCTGGAGTAAGCCCTTATCTATGTCAATATAAAATTGGATAATTTGTTGGTTGTCATTCTCAAAGTCAATAAAATTCAAAATATTTCCGATTTCATCAAATGAGAAAATTCCAACTAGCGTATCTGCAATATATGATTTCATTTTTATGAGAAAATCAGAGTTGTTTTTTCGACATTAATAATTATTATAAAATTATAATCATTATTTTCTTAAAAAAATGCTTGAAATAAATCTCTCTGGTTTAAAATTAAAATCTCCAATTATTTTAGCTTCGGGGATATTAGGTGTATCTTTTTCTTCAATGAAGAGAGTGATTGACGCAGGAGCTGGTGCTGTAACTTCTAAATCGATTGGTCCAAAACCAAGAATAGGGTTTAAAAATCCTTCCATTATAGAGTTATATCCCGGCACTTTTCTGAATGCAGTTGGTCTTGGAAATCCTGGAATCGATAACTTTTTATCTGAAATTAAAGAAATGAAGGAGCATAAAATTCCTCTAATAGTAAGTGTATTTGGTGATACAAATGACTCATATCTAGATGTTGCTACCAAAGCAGAACAAGCAGGTGCGGATGCTATTGAGATTAATATTTCTTGCCCACATGCAGAAGTCTCTTCGATTGGAATCAACAAGGATTTAACATATTCAGTTGTAAAAATACTTAAAAAGAAATTAAACGTACCGCTTTTTGTTAAGTTGAATCCTAACGTCACGGATATAGGAGAGATTGCTTCAGCGGCTGAAAAGGGTGGGGCCGATGGAGTTGTTGCGATAAATACATTAAGTGCTATGGCTATTGACATTAATACGAAAAGACCAATATTAGCTCATGGAAGCGGAGGTCTTTCAGGTAGGGCTATTCATCCAATCGCTATAAAAAAGGTATATGATCTTTATAGGTTATTGAAGATCCCTATAATAGGGTGCGGGGGTATCTCTACATGGAAAGATGTAATTGAGTTTGTGTTAGCTGGTGCTTCTGCTGTGCAAATTGGAACTGGCCTATACCGCGGTGTAGAGATGATTACTGAAATATACAATTCATTGCTCAATTATCTAAAAAATAGCGGTTACAAATCTATCTCCGATTTAGTAGGATTGACACATGAGTTTAAAACTCAGGAGGTACCTGATTTTGACTGAAAATATTATTAAAACAGTTGCCATAACAAGAATAGTTGAAGAATGTGACGAGATCAAAACCCTTTCTTTCAATATGAAAAAGGAGAATGCAAACTATATACCCCCCAAACCCGGACAATTTGCTATGATTTGGGTTCCTGGTGTTGATGAAATTCCGATGTCTATATCTGATTGTGATAACAATGGTAATTGGAGCATTACAGTAAAAAATATTGGTGAATGCACTAATGCTCTTTTTCACTTAAAAAAAGGTGATTTCATTGGCGTTAGGGGACCTTTAGGGAATTGGTTTGAAATTCCAAAAGTAAAATCTAAAAATCTATTTTTAATCGGTGGAGGAATTGGCATAGCACCTCTTCGATTCTTCATAAAAGAACTTAACACTAATAATCTGCCTTTTATTCTCATCCACGGGGCAAAAGTTAAAAATAAATTATTATATACTTCTCAATTTCAAAGATTAGATAGAAATTCAACCGATCTTTTTTATTGTACCGAGGATGGGAGTTATGGAACTAAAGGAATGGTAACCGATGCTTTTGAAGAAATTTTAAAGACTTATTCGAAAAGGTTATTTTCAAATGCGGTAGTGTTTACTTGTGGTCCTGAAAAAATGACTTATTCAATATTTGAGATATGTGAGAAATGGAATATAGAACTTCAGGCAAGCCTTGAGCGTATAATGAGATGTGGATGTGGATTGTGTGG
>JBHLOF010000190.1:0-3990 GCA_048940805.1 Promethearchaeota archaeon
AAGCCATTTCAAAAACTCTGAAATCTATGAAAGATAATTTTACCGCTTCCAAAGAGGATGTTATTATCCTTTTTAAGTATTCAGACAGCTTAGGGATCTTTATTGACGTTTCTAACATTGACGTTGAAGGAATCATCAGTGAATTACATATTGATGGTCTTAATAAAGGAATTCGAAGTAGAATTATTGAGCTTGTTAGATTTTTTAATGAATACAACTTATTTGAGAGAAGTTTTACTCCAGAAGAAATAAATATAATACAGGATATAAAAAAGAATGACAAGCTTCTTGCTGTCAACTTAAAAGATGTATTTGGAACCGTTTCGGATTCATTAATCTTTTACGTCTGTAAAGTAATGCCTTATGATTATGTTATCTGGATAAGAGAGACGTTGAAGAACCCTCATGCTCACAGATTTATAATGGACCCAAATTCTTTAAGGAACTGGACTGATGGATACGTAATCTATGATCTAGTTGTTCGAAACCTAGGAAAAGTAGAAGATTTTATTAAAAAAGTTGAAACTAAGCAAAAGTTAAACGAAAATGATGAGGAGATGATGTTATTAGAATTTAATCCTCGTTATATTATTAACACAAGGGAGAATCGTATTATCCGTACCTTTAGAGAAAAACATATAGTGTATCCTAAAAACATTTTGAAAAATAAAGAAGAGATCTTAAATGAAGAGAATTATAATTTTTATAGCCTTTCAATGGTTATTTTTGGAGGATTAGGTCCTGAGGGTTTTGGATTCACTTATTCAACTCCCAGGGGTGAAGTCATTGAAATATGTTCAGATCAAAAGGAAACTGAAGCAATTGTTATAAAATTTAAACAATATTTAAAGGAAAAGTTTTTAGATAAATTTAAAAAAGAGATGAAAAGTATCGGTATAGGATTTGACATTAGAAAAAAAGTCATCAATTTTCTATCGGATATTATTAATCCAAGAAACTTCATTAGTTATTACAATAAGAATGCGATTCTAAGAAAAATACAAGATTTTTTGCTTCGAATTGATGAATTTCAGGCAATGGATCAATCCAAGATAGATACAATCATTGAAAAAATTTCTGTTGCAATTTCAATAATTCTAAGAAGTGTTAAACTTAAAGATCAATTTATGGCGAGGATGGATTTAGTTGCTAAAGGTAAATTAAAATCTGAAGATGTCTCAAAACTCACAAGTTTGAGAGGAAAATCCCATTATGATGTTTTAAGGGAGAGAATGTTTCTCCAAAACAAACCTAAATGGTTCTTCAAGAACTATCCAAAAGAAATTAAGGAACTTGAAATTGTATTTCGAAAATTATCTAGAAGGATTTATGAACGAGATATTGAGTTAGATTTTGATTATTAATTTTTTAAATATTTCAATCTTTTTTCCTAGAATCCAAACCGTTGTAATAAGTTTGTAAATAATGGGAGAGGGGGGAATTGAACCCCCGACCACTTGGCCCCCAGCCAAGTTTTAAGTCGTAAAATTTGACATTTTACGGTATCATACCAAGCTAGACCACCCTCCCTTTACCAAACGGGCAGGTAATTTTAAAGATTTTTACAAATGAAGTTTTTATTAAAAAGATAAATTAAAAACTAATTAACTTATCTTGTTTATAAGCTGGTACAGATAAGAAAAATTATTTATCTAAAAAAATTTTTGGATTAGATAGTTCCTAATCTAAACTATCAAATCTTAATTCCTGTTATTTGAATATGTCCACTTAAACCAATTATCGAAGGTTCACTATTGTATTTAATTTCTAATTCGTATAGCTTATCGAAGAAATTCTTATCAGCTAGCAAGTCATTCCATTGATCTACGGGTAAAAAACTTGTTAAAACAGGTTTTCCAATAACAGCAAGAACTTTTAATCCACTTTCTTTGTACATTAATTTAAGTTCGGAAACTTTAAAATTATATTGAGGGAATTCCATTTTCGTTATTTGGTTTTCAATGAATTTATTCACCACTTCGAAACTTCTACTAGCGATCAATTTACCTAGCCACATATAAAAACTATCTACAGAAATACTTACAATTGCTCCTTTTTTCGCTACTCTTGATAATTCCATTATTGCCTTTGATGGGTCACCACAATATCCGACTGGATCTCCTTGGGCTATTACCATTTCAAATGATTCATCATCAATAAAATCTATATCCAAAATGTCGCCATATTTGAAGGTAATCTTTTTTTCAAGACCTTGTTCTTTAGCTAATTTAAAACCCACCTTTAACATTTCTTTAGAGATATCACAACAGATTACATCATACCCTACCATAGCAAGTTTACGAGACCAATAACCAGTTCCTCCACCAGCATCAAGGATCTTCGCCTCTTGATTTTTCGGAAGATAACGTTGGAGATGATTCCATGTGACTGCATAATAAAGTTGCCAAAAAGGTTCCTTCAATTCTTCTTCATATGATTCTGCGGTTTTATCATAATAAAGGGTTGATTTAGTTTTTTTTACCATGAAGATTAAAGGGAGATATTCTTCATGAATTTAACGACATTATTGTAATAAATGAATTTATGAAAATATATTCTTTATTTATATTAGTGAATAATATGGTTCAAAACGATCTTTCTGCTAAGGAAGAAAAATTACCTAGATCCGGTTCCGCACTTTACAGTCTAAATCATTCTTATGATGATTTACGAAAGAAATCTCTTCGGTTGGAGACCCAAAATGGATAATCCTGATACCACCGATTTTAGAAATATGCTTGATACTCTGGCATTGATAAGACCAAATCGTGATTGATTAAAAAAACAATTCTAAACTTACTTGGAAACCTATAATTTTTACTAATAATTTTTATATTCATTAAAGAGTTTTTTTACATTAGTATTTTTTCTGTAAAACTCACTTATTTGGTAATTTTATGAGATCTCGGAAGCCATTCTTAATTTTTTGGCCTCAATACTTTGATGGTAAAAGAAGTCGAAGTAATGGGAGGAGATTACCAAAAAAATTTGCTGTAGATAAGATTACTACTGGCGATATTGCCAATGCAGCAAAAAGGCTTGGATATAATGCCGTTATTGAGAAGGGTTATAAATATCCTAAAACATGGTGGGATGACCCTGGAAGAGTAGTAATAGATGGAAAGGGAAAGAAAAAATCAAAAATATTACTAGAAATTGCAAAAGAACTTAGAAAATCTCGATCAAAATCATAATGGCTTATCATGCATGAATTTTCATTTGCGTATAATATTTTTAAAGTAGCTGAAGCCACGGCAATCAAGAATAATGCAAAAAGAATTACAGAAGTTGTTCTAGAGATTGGGGAATTAACCCTTATTGTTCCTGAATTACTTCAGCGCTCGTTTGAAATGGCCACTAAAGGTTCCATAGCTGAGGGTGCCATTCTAACAATTAAAATTACTCCTGGTAAAATAAAATGTCGAGAATGTAATAAAGATTCGGTAGTTTCGATAACAAGGGATGCTCAATTGACAGGATTACAGCTATTTCAATGTTCGCACTGTGGGAGTAATAATACTGAAATTACTGAAGGTAAAAAAGCTAACGTTAAAAATATTAGGATCCAGGAATAGAAAATATCTCAAAATTTATAAATTGAAACTTGGAAAAAGAGATCTAACTCGAAATAAGAATACCATTTAGGGTTCCTTGTTGTCCGGGTCTGCTGGTTACTTTAGCATTCCCTAACTCTGTTTCAACAATAGCCCCTTTTGTTAGAATATGTCTTCTATTCAAATCTTTTGAAGCAGCATTACTTTCAAATCCCAATATTCTAACTTTAGATGTTTTGTTAGTGTTAGGGTCAGTTACATTTATAAAATTCGTTGAAAATAGTTTGATTTTTACATTTCCACCAATAGTTCTCTGCCTTTTCTTTTTATCTTGTCCAATGGTCGTATCTATCGTAGGGCGATGAAGTTCTCTTTTTCTTTTCTTCCTAAAATACTTATATTTTTTCCCTGTATACCGCCGTTTGCTCCTAGCCAT
>JBHLOF010000007.1:0-64362 GCA_048940805.1 Promethearchaeota archaeon
CCAGAAGAAGTAAAAAAGATATCATCTCTTTCTGCATTAATTAAGGATGCTATAGATTCTCGACATTTAATTAATAATTGAGCTGCTTTTTGTCCTACTGAATGTAAACTCATAGAGTTTCCATAAGTTTCTTTAAAATGCTTATTGACTTCTTCAATTACTCGGGGGTCCATTGGAGTTGTCGCAGCATTATCTAAGTAGACATATTTTGAATCATTCAGATCTTATCACCATTAATTTTATTAAAGTTTCTCAGTTAATGAATTATCATACAAAAGTTTATAATACTTTTTTTTACGTTTTATAAAAATATATTAATTTATCAATGATTAAGAAATATATATTGAAAAAGATTGTAGTGTTTAGAAAATGGGAGAAAAAAAACACCGTAAACATATTATCTGGGGAATTACTGGGACTGGCTACGTTTTAGATGAATGCATTGACTTAATGAGAGAATTAGAAGATGATCCAGCTATAGATTTAACAGTTATTCTTACAAAAGAGGGTGCTGCTGTGGTAAAATGGTATAAAAAGTGGTTAACTTTAACGGAAGCCGTTCAAAAAGTTAAAGTGGAGAAGACACCAAATATTCCTTTTTACGCAGGTCCACTGCAAATCGGAAAGTATGATATGTTTTTAGTCTGCCCTGTATCTGCTAACTCGGTGGCTAAAATTGTCCAAGGAATAGCAGATACATTGATTACTAATTGTGTAGCACAGGCTATTAAAGGAGGAATGACAGTACACATATTTCCTTCAGATCAAGACCTAGAACCTATAACCACTACAAGACCAGATGGGGCTCCTTTAGTACTTAAGATACGTGATATTGAATTGGAAAATATCAAAAAATTAAAAAAAATGGAAGGAATTAAAGTAATTCCCGAATTTTCTAAAGTTAGGGAAATAATTTATCGCAAACTAAAAGAAGAAAAATGAAATACCACCTTTACTTTTCTGTTTTTTTTAGATGATTAATAACACATAATTTTATAGAGGTTTATTATTTTGAAACACATAAGGATACTAATTTAGGATAATTACTTTATATCGTATGATATGAGCCTTCAAAATATAAAAAGCAAGATTGTTAAAAATTTAAAAGGAATAATCCCAGAATTACGAAAAGAGGATTTTAATTTCAATTTGATTGAGTTAAAGAGCAGAAAAAACACGGTTCTCAATCTAATTTTTGATAAAAAGCCCTTGAATTTTCCACAAGAGATGGTTATTAAAATTTTCAGAACAAAAAATATTGTAAGCGAATATAATATCTTAACAAGGCTAAAAAACCAAAATTTTCATGTTCCTATAATATATGCCTTAAAAAAGCCGTATTTAATCTTAGAAAAAGTCGATGGGATTAATCTATGTGATTTTATCAATAACAATTTAAGAGATACAGAAAAATTGGAGGATATAGATCCTGAGTTAAGACTACGGATAATTGAAGGTGTTGAAAAACTCGCAGAATGGCTTGCTCAATTACATAGAAAAAATACAGCGACCAAAAGGCGAACCGATGAATTATTAGTTTTAAACAAAGGGGACACCAGATTACGAGATTTCATTTATAATGATGCAAACAATATTTTATATGCAGTAGATTTTGAAGATGCTTTTCAAGGCTCACATATGGATGATCTTGCTTGGATCTGTTGTTCTTTACTGGACACGTCACCGGGATTATTTGATATGGAAGAACCTAAGCATAAAATTGATCTTATAAATGCATTTTTGAGAAGATATTACAGATCTAACCCTGATTTTCAATTTGATTTCAATTATTTTACAGAGAGAATGATAGGTCATTTGAATATAGTAATAGAGAGACGAAATCTTCCTTTTGGACCAATAAGAACAACCTCCTTCATTGAGGATATTCCGAGTAAGTTATAATCCCAAATAAAATATCTAAAAATCAAAATTTAATAATCAGTACACTATTATTTTATAAAATTATAATTTAACAATTTTTAAAGGAGAATTTAATATGAGTCTTACCGACACGAAATCATCATTAAAAAAAATACTTTCAATTATTGAGGAACTAAATGGATTAAATTCAAATTCAGTTCCGAAGCTACAATCTCAACCTACAAATATTCTTGGAAATATTGAGAGACTTGAGGAGGAGAAAGCCAATAATTTAAAAATTATTGAAGCGAATGATGACGAAATAAATTCATTAAAAAATAAGATCTCTCAAAATCAAAGAGATGTCGCGTCAATCGAAGAAAATAATGTTGAGCTTACGGTTCAACGTCAAACTCTTCTTGATAAAATTCAGGATGCCCAAAATGAATTAAATGAAACGCAAACTAAGATTACAGCTTGTAAAGACGAATGGGCTACTCGCAATAGTCGTTTAGAAGAATTAGAAAACAGACTAGTAGAATTAAAAGATATTCAAGAGAAATTTGATAATCAGATGAAAGAACTGGAGTCTCAACTTCAAGGAGATTTGGAAAAAAAAGAAAAATTTAGCAATTCCTATGCAATACGGGCAGCTGCTATGAAATCTTTAATTAAAGCGGGTTATATCCAATCTCCTCAGCTCAAAGTAATTAATTCATTAGTACCACACGCAACTTTAGAAATTAAAGGATTGGTCTCAGCAAGTGGTTTACGGGAGGACGTGTTTAGAAATATAATCGTTAAAATGGTTCAAAAAAATGGACCAATTGAATATGATGAAACAAGTGGAACAGTTACCTTAAAAGGGGAGGTTGACTTCTAATGAGTTCACAAGATATTCTAGCCTTAATCGAGCAATTTGAAACTGCTTATGATACCTATTGGCAAGTATTGCAAAAACACAATGAGGAAGTACTATTACAGTTAAGAGAAGCTTGGCGTTATATGCAAGCTGAACAAAAAGAAGAAGAAACGATTAAAGAAACATTATCTGCACAGAATTCAGAGTTGACTGAATTAAGAACAAAATCAGAAGAATTAGATAGAACAATAGAAGGTCTTAAAACAAAAAAGGAGGAATTGAATTCAAAGATATCTGAATTAACTACCTCTTTAGAAACAAATGTTAATGATTTGAAAAAACCTGCTTTTGAACTGAACCAATTTGAAGAAAAACTTAGTTCTGTAAACGAAAAAATAACAAACAAAGAGGAAGAGAAAACAGCATTAGACCAGAAAACTGTGGAAAATGAAAACAGAGAAATTGAATTAAAAAATACTTATCAGAAAAAGATGGATGAATTAGAAGCTAAGATTGATCAACTAAGACAGCAGAATTTCTTTACATCATTTTTAATCGAAAATAGTGACGAAACCATATCCGAAGTAGATATTCTTGCAACAATCATGGAAAAAGGAGAATCCAAATTAGATGATTTGAAAAAACTTCTTGATGTTCCACCAATAATGGCAGTTAGGACAATAAAGCAACTTGCTGTTAAGGGAATTCTTAACCTTGATGAAAACAGTGGAAGAGTTACTCTACCTTAAGAATCTTTTTTTATTCTTATTTTTTATCCTTGTTATTTATTAAATGTTTTAATTCCAGGAAATAATATCGTCTAGAAATGATGTCTTTCCCATTAATTTGTATTTCTTTTCAATGATTTGTTCAAGAATATCGAGAATTATTTGAGTGGAGTCTTTTATGAATTTATCCATTTCCTCCTTTTTTAGATATATATATTCTTTCTTTAACACTTTTTTATACTCTTCTTCAGAGATTTGGTAGAATTTTTTAATGAATTCCAATTGGCGTAAAATTGCTTCCCGTGGTAAAAAATCAAGGAAATCTTCATTATATTCAGCATTGAGAAAGTCTGTCCAGAATAAAGAATCCTTGTTCTCTGTTAGATACATCTTATCCAAGTCATACCAATCAGATTTCACCTTCCAAATAAATTTTGGATCTAAACGAAGCTCATTAAGATGCTCTTCCTTTAAAGGCTTCATGATATAGTAATTCCATAAGTTATCTGTTAAGAGATGATTGAAGTAACCAAATTTGAAGGTTTGGCTACTACTCAAGGAATTTATGTTGAGATCTGTCAAATATTTTGAGAAAAATTCAGTATCTTTAAGGATGAATTTGTCTAACTTAATTACCATAAACTCTTCCTTTGAAATGGTGAAGTGGGAAATGTCTTTAGGTGGGGTAAAAGAAGTGCGGTTATTGTTAGGGATTCCACAATCAGGAGCGATAGTTCCTATTGCAAAAATACCTCTATTTAATTTTGTATATTTTCGCAAAATATTTTCTGCAATGCGAAAGTGAGCTCCCCACGTCGCCATGATAATCTATTTTAAGAAATAAGTTTATGTTTATAAATATAAATGAATGAATTTATATCATTTTATTTAAAATTATACTCAGCCAGTAGATGAGAAGAAGCATGGAAACCCCTGTAGGCAGTGATAAATGGTTTGAAGTCATTAAACAAAAGGATTATTTATATATAATTCGAGAACGTTTAGATGAAATTGATCCTCGCTTTTATACCACTTATGACAATCTATATTTAATTCTAGGATCTCATTCTGCAATGTTAATTGATACGGGGTGCGGAATTTACCCCCTAAAGCCAATAATCAGTGAAATTATCAAAGATAAAATCTTATTTGTGGTTAACACACACTCGCATTTTGATCATATTGGTGGTAACTATGAATTTGATACAATATTGATACATGATGGAGAATTAAAAGCAATAAGAAGACCGACAAGTGTTACCTTTTTACAAGATTCACCCAAAGAAATTACAAAGCGTTATCAGAATAAAAGATATACTATACCCCCAGCCAATAGTGTTAAATCTATAGTTGATAAAGAAATCATAAAATTGGGAGGTATTAATGTTGAAGTTATTCATACACCAGGACATTCGAAAGGTTCGATTTCTTTATTAACTAACACTGATGAACTATTCACTGGTGACACTGCACATTATGGTGCTATGTATGTTTCACTAAAAGAGTTTCCTACTCATCTTGCGAGTATTTCAAAATTATTAAATCTATTTCAAGATAATAAAAAGATTGAAATTTATCCCTCACACGAGCAATTTGCTGTGGGTAAAGATTTGTTATTCCATCTTAGTAAAGGTATTAAAAACATTGAAAAGATATGGGATACAAAATTATGGGATGATTACATTGAAGCATGGTTTTTAGCTGATGAGAATTTTAAATATTTAGTGTTTTGAATATGAAAAATTTAAAGGTAGTGATAATATTTGAATAAAAAATATTTTAAGGCAAATAAAGAACTATGGGATGAGTTTGCTAGGTTACACTATGAAATAGAGAGTGAAGAATACAGTGTAAAATCATTTTTATTGGGACAAACTACTTTAAAAGCTTACGAATTGAAAGAGATGGGAGATGTGAAAGGTAAATCCCTATTACATCTTCAATGCCACTTTGGTCTTGACACACTTTCATGGGCAAGAGAAGGAGCTATAGTTACAGGAATTGATATTTCTAGTGAAAGTATTCGATTAGCAAAATTATTGACTAGACAAGCTAAACTCGAAGCTCGTTTCATTGAAACGAATGTTTATGATTTACCTAATGTTCTATCTGAAACATTTGATATTGTGTATACATCAATTGGAGTTCTCTGTTGGCTAAATGATTTGAAGGAATGGGGCAAAATTATTGCTAAGTTCCTAAAACCCGGTGGATTTTTTTACATCGCTGAAATTCATCCATTTTCAATGGTCTTTGATAATGAAACTGAGGATATTAAAGACCTTCAGGTTAATTGCGATTATTTTCATGATCCGAAACCTATGGAATTTACAGCTAATGGATCATATGGTTCAAACGTTAAAATTGACCCTAAAAAGGAATATGAATGGAATCATAGCATGTCTGATATAGTAAATTCATTAATTGAAGCTGGTTTGAAAATTAACTTTCTAAATGAATACCCCTTTACAGTTTGGAAACAATTTCCTTTTGTAGAGCGCGGTGATGATGGGTATTATCACTTAAAAAATCAAAAAGCTGAAGTTCCTCTTTTATTTACCTTAAAAGCAGAAAAGTGAAATCTCTTTTGAAGAATTTAATTTTAATGAGAATCTAATTCTTTCTTATTTTCTTGTTAAACATCATTTTTTCAGAAAAGGCAAGGTAGATTTTTTCTACAACTTTTAATTTTTATACGACCTATTTTTAATGTTGTATTTCATAACTTTTTTATTAAATTAGAATTTAGAGTATGTTAAATCTCCATATAAATTAATTATGCCTATATGTTATGATAAACCTAAAACTTTCTAAAAGAGTTTTAATACCATCTGTGTTAGGATTAATTGGTCTTATTACCGTTATAATATCAGAAATTATAAACCAAACTCAAGGATCAAAGATTGTTTTCCTTGTTTGGCTTGCCAGCATTTTTGTAACAATATCTACTTTAATTATTAGATTTTACTCTATTGATCCTAAAAAGTTTGCAGATATTATAATCAGCACTAATCCTATTGATAATCGTCAATTAAAACCACAAAGGTTTTTGAATTGGATTCTGATTTCAATGATCGTTGGACTTATCGCTACTATTACTATTCATTATGATTTTATCATCGGAGTTATTGTATATTTATTAATGCAATTCTCTTTAATAACTGCTTTTTCAGGAATTTTCTTGGTTGGCCCACGAGCTCCATTAAGTCATCCAAAATTTCGTCGTGTTTTTATAATATCTATAGTATTTTGGGCTATACTTATACCTGTACTCTTCATTGTATTTGTTTGGAGTGATATAGAGTCTCTTATAGTAATCCCCTATGTAGCTACAATTGGTGCTATGGCATGTATTTCTTGGTTTGGATTAGGTTATACTCAAAGATCTATGATATTTCGTGCGATGATTGTTACAGCCTCAGCATTATTCATTTTTTCTGATTTGTTAATTGGGAACGCAAGATACGGGCGATTTCAACTTAACATAAATTTCTTTATAGATATTACCTATGTGATTAATATTCTACTAATGTCACATGCTATACTCTTTTTAAGAGATGATTCTAATCTTAGCCCTCTAAAAGATTAATTTACCAATATTTAAATCCCAAATTTTCTTTTTTTCTCGGTAAATTTATAAGTAATTTGTGATTTAAACACATAACTTTCGATGTGTATGCATATTCATATCGAAAATTTAAACAAAAAATTAACAAATGAATATGTCATCAAGAAAATCTTTAAAAGAAACTATAATTGAGCATAAAACAGCTGTGATTATAGCATTAATTATTATCGCAGGGGGTTCAATTGGAACTTACTTCGCAATAGACTATCTGAATGCCCAAAATCCAGAAAGAATCACATTAGCAACAACTACATCTACTTATGATTCAGGATTATTAGATTTTTTGCTACCCGAGTTTACTGAAAAAACGGGAATTCAAATCAAGGTATTATCAGTTGGTACAGGAACGGCAATTCAGTATGGTAAAGATGGGAATGCTGATGTAATTCTTGTCCATTCTAGACCTAGAGAGGATGACTTCGTTAATGCAAGTTTAGGTGTGAATGGTTTAGCATATGGAATTCATAGAGCATGTGTAATGTTTAACGATTTTATTTTAGTTGGGCATTTTTCTAACCCTGCTAATTTACAACCTGGAGACAACATAACAACTGTTATGACAAAACTTAAAGCTGCTATGGATGCGGGGAATATGACTTTTTACTCGAGAGGAGATAATTCCGGTACCCATTCAAAAGAAAAGGAGTTATGGGCTGAAATAGGTGTGGTAGCAGCGACTGAATGGGCTGCTCAACCAGATAAGTATACCGAAACAGGGCAAGGGATGGCAGCAACATTATTAATGACTTATGAAGATGTTGATGCGAATCATGAAGGATATACTCTTGTTGATAGAGGAACTTGGCTTTCATTTAATGATACTTATACTTCTTTAGAAATTTTAGCCGAATCTGTTATAGGTGAAGATAAATTACTAAACCCATATGGAGTTATACCAATAAATCCGGTCCTGCATCCACATGTAAAATATGTTTCAGCTTGTCGATTTGTAGGTTTTTTAACTTCTCAATATGGTCAAGATCTAATCAATTCATACCGGAAAAATAATGCTGTGCTATTTCATGGCAGTTTTGGAACCTGTGCTAGTAATTATAGCTGTTCAACTACAGATGATGAAATTGCATTATGGACTCCGTTCCAAGGAGAATTTAATAACTAAATATTTTGTGAATTTTAACTTTTCATTATGGCTAATGAAATTATAGAGGGAATTTTAGAAGCTTTTCGTTTAATTTTCACCTTCGATCCCGAAGTGTGGGGTGTTATTGCAGTTTCATTCCGTGTTTCACTAACCTCAACTTTTCTTGCTGCATTAGTAGCTTTACCAATAGGTTCTTATATTGGATTAAGAAAGTTTAGAGGAAAGAAAGAGGTTACGAATCTAATAAATACATTTATGGGTTTTCCTCCCGTAGTTATGGGATTAATTGTATATTTATTGCTTTCTCGGAATGGTATATTTGGTTCTTTGGGATTGTTGTATTCTACAACCGCAATGATTTTAGCCCAATTTCTTTTAGCGATTCCAATTATTGTTGGAACATCAAAAGCGGCTATAGAAAGTGTTGATCCCGCTTTAAAAGAAACAATTCTTTCATTAGGAGCAAATCAACGCCAATTATGGTGGGAATTAATAAAACATTCTAGGATGTCTATAATTGCTGGATATCTTGTAGCATTTGGTCAGGCAATCTCAGAAGTAGGAGCAGTAATGATAGTCGGTGGAAACATACGATGGGAAACAAGAACTTTCACTACATCAATTGTGTTACAGACACGTCAGGGAGAATTTGGCATGGCAATTGCACTAGGAGTTATTCTTATTTTAGTTGCATTTATAGTAAATTATGGATTGACTCGATTACAAACAAAAGTGGGGGATTAAAATAAAACTACTGGAAGTCAATAATCTTGAAAAAGAATTTCACAAGTCGGACAAATCTGTAATAAAAGTACTCTCGAATATCAGCTTTCACGTTAATAAGGGGGAGTGTTTTGTTATAATTGGACCAAATGGAAGCGGAAAAACCACATTATTAAGACTTTTAGGCCTTCTTGATAAGCCAACAAAAGGAACGATCTATTATAATGGAAATAATCTACAAAATATTTCCAGAAAAGAAAGTGTAAAAGTCAGAAGGAACTTTTCCTTTGTAAGGCAAAAACCTGTGGTTCGTGATACATCCGTATTTAACAACATTAAATATGGTCTAAAGATTCGTGGATTAAAATATGAGGAATATAATGAAAGAGTAAATGAAATTATTGAATTTGTAGGATTAAAAAGTATGGAACAGAAAAATGCAAGGGCGTTGTCAGGTGGAGAAATGCAACGTGTCGCAATAGCAATGAATTTCGTTATCAATCCTGATATTTATCTTTTAGACGAAGTTTCGGCTAATTTGGATTCAATGAACATTAAACTACTTGACGATTTCATTACAAAGATAAAGCAAGATAAAAATAAGACTATTATCATGAGCACTCACGATCCCCTTGAAGCGATCAAGTATGCCGATCGTATTGCAGTCTTAAGTGAGGGAGAATTCACACAATTAGGAACACCAAATGAAATATTTACTGCACCTAAGGATGAATTCACAGCTCTATTTGTAGGATATGAAAATATTTTTCCAGGTATTGCGAAATTTGATAAAATTACAGGATTAAACCAAATAAAAATCAATGATTTGATAGTTTTTGCCTCGAGTCAAGTAGAAGGTAATGTAAAAGTGTGCATACGCCCAGAAAGTATTGGTATCATCAAAAATCCTCCAAAAAGTACAAGTGTTAGAAATACGTTTAAAGGGCGAATAGAAACCATTCGTGATTTAGGTAATATATGTCACGTGATTGTTAGCTGTGGAACTGATAAATTTCTAACAACAATAACAGAACTTTCAAAAAAGAAATTAAATCTTAGAATCGGTACTGAAGTATATATCAATTTTAAAGCAACAGATGTCAAATTATTATGATTAAATTTTTAAGAAATTTCAAATTATCCGATATGTACAGATAAACATAAAGCACCTACAATGATCGATATCTCGGATAAAAATACAGTAGAAAGAATTGCTACCGCTTCTGGGAGTATAAAATTAAGTGAAATGACTATTGAGAAAATAAAGAATAATCAGGTTCAGAAGGGAGATGTTTTCACCATAGCAAAAGTAGCTGCTATTAATGCTGTTAAGAAAGTTCCAGATTTGATACCTTTTTGTCATCTAATACCTATAACAAGCGTGAAAATCGATTTTAGTATAGAAAACAAAGACAACATAAAATGTATATGTACTGTTAAAAGTATCGCGCAAACTGGAGTGGAAATGGAAGCTTTAACTGGAGTAGGTATTGCACTTTTAAATATTTGGGATGTAGTAAAGATGTATGAAAAGGATAAGAATGGTCAATATCCATTCACAGAAATATTTAATCTAAAAGTAGAAAAGAAAATAAAAAACTAATCATATGAAAGATAACTTTAATAGAAAAATTAAACATATTCGCTTCTCATTAACCTCAAAATGCCAATATTCCTGCCTTTATTGTGATAGTGAAGGATACAGTAAAACAAATGAGCTGAATATTGTAGAAATTACTAAATTATGTAAGATATTAGCAGAAATTTTACAAGTTACAAAAATTAAATTCACAGGAGGGGAACCATTGTGCAGGGAAGATATTGTAGAAATAATCAGAAATGTGTCTGAATTACACCTTTATAAAGATATTTCTATGACAACGAATGGGTTACTCCTGCTCGATAAAGCAGAGGAATTATATAATGCAGGATTAAATCGAATAAATGTTTCTTTAGCATCGCTTAATCCAGAAGTGTATAAGAAAATTTATGGTTCAGATACGCTTGAAATTGTTTTGAATGGTTTACAGAAATCAAAAGAAATAGGATTAAATCCAATAAAATTGAATTTTGTATTGATGAAAGGTTTAAATGATAATGAATTAGAGGATATGATTAATTTTTGTGCACAGAATGGCTTCATTTTACAAATGATCGAACTACACGAGGTTTCTAAAGCAGTAGGAGGAAACTCAAAATTTTATGAGAAACATCACTTGGATATAAAGCCTATTATAGAAAAGCTCGAAGCAAGAGCAAAAAAAGTAAAAGTAAGAGGATCAATGCAAAATCGAAAAGTTATTACATTACCTAATTCAGCTGTAATAGAAACAATCACACCTAGTCATGAATTTTGCATGGGGTGTACAAAATTACGTATTGGATGTGATGGCAATCTTTTTGGATGTTTATACCGATCCGATCTTGGGAAAAATATAAAAGACGCTCTTCGTAATCATCATTCATTATCTAAATATGAACAGATCGTAAAACAAGTTGTAGATTCAAGAGAACCCTATTTTTAAAATACGTTAATTATGAGTTGGATTAATGATAGTTGAAGTTCTATACTTTGCGGAGTTTAAGGATATTACAGGAAAGGAGAAAGAGAAATTTGAGTTATCAAGCAATCGACTAAATGAGTTGATTGATTTGTTATTAGGAAAATATGGACTAAGACTTCGAAAGCTATTATGGGATCATCGTATTCAAAGAATCAGCAACCTAATCTCAATTATAATAAATAATAAACCTCTTCTTCAAAAAAATCCTCTAGAAGCACATTTAAATGATGGAGATGTAATCGCTTTCTTAACACCCGTATCAGGAGGTTAGAGTAAAATTAATAAAAAGAAAACGTCTCAAATCAAGTCAGGTATTTATAATAAAGGGGAAATCGACCTTGAGAGTGTTATTCGATCAATAAAAAAAGATTCAAATATTGAAGAAGCTGGTTCTATCCATACTTTTACAGGTATAGTAAGACGGAGTTCCCAGACTGGAAAACCTGTTATTAGTATGAAAATAGATGCTTATGATGATCTGGCTAATGAGAGCATCAATAAAATTTGTGCTAAATTAAAACAAGAAAAAGGGATTATTGATGTCAAATTAATTCATTTAAAAGGAGATTTTGCCCTTACTGAAGATTTAGTTTATGTGGTTGTAGCTTCAACTCACAGAAAGGAAGGTTTCGAAGTTATAAGCAAAGCAGTTGACATGTACAAAAAAGAAATAACGGTATGGAAAAGAGAAAATTATAAGGATGGAACTTCGGATTGGATTCATTAAAATGTTATCAAGGGGAAAAAAATGAAATTTTTAAAAACAATTAAGGTGGAAGAATTTAGGGAAATTCTTGAATCTATCTCGATTTTAAGAGATTCCGAAGAAAGAGTTAATATTGAAAACAGTTTTAACAGAATACTTTCAAGAGACATAATTAGTAGAATAAATGTTCCACACTTTCGGAAATCAAGAATGGATGGATATGCTGTAATTGCTGAAGACACCTTTGGGGCGGAAGAAGATAATCAAATTGAGTTAAAACTTATTGAAATAATCCAAGCAGGTGATATACCTCAAATAGGATTGAGTAGAGGTCAATGTTCATACGTAGCAACAGGTGCAGCTATTCCAGATAACGCAACTGGTGTTGTAATGGTAGAATTTACTGATCGAAGAGAAAATACAATTTCGATCTCAAAAGCTATTACTCCAGGAACTCACATAATTGAAATCGGGCATGACATTAAACAAAACAATATAATAGTTAAGAAAGACATTTTAGTGGATTTGGCAACCATGGGTATTTTAGCTTCAGTGGGAAGCAAGGAAATCTGGGTATATAAACAACCAATCGTTTCACTTTTAAGCACTGGGAATGAAATAGTAAGTCATGATGTGAATAATTTGGAGATTGGAAAAATTTACGATGTGAATTCTGTGGTATTAAGAAAAGCAATAGAAAATACTGGAGTGATAGTACAATATTTGGGAATTATAAAAGATGATTACAACGAGTTGAAAAATGTTATCGATAAAGCTCTAAAAGTAAGTGATATAATAATATTATCGGGGGGTACTTCTAAGGGGGAAGGAGATTTAGGACCCCAAGTCTTAGAAAAATACGATAATATTGAATTAATGATACATGGAGTAAAAATTAAACCTGGTAAGCCAATTATTTTTGCGAAACTAAATGAAAAAATGATATTTATTCTACCAGGCTACCCCACTTCTGCTTTAAGCTGCTTTTATGTCTTTATTGATAAATTCTTAAGGAAGTTATCAGGATTTCCTTTACGAGATCAATATTCAAAAGAATTGGAAGTTGGAGAAAGAATTTACAGCACTGTTGGACGACATGAATTCAAAGCGGTGAAGATCATAGAAGAAAATGGGATTAAAAAAATCTTTCCAATTAAAACTGGTTCAGAAGCTATGAGTACAATTTTCAATGCTGATGGTTATATTGAAATAGAAGAGTTAGAATCCATAATTGAAAAAGGGGATAAAAGGAGGATTAATTTTTTCTAAATTTAAAATAATCTTTAGGAGTGTTAAATAGAATGAAAAAAGAAATTAAAATACATGAAGAACATAAGAAAAAAGCTCCAAAGAGGGTTGTTTTTGCTTTAATTGTGGTAAGTACAAGCCGATATCAGGAACTTAGCCATGAAAAGGTGACGTCTGATAAAACCATTCCTATTGTTAAAAAGGTATTCAATAAGGAGCCGTTTATTTCACTAGATTTTGCAGAGATTGTTCCAGATTCAGAAGAAAGCTTAAACAATGTTTTAGTTAGAGTTATGAAAGAAGATAATATAGATGCAATCATATTTAGTGGTGGGACTGGTTTATCCCCAAAAGATATTACCTATGAAATAATTGAACCTCGATTAGAAAAAAAATTTGATGGATTTGGAGAAATCTTTCGAAATCTTTCATATAACGAAATAGGGGCATCTGCGATGTTATCACGGGCTGTTGCGGGGATATTAAGAAGCAAAAAGAAAAATAAAGCAGTATTTTTACTTCCAGGTTCACCGAGAGCAGTTAAATTAGCATTAGAAGCCCTAATCCTCCCTGAAATCGGTCATATCCTTTATATTATCAATAAGAAAGAGTGAGAAAAATGGAAAAACTTAGGAAGATTGGATTCTCAAAACTAACATCTGTGGAAGAAGCTATTGAAAAACTTCTTACTCATATTAAAGTAAATCCCATTGAAGAAATTGAATTATTAAATTCATTAAATCGAATATTAGCAGAGGATATTGTAAGTGGAATTGATCTCCCACCTTTCGACCGTTCTGCAATGGACGGTTATGCTATTCAAGCAGAAGATTCATTTGGTGCTTCTACCATAAATCCAAAAACATTGAAATTAGTAGGGACCATTGAAATTGGTGAATCTTCCCACCTCAAACTTAGAAAGGGTGAGTGCATCAGAATTTCCACGGGTGCCCCAATACCAGAAGATGCTAATTCCGTTGTTAAAATTGAAGATACGGAAATTGAAAACGACCGTATGAAATTATACGTATCTCTACCTCCCGGAAAAAATATTTCCTTAAAAGGAGAAGATATTAAAAAAGACACTAAAGTTTTAGATAAGGGTGTTGACATCAAATCTGAACACATAGCATTATTGGCTTCTTTAGGGTTTAAGAAAGTTAATGTGGTTAGTAAACCAAAAGTTAGTGTTTTCTCTTCTGGAGATGAATTATTTGAACCCGGAGATGCATTGATACCTGGGAAAATTTACAATTCGAACACTCCAATGATTTCTGCGTTAGTAGATTTATTTGGGGGAGAAGCTATTCGAGGTGAAACAGTAAAGGATGATAAAAATTCTATCAAAGAGAAATTATTTGAAGCAGCAGAAGACTCACAAATAATAATTTTTACAGGAGGTACATCTGTTGGAACTAAAGATTATTTACCCGAAGTAGTCAATGAATCAGGTGTAATATTATCTCATGGTGTTGCTCAAAGACCAGGAGCACCTGTATTAATTGGTTTATTAAATGAATCTCTAATTTTTTGTTTACCTGGGACTCCGGTTGCCGCTTATGTATCATTCATAAAAATCGCAGGATTAGCTATACGTAGTTTGTTGGGGTGCTCTCTTATAGATCCTCGAACAGAACTAATCGCAGAGATCAGTAAGGATGTTCCAGTTTCAGGTCTTGGATATCTACATCATTTAAGGGTAACTATAGAAAAATCGGGAGAAAAACTTATCGCTATTCCTGTAAAATTAAAAGGATCCGGAGTTATTAGTTCCCTTACTAATTCTGATGGGATAGTTGAAATTCCACCTTATCAAGAGGGATTAAAAAAGGGAGAAAAAGTAATCGTAAAACTTTTCCCTAGGTAAAGAAAATCTTAAATCTCGAGCAATCCATCCCATGCTGCTCTTTCTTTATCAAAAAGAGCTTCCTCTACCTTGCAAGTTTCTCCAAAAACCATGGTTGTACGCGCTTCAGAATCATAAGCAGGCCAATTCGGAAGATTTTTATGATTTGGATTACCAGTTTTTGCAAAATTTATCCAAGCATCCATCATTTTTTCGGATAGCTCCTCAGGTGCTCCCTTTAAGAACTCTTTTAAGTTTGGAGAACTCAAATTCCCAAAAACAAACGGAATTTCAAGCGAATGACAAGATCCTAATATTCCATCTAATCCAGGTGAAGGCCAAGTGAATAAATAATTAAAAGTGTTAGGTTGATGAGGTCTTTGTGCTTCCAGTAAACGTGTCATTGGGATACGGAATGCAAAATCATTTATAACTGCTGTTATTACGTCAACTGATTCTGCAGAATATTTTCCTGCTCTAGCCTCTTTATATGTTTTTATAATTTCTTCACCTTTTTTAATCCCCTGCAATGCAAGGAATCCAATAATCATCTTTTCAATATCACCACCAACCATCGATTTAAAAGGTTCCATGGCCGTATATAATTTGAATTCATCAAGGTTTGTCCCAATCATGAAATCAATGTTTGCACATTCCCCATTGAGAAATGCTTTTAATGGATGTTTAGGGAATGTTTCAGGATTAATTAAAGGTCTTAATGCCATGACTTCAGTTGGTACTGTAGAAGCAACCTGGTTTTGAGCTTCGATAATACTCTCTGGTGGTATTTCTCTCAATGAATCTATATCTCCTGGTTTGATCTGAAGTTTGTGGAAAATGTTTTTTGAAATTCTATCACTTACCGTGGTATCAATATAGGGGGCGCTTTGTGCAATAACTCTGTGAAAGAGTCCTTCTGCTTGTGGTACGGTGCATAATGCAAGTACAGAATATCCTCCCGCAGATTCTCCGAATATTGTGATATTTTCAGGGTCTCCACCAAAATGTACAATATTCTCATATACCCACTGTAAAGCCATTAGTTGGTCTTGAAATCCAACATTCAGAGAAATATTCTCATTGTGTAGGAAACCAAAAGATCCTAATCGGTAATTGATGGTAACTATTACAATATCACCTCTAAGAGCTAAAGCAGAACCGTCATAGGTTGGTTCCGCTCCTCCACCCGTCATGAAAGCACCCCCATGAATCCAAAACATTACTGGACGCTTTTTTTTATCAGTTCCGGTAGTCCAGATATTTAGTGTTAAACAGTCTTCACTCTCTGGTTCAAGTTTACCTATGTATTGAGCCATTTCAGAATGCCCTTGGAATGCACTAGGTCCATAATCCATGGCATTTAGTACTCCCTCCCATTTTTTCTTTTTAAGAGGAGGTGAAAATCGCAAATTCCCTAAGGGTGGTTCCGCGAATGGAATCCCCTTGAAAATCGATAAATGATCTTTTCTATACCCTTGAACCTTTCCAGTTTTGGTTTCTATGATATCTGATTTTTCTATAATTATTTCCATAATTTATTAAGTAATTTGGTTTAAGCTTTAAAATTAATGGTTTCGAAAATTTTATTTAGATTCTCTGTATACAAGGTTTGGTTGGATTAACATTATATACAACTTATGAATAAATATTAAATGAGATCTTAGATTTATAGCAAAACTTATATTTAGAACCCACTTTTTTAGATTTTTTTAGCGATAGTTAAGAGAAAAAAATACTTATTTAGGATAACCTAAAAATTTATAATTAATGAATATCACTTCTACTCAGATCTAAAGTTTATGGTGAATTATAATGACTATATATATTGACTTAATAACCCCCGCCTTTTTAGCGTTTAGAGAGGGATTAGAGGCCACTTTAGTTGTTGTTATTATTCTACTATATTTGAAAAAAACAAATCAGAGATCTTATAATGAATATGTATATTTCGGCGCGATTCTCGCTATTATTTCAAGCATAGTTTTTGCTATAATTTTCTCATTTATTTTTGGAGGTTTCACAGGGATCTTAGAACAAGTATTTGAAGGATCTACATTTATTATCTCGGGGATCTTTATTATCACTTTAGTTTTATGGGTCAGTAAAGAAGGTCCAAAGATGCGTAAACGATTAGAAGAGAAATTAGAACAATCAATTGAACGTCAAAAAGCCTTTTCAATTTCAACACTAACATTTGTAATTATAATTAGAGAAGGCATTGAATTAGTATTATTATTAACGGGAACTGCGTCTGTAGGCTCGATCAGCCAAATTTCAACTATATTAGGTTCAATTATTGGATTAAGTATTTCTATACTTATTGGAATGCTGATATATTATGGAGTGAAAATGATTAATCTATCTAAGTTCTTTAAAGCAACTAATTTAATTCTAATTCTATTTGCTGCGGGTTTGATCACGTTTGGCATCCATGAATTTTTAGAAGCAGGTATACTAAACCCAATTATACCAGAAGTTTGGAATATAAAACATATCTTACCAGAATCATTCCCAGATGGGAATCCTGCCACCCCAGAATGGCTTGAAATAATTGGTTCTTTGTTAAAGGCTTTATTTGGATACAATGCTAATCCTGCACTTTTAGAAGTCATTGTATACCCGATTTTGCTTTTATCTATTGGCTATATTGCATTTAGATTATGGAAGAAAACGAATTCGATTGTTCTAATGGAGCATGAAAAAGAAGAACAACCCAAAATTTTTTAGTTTATTTTAAATACATAAATAGGTTAAATACTAGAGTCCTTTTCTTTCAATTTTCTCTCCAGTTCTTCTTTTTCTTCTTCAAGCTTCTGAATTTTTTTATCTTTACTCCTCATTTTTAAAGTATTAATTGTGATCCCTTGAAGATTGAGCAATTTTCTGATAAATATATATGTTGCCACCAAAATTCCAATTAAGTAAAAGATATTAACGCTCCAGAAATATGGATCAATGGTTTGATAAATTTGTAAATTTAAAAAAGGGAGAAAAGGTGAAATAACAGCAACAAATCCAACCCATATCATTCCGATCAAGAGTATTAACTTCTCCCAAGCTCTAGTTTGAATTCTGAAAAATACGTATAAATGCAACCAATACATTAAACATATGAAAGCAATAGGTGTGAATATCAATGACCCTATTGCTAAAACTAATAAGAAATTTATCGCAAATTTGTTACGCCATAAATCTAAGATTTCTTTTATTGTCATTTGATCCTGTACTTGTGCTCTAGCAAATTCCTTTCTTAAAGAAAAATATTTCTTTTTAATCTCTCTTGCCACTTTTTTCGCTTTCTTTTTCCAAAAAGTTAACTTTCCCAACTCTACTGCCTTTTGAAACTGTTCACTAGCCAAAGGTAAGATATAAAGTGTGAGAAGCAGGGATACTATTCCATAGATATAGATAATCTTATCAATCCAAAACCAAAAGCCTTCTTGAGTCACTGCTGTAGCTTGAAAGTAACTTGAAAATATTTTGTACAATGCATAACCGATTAAAATAAGAGGGATTATACATTCTATTACAATTAATGTATTAGTACCTTTCTTCTTGAGTTTATTGCTAAATTTGTCCATAAGAAGAAGAAATCCATTTGCGATGCCTAAGATTAATCCAAAACCAGAGAGAAACATAATCACCCAAAAAAAGATAAGGAAGGTAATGTTTAAGGTTAGGATTCCAAATAAAAGAATCCAAAGCATTGCTAAAGAACTAACAATTATTCCGATGATGTAAATAACTTTATAAGATTTTTCTTCCATTAATTAATAATAGGAGTCGCCTTATTTAATATATAAGTAAATTCTGTATTTATGTCTAAATGATTTATCCTATAACCTAAAATTATTTTAGAGATGGTTAATTCTTAAGTCTATGGTTGATACGACCACTATAGTCTCTGAAATACAAGAAAAATATAAAATTATAGGTAGAACTGAAGAACTTAGACAAATTGTTTTAGCTCATTCGGTGGGAAAAAATATATTACTAGAAGGAAATGTTGGTGTTGGAAAAACCACTTTAGCTAAAGCTATTGCTGAATACTATGGCTCTAATAGTTCTAATTTTTATAGGGTAGATTGCAGTGAAGAATTATTACCTCACAATTTAGTGGGTTATTTTGAGCCCCCTCTAGTAATCGCAAAAGGTTATAATGAAGAGTCCTACAAGCATGGACCACTAGCTATGGCAATGCTCGAAGGAGGGTGCTTATTTATAAATGAAATCAATAGAATGCCAGAAAACACACAAAATTCTTTATTAAGTGCTCTAGATGAAGGTATACTTGAAATTCCAAAATTGAAAACAATTAAAGCTCATAAGGATTTCTTTGTTGTTGCAACCCAAAATCCTGTTGCTCATGTTGGAGTAACTGTATTAGGTGAGGCCTTAATCGATAGATTTATCTGGATTAATTTAGATTATCAAAATCCTGATGAAGAAATTAAAATAATCAAACAGGAAGCAAATATAACCTCTGATAAAATTTCGAAAATATCTCAAAATATTATTCAGGCCACTAGAGAGACAATCTCAATCCGAAGAGGAAGTTCAATTAGAGGTGCAATTGACTTAGCTACATTAATAAATCAATATGATAATTCTGATAGTTCAAGCAACTGGGTTGAAGCTGCGGTAATGGCATTACATAATAAAATCGAATTAGAAGATGGACTCACTCAATCAAAAAAAGAGATTATTACGAATATTGTTTTAGCTGTTTTAAATAAATCGGATTTTCAATAGTCGATGATTTCTCTGAGGGGGATTCCAAAGAGATTGAGAATAAACCGCACGTTAGACTTACTGAAAGTAGGCAAAATGAAGATGTTTTAGAGTACGAGATTGCTAGAAAAAAGAGAAAAAAACCTGATTATTACAAGCATCTTGCTAATACTCTAGATTACAAAACAATTAAAAGATTAACCCAGTTAGCAATGGCTTCCGACAATTTAGACGCAGTTCTAGGGCTTATAAAGGCTAATGTTTATGCGGCAACGGATACTTTGGATACTGAGGAGGGTGTAAAGTTCTTCACTGATAAGATTAAAGAAGCACCAGACTTTATGCCAGAAATTTACTTTTTTATTAGGCGTCCTATATCAGCAAGGTACAAATCTATTTTTAGGCGCTTAGCCCGACAAAGTATATTAAAATTATCATTGAAGATAACTAGTAAGGGTATACGAGGTCAATTTAAAAGATCAATTCCCTATTACAAAATAGGAATGCCTGAGTTTAGTTTAGATGAAACAATCCAACATAATCCGTTAAAAATTTATGAGAAGAATATTAATTATAAGGATATCTTTGGAATTGTAAGAAAACGTCAAAAAAGAAAAATTGTGCTCATACTAGATACTAGCGGGAGTATGTATGGTCGTTTATTGTTGAATGCAGCCCTTACTACTTCAGTATTAGCTTATAATATGGAGAAGGAAGATTATGCTATAGTTTTATTTAACTCAGATGCAATGACCTTAAAAAAAATCAACGAAAGAACGTCAACTCTTAAAATTATTGATGACATCTTGGATTCAGAGGCAGTTGGATTTACGAATATACATCTAGGTCTTGAAAAAGGTTTAAAAGAATTAAATAAAACCAGAGAAGACAGAAAAGGTCGTTTCGGAATTTTAATTTCGGATGGTGTATTTAATCGAGGAAAAGATCCAGTTGAAATCGCGAAACTCTTTCCAAAGTTGCATGTCATTGGTATGCCCGCTGAAAACGATGCCGCCCAAGGGATTAGAACTTGTCAAGAGATAGCAACGGCAGGAAGAGGTAAATTCTATGCTGTTACTGATTATAAGGAAATACCTAGGGCTCTAATGGAATTATTAACACATGCCTAAAAATATTAGATCTCGTCACATGAAGACTATTTTATAGTAAAAAAATGTGAAATAAATAATCAATAAGAGAGGTATAAAATGTTTCATGATATCCCAGACAAAATAATAAAAAAGATGCAATCCCTAGAAGAAATTGACTCGAGAGATAGAAATGATGGTACGCCTCGTTTAAAAAGATTACGTCAAATTCCACCTGAAACAGGAAAATTCCTTTCAATTTTAGCTGCTTCTGCACCTGAGGGTAAATTTGTTGAAATTGGGACAAGTGCAGGATATTCAACCTTATGGATAGCTCTCGCCTGTAAATTAAAAGGAATTAAAATAACCACATTTGAAATTTTAAAGAATAAAATAGAATTAGCAAAAAAGACATTCAAAGACACTGATATGGAGGATTACATTGAATTGATAGAGGGTGATGCAAGAAATTATATAAAAGATTATCAAAATATAGCATTCTGTTTTTTGGATGCTGAGAAGGAAATATATGAAGAATGTTATGACTTATTAGTTCCTCTTATGATTCAGGGAGGAATTCTCATAGCTGATAATGCGATAAATCATTATGAAACTCTAAAACCAATGATTGATAAAGCTTTGAAGGATTATCGAGTAGATGCCCTTATTGTCCCAATAGGAAAGGGAGAATTAGTATGTAGAAAATTATAATGCTCCCATTACTACAAAATTTGATTTAATATCGAATATTTTCTTAAAAACCAATTTAAAGAAATTTTTATTTTATATTCTGAAGCAAAGAGTTTCTCAACTAAGCGTATTGGAATCCTTATATAAAAACAGTTTAATTTAAAGCTCTGTCGTTTGATAAAGATTTTAAATCCATATAAAAAAGTATATCAAAAATATAAATAACAACATTTTTTCTAAAGTATTATAGTATCATTTTATTACAACAAATTTATATGCAACTAAGAAGTTAGTGTTACTCATAGAACCATGGAAGACAGGAATTTTAAATATATTTTTAAAATTTGTTTGATTGGGAGTGGTGGCGTAGGAAAAACATGCATTGCCCGTAGATTGTGCTTTAACACTTTTAATGCAGACACTAAATTAACAGTTGGTATAGATTTTTATACCCATGACATCCCCATTGTAATTAAAGGAGAAGACACGTTTGCTCGCCTTTCAATTTGGGATTTTGGAGGGCAAGAACAGTTTAAAACTCTATTTGGATATTATATTTCAGGAGCAAGTGGTATATTTTTAGTTTTTGACTTATTGCAGATGGAATCACTTGTAAAATTAGATTGGTGGTATGAAAATCTGGTTCAATTTAAATTGGAGGATCGCCCTAAAGTATTAATCGGTACAAAAATTGATTTAGCGCAAGGAGAAGATAAAAAGTTTAAGATCGCTGATTATATCATCACCCAATTCCTTCAGAACCACAATGAAAAAGATTTTATTAAAACCTCTTCGAAAGATAACACTAATATCCTCTATAGCTTTAAAGAAATAACAAGAAAAATAATGGATTATCATCATTTAGATTATGATAAATTTCCTTAATACATCTTCTTAAAGGTTATTATATCCCTTTTATAAAGTTTTAACATTTAAAATTTAGTTGCTAGGCTTAACTTTTTTATAAATTAAATTGATTTCACTAAAATACGGATTTTTCTCTTTAGAATCTATGGAACATGTGAAAATTAATAAAAAAAGAATTTACATAGATAAACAAATCTTGTATTTAGAGCATTTCAATATACGAAATATAGGTGAAATTAAACGGATAAAAAAAATAACTGATTTATTGGAATTATATTTAGAGAAAAACAAGATTTCCAGAATAGAAAAATTAGATCATCTTAGTAAGTTAAAAAAACTTCATTTAGAAACAAATTTAATATCAGAAATTAGTGGTTTGGATTCACTTATTAATCTCGAGGAATTAGAATTAAGTGGAAATCAAATCTCAATTATTACAAACTTAAAAAATTTAAAAAATTTAAAGGAATTACTCTTAAATGATAATAACATCAGTGATATCAAAGGTCTTAAGTATTTGACAAATCTTGAACATTTAGATTTAAGTAATAATCAAATTAAAGAGATTGATGGAATAGCAGATTTAGAAAACTTAAGATACTTAAATCTATCTGGTAACGAAATCAAATCTATAGAATCTTTAGTTCATTTAAAAAAATTAGAGAAATTAGATGTTGCAAATAATCCCATTATTGATTTTGAGATTATTAAACGGTTTGAAAACCTAAAAGAATTTAGAAAAGGATAAAACTATTTTAAGAACTAACGTGAATTTTATGAGTTTAGATGATGTTAAGGAACAAATCAGAGAAATTGTTGATCGTGAAACTAGGGCATGGGATACTCAAGATGTGGATTTACTATTGACCATTTTTCACCCTGATATGGTGTGGCCATGGCCTAAAACACCTCAATCTCATGATCCTATGAATTGGATATTGGAGTGGGGTAGATTTAATGAGAAACGTTGGAAAAATGGCTGGCTAGAGCTTTTTAATACCCATAAATTGAGCCATAATACCCGAGAGATAAAAAAGATTGAAGTTTCTAAAGAATTAGATGGTGCCTTCGCAGTTGTAGATATCGATACTTTATGGATAGATAAAAATGGAATTAATAACCATTGGAAAGGGAGAACTTGTAAGGTTTATACAAAAATTCAAGACGAATGGAAAATGATTATGCAAACTGGAGTTCTAGATTATTAAGTTTAACCCATATCCATATCTTCTAAAACAGGTTTATCTTCAAGAAACTCACAACTCAATCCTAAATTTTCAAAATATTTACACAGTGCAATGCACGCAAATTTTTCTGTGGAATAATGAGTCCCCCCGATGATATTGAGTTGGTTTTCTTTTTCAAATGTATGTACTTCTTTACTGTAATCATTTAATGCTGTAATCCCAGTTACATATGTATTAATCCCGAGATCTAATACTTCTTGAACAATATAAATTTCATTTCCCCCTCCAGCAACCACAGCAACTTTTTGGTTTTTTATATCATCTGAACCATATTTCCATAATTTCGTCCTATGACCAATTGCCGAACTTAGTTTATTAGCTAATTCCTCAGGTGTTTTCAAATTGGTTTTACCATATATACCCACCTTGACTCCAAAATATTCACAGAATTCACCTTCAGGTATAATATCTAACGCTCTAGCTAAATTTGTAGTAGTGGAATATTCTCCATTTTTGTCTAAAGGCACATGCATGGTGTACATCGAGATCTTACGCTTTTTCAGCTCTGGCAGCAATTCCAGATTAACATTTTCAAAAATTTCTTTTTTAGTAATATCCCATACCATCGGATGATGGGTTACAATTAGGATATTTTCCTCGTTTAATTCTAAAACTTTGTTCAGAATTAGGTCTGATGGGAAAACTGCAGTAAATATCCTCTCAATCTCTTTAGAATTATCTAAATAGATCCCCATATATCGCTTTTTGAACTTTTTGCTAATATATTTGTTATAATCCAAATATTTCCAATCATCCTTACATTTGTCAAGCTCAAAATCTTTATCGAGTTTTTTGTATAATTTTTGTGCTATCATTAATGATGTCTCTTATTATCAATGAAAAAAATTGATATAGATTCTCTCTATTATATATAAAGACCGTAATTTAGGAAGGATATTAAATGTTTACAGCCATTTGATCTAAAATTTCTTTTCTAATTTGATTGAATTGAGGACCAGTTCTGTTTCTAGGCCTTTGTAAATTTATAGGTATAGATCTCTTTACATTGGCAGGAACTGAACTTAATATAATAATCCGATCAGATAAGTAAACTGCTTCATCAATATTGTGCGTAACAAACACAATTGTTCTTTTCGATTTTTTCCAAATTTCTAATATTTCGTCTTGTAACTTATTTCTGGTTTGAGCATCTATAGATATTAATGGTTCATCTAATAGAAGTAAAGTTTGGTCTATTGCTAACGCACGAGCTATAGCTACTTTTTGTCTCATACCCCCAGAAATATCTTTTGGATAATAATTTCTAAATTCACCCAAACCAATTAATTTTAATAATTCTTCAATTTTTTTTTCTGAATCAATCTTCTTTACACCTTGAAGTTTTAAACCAAATTTTATGTTGCTCTCAATATTTTTCCAAGGGAATAAAGAATATTCTTGAGGCACATAACCTATTTTTTTAGAAGGTTTATGAATTTCAATTCCATCGAGAATAATAACTCCTGAGGTGGGTTGTTCTAAACCCGCGATAATTCGAATTAATGTAGTTTTTCCGCAACCACTTGGACCCAAGATTGTTAAAAATTCTTTTTCTTTGACATTTATAGATATAGAATCTAATACATGAAGTCTATTTCCATTTCTTTCAAAAACTTTTGAAATGTTTTGTATTTCTAATTTAGCTACTTGCAATTGTAGCCCTCCATCGTAATAGGTAATTTTCTATAAATTTAACCAAAAAATTTATTCCAAAACCGATTAAGCCCGTTAAAAGCATGGCGGAAAATGTTAATCCAAAATTACCAAATTGAGCTGAATATTGTATTAAATATCCCAAACCAAGAGGGGTATTTAATCCTACTAATTCAGCAGCAATAACACACATCCACCCCACACCTAGCCCAATCCTTATTCCTACTAAAATAGAAGGCAATGTTGATGGTAAAACAACATATAAGATTGTATCTGAACGAGAAGCACCTAAAGTTTTAGCTACATCCATATGGATTACTGATGTTTCTTGTACACCCTTTATTGTACTTGTTAAAATTGGAAAAAATGCACCAATGAAAATTATAAAGGATTGGGAAATTAAACCAAGTCCAAAAAAGACTAAGGCAAAAGGGATCCATGCAAAGGGGGGAATTGGTCTAAAGATTTCTATTATAGGATTAAATGCGGATTGAATTTTCTTTGATAACCCCATAAACAATCCTAAAGGGACTGCAATAATTAACGCAAAATAAAATCCCAAACTAACTCTTAATAAGCTAGCAAATATGTGATCAAAAAAATTATAACCAAAATTGTCTCCTTGAATACTAAAATCGATAAATGCCTTCATAACTTCGAAAGGGGTAGGAATTATTGTAGAAATCTGTAGACTAGCAATTACTTGCCAAATAATAATAAAAATAAAAATAGATAAAATTGAAATTTGAACACGCTTAATTTTCTGTTTATTCACTTAAATCCCTCAAGCATTCAAATAGCTCTCATCAAACAATTCTTGGAAGAAATTAGCTCTCCCAGAAGACCACGCAGCGATGTTAGAATTTAAAGTAGTAAGATCATCATAAAATCGTTCTATTTCAGATTGAAATAATGTATAGTTATACACGTAACCCACATTGTTTAAAGCTATTTCAATTACGCTATTGGAGACAATACCGGTATATTTTTTTGCTATAACAATAAGATCATCATGATTTGAAGTATTTGCCATCCATTCCAGAGCCCTTTTATGAACTCGTACTATTTTTTGAGCTTTGTCGGAATTAGAATTCAAGAACCCTGTAGACGCTGCTATTATACAACAAGGATGATTAGGCCAAATATTTGAGCTTTTATTCAAATAAATTGCTCCAATGTCAGTAGCTTTAGCATTGAATGGTTCCCAAGCCACAAAAGCATCAATTTGATTTCCTTCTAAAGAAGTTTCCATGTTTCCTACTGATAAAACTACTCGAGTAACATTATTTATACTTAAACCTACTTCTGTAAGAGCAATTTGAAGTATAAAATCTTGCATATTATTCAATGAAGGTACCCCTATTTTCTTGTTTATCAAATCTATGGTTGTGTTTATTCCTGAGCCCCCCTTTACTATAATTGCACTACCATTTACATTTACACCACTTATTATTTTTATAGGGGCATTTTGAGTGAGTTTATGAGCCATCGCAGGCGCAAGGCCCAAATACGATACATCTAAAGCTGAGGCCTCAAAAGCAACCATAACTTCATTACCATTTGGAAACCAAATAATGTTTTCACTATTTATTTCTAATCCCTCCTCTGCGAAATAATCATTTTCTAATGCGACAAATAAGGGTAGATGATGCAGATCTCCCGATAACGCCCCAATCCGGATAGATGGGTTCAGTGTATTTTGAAAAATAACAACTCCTAATATTATCCCTGATGATGCAATAGCTATAATAGATATTAGAATAATTATTTTGCTTTTAGATGTTAACAATTATATCCCTTCAGATTTTTTATTATAATTAAACTTTTTAATGGCATACTATAATATAGAAAATTACATGAATATTTAAATATTATGTAATTTAATATAATATTAATGACATTGTTTTTAAAAAAATAAAAATATTAGTTTTACGATCATGTCGAAATCAAAGGAAAGCCCAAAAAAATCTGTACATGCAACTATATCAAATCAATCCTTTAATATTGTTGAACAATTTGAAGAGGAATATGGCTCGAAATCAGCAGTAGTGGATGAGGCTATTAAAATATTGAAAAAGTTTAAAGAACCGCATCAAGGATCAATTGAAGAAATATGGTGCAGAGCTAGAGCGGAATTAAACATGGTTCTTGTAGGCAAAACTACGTTTCTTTCTTATATAAAAGGTAAGTATGAGGAAGCCATTAAAAACAATATTGCTATTGAAGCAATCGAATGGTTTCTAGGAAAAAGAAAAGAAGAACTCTCATTAGAAGAGTTTTTAAAAGGTTTAACGGGGATGTGGGAGGTTGCAAATTATTTCTATAAAATTGAATTGGAAAAGAATGATAAGGGAGTTTTTCAAATACGATTTAACCACGACTTGACTCGAGATTACAGCCAGTACTGGGCGAAATATTTTGAAGCTCTTCTCAAGGAAAATTGGGATTGTACAGTGGATTCCTTTATTCGGAATGAGTCATTCTTTCTAATAATAAAAGAATTGAAAAAAAATTAATACTTATTTTGAAAATAATATATCTTTTCATTACTCCCCATTAAAACAAATCTACCATCTGAGGAAATTGAAGTGGAGGATATATAGCGACTCATGTCATACCTCCATGAATTAGATAATAAATCAAAATTAAATACATAAAGTTCTCCTTCATCATCTGGACAAGGACATCCCGCACACGCTAAACAATAATAGAATATTGTGCTTGCTGCTACAACACTTCTACCATTAGAAGAAATTGACAAATATTCGATTCCCCATGGAGTTTCATAAGAAAATATCGGTTCTGATAATATAGGACTGAAAATGTTAATTAAACCATCCGAATTTCCTGCTGCGATTATTGAACCATCATCGGAAATTGCTACTGATGTAATATATCGACCAAAATCACAACTCCAAATTGGTGTATCGCTATCTCTATTGAACAGATATAATGTTTTGGGATATTTGTCGAGTACTATATATTCACCTAATACTACATACCTTCCATTTGCAGACATTGCGATTCGTTGACTACGATTATCTATTGGAAATCTCCATAACGATGTATTACTAAATTTAGAAAACATATAGAGATAATTCCCATCTACAGCTACAATAAAGGAACCATCAGAGGAAATTTTTACCATACCGAATAATTCTTCTGATGTAAAACTCCAAATTGGTGAAAATGTTGTAGTTGAATATAAAAAAAGTGTGTTATACTCAGTCACTACAAAGTATTCACCATTCCGTGAGAATTCTACTGAGTGCAGCCAAGAAGAAGCTTTAATAAAACGTTGATTAATATATCCATTTTCTATTGAAAATACATAAAGATTATCCCAATCAACTCCAGCGAAATATTTACCATTAGCTGTAATAGAAACGGGATGCATATGATCAATATTATCATACTCCCATATTGGGTAACGGTAAGATTTATGAAATAACAGAAGCTTTGAAGCAGTACTTATAACATAGTAAGAGTTATCATACGAAATCTCTATATCTGTTACCTGACCTCCTGTATCATAAAACCAACTATAGTTTTTATAAGAAAGAAATGAACTAGAAAAGGGGGTTATTAATATTGGAATAGTAAAGCCTAAAATAATAATGAGTCCAGCTACAATATTTTTGTTAATATTTCTTAAGTGGGTATCCATCACCATTATTCTGTGAAAGTTAAACTTTTACGCTTCTAATTTCTTTTTCTTCTAGGGCATAACCTAAAATGGCCCCTAGTAATATTAAGACAATGTCAGTAAAGTTTCCCGTACCACTTAAATAAAAAAATTGAATATAGCCAAAACCTGTATCATAGAAAAAAATGGGAACAAAGGTTCCTATGATCGCTCCGATTCCAGATATCATACAAAATTTATAGCCTTTAGTATCACCTCTCAAGACAATTACCGAACCCACAATAGCAAGACTACTCCAAATTAATGTTACCACTAAATGAATGTATCTAAAAGTAGTTGTTATATCTATAGTGAAGTTTCTTATAAATAGTGAATATTCTAATCCCCATCTTAACAAAAGAATCCCGCCTAATAAACTTATAAATGAACCTACTTTGGGTATGCTTAATTCCATAAATCTCCCTCATATGAATATTTCTTTCATAAATTTATATATTTTTCGTTCAAAGATTGATATTGTCAATAAAATCAAGGATTTCATTATGAGAAATACATTTCTCTTTTTAAATTGTTGGTTCTTTAATATAAATATTAAAAATTTATACTCTTCTTCTCTTTTAATAGTAGAATATATTTATTATTATTGAATAACGAAAAAGATTCAAGAGAAGGACACTTGGTAAGACCTCAAACTGAAAAAAATATTTGCCTTCGTTGTAAAGGAGGGAGGTTACTATGCGGGAAAAAAACCTGCCCAATTCTATTAAAGAAATCTGTCCTAAAATCGATGGTTCCTTTCGAGATTGATAAAACACAGAGAAATGTTGAGATTTTTGGGGCAAGCCCTCCCGGATTTTTTGTAGGACATTTCAGCTATCCAAATGTATACTTAGGACCATTAGTACCTTTTCAAGAATTTGAAACGGGACTTGATATCTCTGATTATCACATCCTTGATGCTCCAGAATTATGGTTTGGGAAAAAAATGGTAGATATAATCAGATACAGAAGTAGTTTAGTCAGAAGTAATTTCAAAACAAATGTGTTTATTGGTCGTAAAAACCCAAAAACAACACCTTCGATAAAAATTCAAAAACTTCTCGAAACATCTCAAGAATTATCAATGGCGGCACAACCAGTAGATACAGAAACGAAAATATCAAAGATGAATTTACGTATAATGATGGATAATCACTCATTACCTATGGGCCCCTCTGGTATGACAGAGAAAATTATTATTGCTGAAAACACTAAGGTCCTTCCTCAAGTTGAATATTGTGTATCAGATACAGATCTAAAGGCAACTGAAGCCGTTTCAGAACATCTCTATTTCAAAGGTAAGGTACCTGAATCCACAATAAAAAGAATATTTTCAGCAGGATTACTTGGTGAAGAGAAAAGACGCAGAATTGTACCGACTCGTTGGACCATTACAGCAGTAGATGATATCATTTCAAAAGGCTTGATTAAGGAAATTAAGAAATTTCCTGAAATTGACGATTATCAAATCTTTGAAGCCACTTATCTCGATAACCATTTCAAAATTTTATTATTTCCCGGAAAATTTATGTACGAAATGAACGAGGTGTGGGCACCAAATACTTTATGGAATATTTCTCTCAATGGAGATACTCGAAATCTAAAGCCACAGATAATGACGGATTTTGAATTTTATGGAGGGAGAAAAAACTACGCAAGTAATATAACCGGGGCTTATTACGCAGCAAGAAAATCTGTTTGTGAATATTTGTACAAAATAAAAAGGCAAGCAAGGGTTTTAATATTCAGAGAAGTATCTGGTGGTTACGTTGTTCCCTTGGGGGTTTGGGTTATTAGAGAAACTGTTAATAATGCGATGTGGACAAGCGATCCTATAAAATTAGATAATTTTAATGATGCTATCCACAAAATGGCTGAAGGTTTTATTGTAGACTTTAAACATTGGAAACAGAGTAGTAAACTAATTAATTACATTAAAACCCAGAGATCTTTAGATCAATTTTTATAGGTTTTAAATTTATACATTTTAATGAGAAAGAGCATTAAAATAACAATAAAGTTAGTAGTTGTTTTTAGTTTCTTAGTTCTGATTTTTTCCGCACTTTTTAATTATTTTTATGCTAAAACGCTATATTTTCCAAATACTCCGGAATTAATATTAAGTAAAGCTAATGTCCTTGTTTCACTGAGTATATTTTCTTTAATTCTAATGTTCATAATGAATATTAGTATCTTTCGGAAGTTGTTTCTTATATTTATTGTCTGTGGTGTTATAGCGTGGAATTTACTTCATTTGAACAATGGTCTTGGAGTTATTTCACTTCCCAGTATTGTCCTAAATTTGCTTGAAGTAGTATTTTATTTGTCGGTTGCGATGGTTACACCTGGTATAGTCCTTTTCATCGTTTATTATATTAAGAAGATTTCCGTGAAATTTGAAGGAAATTTTATTAGAGGGTATCATTTACATGAGAGCTTCTTAGGGATTATTCTGTTGGGATTAGGTATTACTCTTTTTATTATACGGTTTAATATAATTCAAATTGAAATTTTTTGGAAAGAATACAAGTTATATTTAGCAATAATAATGATTTTCCTTTATGCTTTTATATACTTCGGGAGTTTCTTTGCATTTCGAGATTATCATGATCTAATTAGATTGAGGTTTCTTGAGAAAGTAAATAAGCTGGTCAAAAATGAGAACTCTACTGTTTCAGCATTCAATTCTATTACTACAGATGATCTACATTTTTTCAAGCATCCTAAACTATTCCTCTTTCCTTTTGGATTGCTACTCACCAGCTTAGCTTTTCTAATGGTAATATACGGAAATGATTTTATACCTAAAGAATATTTAACTCATGAATTTATTGTAAATTCTGGTTACCTTCTAAGTTTTGTCGCAGGAGGAATTATTGGAATTGACTGGTTAAGAATTTTTAAAATCTTTTATCCTAGTCACTACCAAGAATTACAGCTTAAAATAAAAGAGATATCAAGTTAGTTTGTGAGTTTATCCATGTTAATGATTAAACTTTTTAGAATTTCAACCTTTAGATTATTAGAATAGTTTTAAGTGAGTATTATGATATGGAAAACCCGGATTACAAAAATAACTAAAACAAAGTATCCATTGATTATGGCAGCGTTTTCGAGACATGGAATAACTGAATTTGCTGCAGCATTTTCAAACGCAGGTGGTTTTGGGATAATTCAAGCGCTTAATTATGATGTTAAAACATTTAAAACTGAACTCCAAAAAATAAAAACTTTAACAGACAAGCCATTTGGGGTGAATCTAACTGTTGATCGACCACGTGGTAGATCTGATGCTGAAACAAAGAAAGAAGAATATTTAAGATATATTGAAGTGGCAATCAATGCAGGAGTTGAGATATTTTCCACTTCATCTTATCAAGCCCTTTACATTGGAAAAAGAGTTCATGAAGCGGGATGTTATTGGTTTCCCAAAGTACCATTACTAAGGCATGCCATATCAGTGGAGAAAGCAGGGGCAGATGCTATTACCCTTATGGGTATGGAATCATCGGGGTATAAAAATCCATATCAACATTCCACCCTTGTTAATTTAACTATTGGTAAGAAAATATTAAAAGTCCCTTTAATTGCTGCAGGAGGAATAGGAGACGCTCGTGGTATTTTAGGTGCATTAGCTATGGGTGCTGAGGCAGTTTGTTTAGGAACGGTAATTTTAGTTACCAAAGAAAGTCCCTTACCTTTAGATAAAAAGAAGAATTGGTTAAATACCAATATATTTTCAGAAGATTATCACAAACGACTCTATCATCGAAAATTAGGTGGAACTAGTGTTCCTTCTCCAGCGGTAGGATATAACGATAAAATGGAATCTTTGAAGGATCTATTCGATAACATCATGGGCGATGCTGAAAAAATCATCGATTCTTGGGGTATCTCTGAAGGCGAATTTAGTACAATTGGATAAAGTTCTAACCGATTTCCTTAAAATGGTTTTGTTTTTAAATGATAATTATATTCTAAATTTAATCTTAAATCATACAATTTTCGTCTTTACATTTATGTTAAATTGTTAAGAATACTAAATTGTAAAAGTTAAAAGGTATAAATTGAAATGACAAAGGGTTATTTTGGACAAATTTTATGGATTGATCTTTCAAAAAAGGCTTTTTCTGAAGAGTATTTATCGGATGAATATTATCGATCATATTTAGGTGGGTATGGTTTAGCTACCATACTAATATATGAAAATATGCCTGCAAAAACAGATCCCTTAAGCTCGGAATCAGTTTTTGGATTTTTTCCAGGATTGTTAACTGGTACGCCTGCCCCGTTAACAGGAAGGTTCATGGTTGCGGGAAAATCACCGTTAACCGGAACATGGGGAGATTCAAATTGTGGAGGATATTTTGGTCCCGAAGTAAAAAAGTGTGGATATGATGCTATATTGATTAGGGGAAAATCAGATAACCCCGTATATGTAAGTATTATTGACGGGGAAAAAAAATTTTTAGATGCATCAGATCTATGGGGATTAGACGCGGTAGAAACTGAAGATAAACTTAAGGAAAAACATGGAGCCGTTCAAATTGCTTGTATTGGTCAAGCGGGTGAGAAATTATCTTTAATCTCTGGAATCGTTAATGATAAAGCAAGAATAGCTGCTAGATCTGGTTTTGGGGCAGTAATGGGTTCTAAAAATTTAAAGGCGATTGTGGTTAAAGGGAATGTGAGTATTCCTGTAGTAGACAACAAGAAACTAATAGAACTTACTAGAACCTATAATGAAGGTATAAATTCTGCTAAAGGGGGTATAGTAACCATATTTAAGAATTTTGGAACCGCTGCTGGGAACGTTTTCTCAGCAACATCTGGTGATACTCCTATTAAAAATTGGGGAGGTACGTTTCAAGAGGATTTCCCCCTTGAGAGATTAAACAAAATATCTGGTCAAGAAATTAATAAATATAAACAAAAAGTATATGGATGTTTTTCATGCCCCCTTCGATGTGGTGCTATAATGAAGGTTCCAGAAGCGGGAATTGAGGAAACACACAGACCGGAATATGAAACATGCGCAAGTTTAGGTCATTTGATTCTTAATGATGATCTCACTTCATTATTTATTATGAATGATATCTGTAATAGAGCAGGTATTGACACTATATCTGTGGGAGGGACAGTAGCGTTTGCAATTGAATGCTATGAGAATGGGTTGATTACATTAGAAGATACTGATAGTCTTGAGATGAAATGGGGTAATTCTTCAGCTGCAATAGAATTAGTAAAAAAGATTATCCAACGAGAAGGTATCGGTGATATTTTAGCGGATGGCTCCAAAGTAGCTTCAGAAAGATTAGGAAAAGGAAAGGAATATGCAATTCATTCATTAGGTCAAGAATTAGGGATGCATTCTCCCAAATTTTACAAAAGTTTGGGAGCATCTATGGCATATGATCCTACTCCTGGTAGGCATACAACAGCAACTTTAGATATGATGGGAGGAGGAATAATCGCAAAACCAGATGGATTAATTGATGGTTTTTTTCTCCCAGAAAATTATAAAGAACCGGGAATCGATAGAGCTGAAGCTGAAATGAAAATAGCTGGCATATGGCAAACAATTAATAGTCTGGGATTGTGTGAATTCGCAACTTTTTTACAAAAATACCCATTAGCGGGACTAGTCAAAGCTTTAACTGGTTGGGATATATCTATTGATGAGTTTTTGGAAATAGGTTTGAGAATCCAAACACTTAGACAAGCATTCACAATCCGAGAAGGTATTGATATCATTAATAACAAATTACCTAAGAGAACTTTTGATACTGATTATCTTAGTGATTATAAGGATTATTGCATAAAAATGGGTTGGAACCCTAATAATGCATATCCTTTAGAAGAAACCTTAAAAAATCTAAAATTAGAATTTGTTATCAAAGATCTTTATTAATACTCTTTCTTTTTCTTATTTAATTAGTATTTTAGTTCAAGTAGATGATTTAAAGTATAATGAAGTCGATTGTTTATTGGGCATCGCCAAATGAAGTTGCAACACTTCCAAATACGGCTCAAAACATGATAACAAATAATTTAGTGAAAACCAGATTTATTTTGGATAAAATTTTAGATAATATCGGCACTGGGGATAAAGTTGGGGTAAAAATTCATGTTGGGGAATCACACAATACTCACTATTTACGTCCTGATTATGTCCGAGAAGTAGTGAAAGCAATTAAAGCGAAAGGGGGAATCCCAACTTTAATTGAAACTCAAGGACGTGGAAACGCTATTGAGAAAATTGAAATTAATGAAGATTATACAATTTGTGTGGGACATAGAAAAACCGGAACTGATCACAAAAAAATAGCTCGATTACATGGATATCATGAAGCCGTTATAGGTGCACCATTAGAATTCATTGATGGTGAAGAGGGCATTAATGGAAAAAAGGTGGAAATCAAGGGACTTCATTTTAAAAGGGTATCAGTAGCAGCAGGACTTTTCAATTATGATAAACTTGTTGTAATCTCCCATTTTAAAGGGCATCCATATGGGGGTATTGGGGGTGCATTAAAGCAACTGGGATTAGGTTTTGTTACAAAACAGAACAAAGTCTTAGCTCATTTTGACGGTTTATTAACTGTTAATATTAGTATTTGTAATCCCTCAAAATGTAACCAAGAGTGCATAGCTGCATGTAGAGTGGGAGCAGTCAAAATGCATGAAAATAAAGCGTTAATAGATGAATCTGTTTGTTATGGATGTTTTCAATGCTCTCAAGATTGCCCTGTAGAAGGAGCAATAATAAGACCAAAATGGAATAATGTGGAGAAATTCATTGAACGCTTTATTGATAACGCAACTGCAGTCATAAAATTCGGTTCAGAGAAGATTCGATATATTAATTTTGCTCTTGATATCCCTCTGATGTGTGATTGTGTTTCAAATCCGGGTGTTCCAGTTATACCCGATCTTGGAATTTTTGGTTCTTCTGATCCCGTGGCAATTGATAAAGCTTGTTTTGATAAAGAAATAGATGCTCCAGGACTCCCGTTTCTTAATGATGAAGGAGAATGGACAGAACCGTTAAAAAGGGGAGTTGAAAAATTTAAGGCTTTAATGCCTAGAGTTAATCCAGCTCATCAATTTGAAGCAGCTAAAAAAAATAATATTGGTTCAATTGAGTATGAACTAGTTAAGATTTAAGTAAGGAAAAAGATAAATAATAACAAGATTAAATTTAAAATTCTCAATACCTCATATTATAATGGCTCTATCGGGAGAAAAAGTAGGAATTCCGTCTGCAGATGAAGCCCCTATGATTGTTATGGCTCGTTACAGGCAACCTATTGCAGGTATTCTTGCAATCTTAATTGTTTTTATAATAAGCATAGTTTCTTGGTGGATTTTTTTTGATCCTCGATTGCATAATCCATTACCTCTACAGGAAATGGAAATTACAGCTTGGGCTACAGTAATAGGGGGATTTGGTCTAATTGGAGTAGTGTGGGCAATTTGGTTTGAAAATTGGCCCTATTATAATTGGTTTAAAACACCGTGGAAAGTAGGACTAGTTGGGACTATGATTAATGCTTTGATTATAATTATTTTTGTTTTAGCACTTCTACCCCTTTTTAATTCCTTTTATAGTAGCCAAATAACAGATCCTTATATTGCTTGGTTTTTGGGGGCGTCTATATTTGGTGCTTTAAGTGGTTCATGTTTTTCTTTTGCTGTTCTTTGGGTAGCAGGTACAATGTATTGGCCCTTTTTTAAAATAAAACAACCAAAAAGAGGATTAATTGTTTGGATAATTGGAAATGCAATAACATTACTAGTGTGGTTTTTATTGTTTATTCCTGCTGGTGAACGGACCGCTACATCTGAAGCTAGTGCTGTGAAACCCATTACAAGTTTCCCAAGTTATGCCTTCTCTCTAGGATGGACGCAATGGTTAATTTTCTTTTCACTACTCACCCTTATGGTATTTGAATACTGGCCTTGGAGTAAAATCGGAAGGAAACAACCCTTTATCGGGATGATAGCCTTTATATCTTGCATTTTATTAGGATTCTTAGTTTCCATCTCCTTTCCTTACATTGTTCAATATATATTTGATCCATTCTTTGTCGTCATAGGAGGCTCTCCTCCCGATCCTGTTACAAGGCTCAAGGGTTGGTATATGATGAGTATTACTTACGCTATATTTCTCATATGCGCGGTGGTACTTGTTTCACTATTTTTTGATAATTGGCCAAAAAGATTTACTCAATGGAAGAACTTTTTATTTAGATTTATTCTTGTAATTATAATTGGAACAACGACATTTTTAGGTTATTACTTACTTTCTCCTTTTCTTTTTGGTGACAACTCAAACTACTGGAGGATGAATCCTACTCCTTTCATATTATGGTTTTTGTGGATTGAAATTCTATTTGCATATGTATGGAGAAAATGGCCAATTTATAGGGCATTATAGGAATTGTCAGTATTGGTGAATCGTATTATTTTGACCAAAAAGTAATAACTTGATTATTAAATTCTTGTGGGTGATCTAAAATAATCAAGTGCCCTGCATCTTGAATTATTTTCAACTCTGATTGAGGCACCCATTCATGTATCATTTCACTCGCCCAAACAGGGGTGGTGATATCTTTTTTACCAACCAAGATCAGCACCGGCATTTTTAATGATTTTAGGTTTTCGCAAATATTAAATCCTGCTGAGGCTGCGGTTGCAATTAAACAGTCCTTTTTTGTCATAGTATCAATTATTAGTTTTGCAACAAATTGAGCTATCTCTTCATTATAAGGAGTTAATCCCCTAATACTAACACCCAAGGCAAAATCTTCCAATTTTGAGCTATTAATTCGGCCCAGTACATCTGTAATTGCTTCTTGGCTTATGAAACAAAAACTATCCGCTATCACCATTTTTTTTACATGAGTTGGATTCTCAAGCCCGTAGACCAGTGCAACCATTCCTCCTAAAGAATGCCCAACCAAATAAAGCTCATTTGTCCATTTTAGATGATTTAATAATGCTGTCATATCATCTACATAATCCCGAATAGTGAAGCGTTTTTTTGGTTTGGTTGATTTTCCATGACCACGAAGATCAAACCTGAGAACTTGAAATTGTAATTCAAAATCAGGAAGTTGAAATTTCCAATAATCACTATTTAGAAAGAGTCCGTGAATTAGAATCATTTTAGGACTACCAGCCTTTCCACTTATTTCATAATAAATTTCGATCGCTTTCTGAGTTGAAAAGAATGGCATAGTTTTCATAAACCATTTTTTTAAAATAAGTTTATCGATATATTGTTATTTCAGGATAAATATATATGCTGAAAAAAAAGAGATAATTTAGCAATATTTATATATATTACTTGGAAATAAAAGATTAAGCTGAAATCTATAAGTAAAAAATAAAAAAAGAGGATATGTATGAAAAAATCAAAATTTTTAATTACTTCGCTAGTATTCTTAGGGATTATCTTAACAATTAGTCCACCAACTATTTCTCAAATTGGAACTTATGAATTTCATGGAGCTGCCGGTAATCAAAAGATTCTTAAAGTTAGAACCGTTGATAATGCGAGTTTGGCAGATTTATTTGGACCCGCAGATTGGGTAAATGTTATTGAGATATTTGGAGAAGGAGCTGCAAACGTTGGTGCAAGGAAAAAATCAGTTGTAACTGCAGTAAATACTAGTTTCACCTATTTTGGATATGATGCGACAAATTACACAACAGATAACTGGGATTGGACTTTAGGAGGATTCTCAGCTACGCCAGATGATATAGGTTTTGAGGTATATGGCTTATATAATCCGGTGGAACTGACTGCTGTGATTAATCTTGTTTGGACTATGAATGTCACGGTTCAGAATGCCGCACTACTTTTTGCTCAATTACCCACTCCAGTTGCTCAGTATTTAGGAGCAATAGTATGGGAACCAAAATGGGAAAATATTGATAATACTGTTGTTCATAATGCAGAAATGGGTGATACTATTTTTTTAGCAGGTTATCAATATTTAGAAGATTGTACAGAAACATGGACTTATGATGAGACGTTCGGGGCTTGGATTAGTTATAAAATTCAAGACAATGAATCTAATACAATATATGAATTTTCAATAGATTTAACTACCGCAGCTCAAATTCCTGGTTTTGAACTGCCAATTATACTCAGTGTGTCTATAAGTCTAACTGTGGGTTTAATATATATAATCATCAAAAAAAAACGCTAGAAAATTTTTTTTAATTTTTAAATTTTTTAATTCTTTATCTTTTTATTAAAATGCAAAGCATTAGTAAATTTCCCAAATAGATCAATCCTCCCACTTACTATACCCCTTGATAGATACATAAAAGGTGTGTCAATTACCCCAAAAAACCATTTTGTTAAGATTTGACCCCATATTATTGATAAAATTGAGTTAAATGAAAATAAACCCCCAAATGCTATACTCACAAAAATTATGCTGTCCAATGCAAGGGTAGGGATATCGCTAAACACATTCCTTATCCACAATTTCTTGCTCTTTGTTAATTTTTTGATTTTGGCAAATAAAACCGCATCTAAATTTTCAGTTATCAAAAAGGATATCCATGAAGCAATAATAATTCGTACTGTAGATCCAAGAATATTTGTCCAAAATTGCTGTGCTTCAGTAGGGTTACTCCCCCAATCAAATCCCCAAAAATTGGCGGGAATAACTTCAATACTAAACCAAATAAAAATACTCATGAAAATTTGGGTAAGAAATGCGATGAAAATCATTCTATGGGTCGCTCTTTGCCCAAAATTTTCATTCACTAAATCTGTAATTTGAAAAGTAAATGGGAATATAAGCACAGCAACCGGAGCAGTTATAGTGAAATTTCCTATACTAAAATCTCCTATCTTTGCTGCAAGGATTTGAGACATGGCAAGAAAGATGATATAAAAAGCTATAGCAACATCTTCCCTTTTTTGCGTTTTAATATATTGACTTATGAAATAAGTTGATAAAAATATAACAATAAACCAGATTAATAGAATTAACCACATGAAAGATTCGAAAGTTAAAATTTATTAAATCTAATTGAGTAATGTAAAATTATTAAGATTTTTTATTTATCATTTATATCCTAATTTGAGTTGAGAGAAATTAATGGAAGAAAATACTAAATGGTTTAATAAAAATTGGTGGGTTTCACCATTAAACTATATAGATGATGTAAATGGATCTTTTAATTTCCCACAAAAAGTTTATGTTAGAGATTCTACAATAAGGGAAGGTGAAGAAACGCCAGGGGTATTCTATTCATTAGATCAGAAAATTCAAATCGTAGAGCAATTAGAAGATATTGGTGTTGAGCACATTGATTGTGGTTATATTGGAAAAGTTCAGGATCAATGGGATTTGGCAAGAAAAATTAAAGAAATCGGCTTGAAATTAAAGACATATTCTCATCTTAGCTCAAACCCTACAAGATGGATAACTGAAATTGAAAAATCTATAGAGGCAGAAATAGATTACATAGGTTTTGGGATAGTTCTTACAGAATGGCAATTGCAATTATTTACTCATGATAAGAATATAACTCCTAATGTAATGATTTCAATGATTCCTTCTGTATTAAAGCGCATCAAGAAAATGGGAGCTAATGTAATATTAGACTGTGTTGATGCAACCAGATCAGATCTCTCAACATTAACTAAAGCAATAAAGCATGGAATAGATAATGGTGTAAAAATGGTAATATTGTATGATACTGTTGGTGCTTGTAATATTCCGGCAATTTCTTACATGTTAAAGCAATTGAAGGCTAATTTTAAAAAGATTCCTATTGGAATTCATGTTCATGATGATTTTGGTTTAGGAACTGCCTCAACTATAGCTGCTGTTGAACAAGGTGCATCTTATATAGATCTTGTGGTGAATAAACTTGGGGACAGAGCGGGTAATACCTCATTGGAGGAAGTTGTTGTGGCATTAGAAATGTTGTATAATATAGATACCGGTATAGACCTTTGCAAACTATATGATCTAAGTAAATTTATTGAACAAATTTCTGGAGTCCCGTTACCATACAATAAACCAGTGGTTGGTAGAAATACATTTTTACATGAGAGTGAGCTTCATGTTATGAGCGCATTAGAAAAAGAAAACTTTTGGATGTGTTTTACGCCTTATAGACCAGAAATTGTTGGACAAAAAGAAAGAATAATTTTTGGGCCTACGACTCTTCATGGGGATGCAATTCGAATGAAGTGTGAGCAATTGCAAATAATGAATTATCAAAGTCATATTGAAGAAATTTTAGATAAAGCTCACTCTTTAATCGTAAAAAACAAATTTATCACGGAAGAAGATTTAGAATTACTCATTAGAAAAACCTTATCTTAATATTCTAATTATTTAGATCCACGATTTTTAGGCACTTTCTATTAGATTAGAAAAATTAGTTTTAAATGTGTAATCTTTCATTTAGATCTAAAGTTAATTTGAAGTAAAAAAGTTAAAATGAGGATATATTTCATGAAATTAACGAAAAATAAGATGCTACTCTCATTTTTCCTAATCATTATAATCCTTATACCTGTGTTCAATTTGCGCTTTCAGTCAGAATACATCGCAAAACCTACTTTCAACCTTAATCAGCTTTATCCTCAATCAATTAACCGAACAGGGAAAGCTTTTAGCAATTTTACCTGGATTAATAAAAATTGCTTTATAAATCGAGAGGAACCAGGCTTAAATATCCAACCTAGTATTTATATCCCAAATTATAATCTATCACACGCTACAATGGAATTTGAGAACATCACAGCTTTAAATTATACTCGGTACATTGAAGATGATTTCGCAGAATTTATTTATAGTTCTCGTTCGGGACCTACCTATATTTATCAAAAGTTTTCTATTGAGATAAATCAATATGTCAATAATGTTAGTATCTTAATTCAAGATATTAATAATCCAAGTTCTTTTACTGATGAAAATTCATGGGAAGTTGCAATTGTAAATTGTACCAATGATGTTAGGGGGACTCCTAATACTGTAGACACATTGGGTGTTTTAAAAAAAGCTCATCCATTAGTTCTTGCGGCTCACTGGGAGGTTTTTGATTTTAAAGATTCGGAATCAGGTCCCATCTATTTGGATATAACAAAAACAAATATGACAATAGAACAAGGAACTGAAAAATACTGGTTTGCCTTCAGAATAAAATTACCACAAGATGATTCTCTAACAGGGGGTGGTCCTAAATTCCTATATTTTAATCCAGATGGCGAAGAAAATGATGGTTTAGGAGAAGGATCCACTTTTGCGATATCCCCTGATTTTTATTTTGACGATTACACAAATAACAATGTAATGACTTCTCAAGTAACGAATGGGACTTATTATAATGGTGATATTAACTCATTTACAAAAGATGATGAAGATAGATATATTGTCGGCGATAACAGTAATGTAACTATCGATGTAACATTTGAACTCCAAGAATTAAAGAATTCCCCTTACACGTTTTGGGAATTAGTTTGGGGTCTTAAAAATCTTAACTGGCTCTACGAGCATTACAAATATATTTTTAGCTTTGACTTTTACCTAACAGTCAATGTTACTAACATAACACATATCCAAACTGCAAATCTTTCAATTTATAATTATAAAGCTGGACCCCTAGCAGAAAAATGGATACCTCTTGATTATAATATAATACAAGAAAACGAAACCACACTCTATTTCTCAATAAGAAACCCTGAGGAAAAGTACATGATTCTCCTATTTATGAATAATAACCCTATGAAACCTTCCGCTAATAACACTCTTAGATTTAAACTGGATTACATAGGGAATGGAATTGATAATTTCAATGTGTCTGTTAATCAATTTAGAGTTGAGGTGGGAGAATTGGAGAATCTTGATTCAATCCAAGCTCACGATCCGTTGGTCCAAGAATTATACTTTACAAATACGGTAAATGTTTTTAATGGAACAACGGCTCCATTTGGTGACCAAGACATTGAATCACTAAATTATATTGATAATGATTATTATAGAGCTCAGGCTGATAATGACACTCTATCGTTTTTCCTTACCTACAATGTATTAACTGATCTCGATAGTTCTCTCTGGAATATTGATTATTATGATTGGATTGCTTCTTACCCGAATCCAATCGTACCCTTAATGGACATAAGAATTACATCTAATGTTAGCAACCCGTATAATCTTGATTTTGCAACTTTAGCACTCTATAAAGGTAACCAAACTTTTGATGTTCTTGATGATGAGACAAATAAAGGAGAATGGATATTTATGAGTGCTGCTAGAGAATTTGCTCATTTGAATGAAACGACAGTAGTACTTCAATTTGATGCAGGTTTTACATGGATATTTCTGAATATATTAAATGAATCACAGAATAATGAAGCGTTCTTCATTTTGTTCTATATTACAAATAGCTCATTTGATGTTGGATTCAATGTGTCAATTAATGAATTTAGCGTGAATTTCTACATACAAAATGCTATATCTTCTGACATATCATCATCTCTTGGATTGGGTATTGATAGTAATACACTAACGGCTTCAGATATTGGTTTAAAAAATTTTGGTACTGAAGTGTCTGATAATGGAATTGGAAAAGGTACTTGGATTGCTGATATTGATGATGCAGAAATTAATCAAGGATTTTTTGAATTTAACGTGACTTCTTTATGGCATACAATTAAATTTGATGTCAATGGGACCTACGAACTTTTCAAAATAGAACCCATTATAGAATTTATTGAAAGCCCTGCATCCCAGCATATGACAGGTACTAGCTTCTTTTCAGTAAAAGTGTTTGAGCCAGGAGGAGCTCCACTTCAGAATGTTAAAGTAATTTTTGAGGTGTTAAACCCAAATAATTTTACTGTAGATGAAGCTACTGCTGTAACCAATGACCAAGGAATCGCCACAGGTTCATTGAATTTTATAAGCACAGGGACTCGATATTCAGTCCGAGTTCGGTTTACAGAAGAAGGTTTATACACCAGCGCTGAGATTGTCTCTGGATATATTAAGGTAGTAAGTGAGATGAGTCTTTTCATGGAACAGTTCATGCGATATTTACCGTATATCATAGGCGGATTGGCAGCCGCGATTACTTTTGTTTCTGTACGACAAGTACGACGCTCTAGGCAAAGGAGAGTTTGGGCAGGGGAAGCTATGATATTAGATGATTTATTGAAGATAGCTTATATTATGATTATTGACAAGGAAGGAGGGGTGTCTTTGTACAACAAACAAATCTCCTTGGAAGGGTTAGACTCTGACTTAATATCAGGTTTCCTACAGGCAATTTCACAATTCCGAACAGAATTTAAAAAGAAAACAACTGATATCACAGAAGGTATGGGATTTGAAATGGATTATTATGACTTTAAAATTGTTATTACTGATGGAGATTATGTCAGAGTAGCGTTAATTTTGGATGGTAAACCTTCAGAAAAATTAAGGGATAGTCAGATAGCTTTTACTGAACATTTTGAACGAAGGTTTGAAACTACTCTAAAGGATTTTCAGGGTGATATTACACCCTTTTGGGCGACAGATGATTTAATTGAAAAATATTTCAACGTTACTTTTGTATACCCTCTTCAATTAGGAAAACATTATGGAGTCGTAAAATTGAAAGGATTAGAAAAAGCTCTCGTAGAAGTTGCTGAACAAATTCAAAAAGAAAGAAAATTCTTTTTCGTCTCAAGTTTACTTAACTTTGGTTTGGCAGGCAGAAAAGCGTCGCGAGATGAAATTATTAGTACCATTATCTCATTAAAAAGAAAAGGACTTATTGTACCAGTAGAATTAGAGTAATAAATTTATTTTTATTCTTTTTTTATAATTATTTATATTTTTAGTTTGCCATAAAAAAGGTCATTTATAATAAAAATTGTAGACATCATAGAAATACTTAATTTATTAGTAAGGTTTATTAAAGGGGATCCGTCTCCAATGAAGAATTTTGGATTTAATCCCCGAATTATTCATTATTACAATGAAATAGTGAGATATTGGAATAAAATTAATTTTATACGTAGTAGAGTAGACCTTAACCCTAAAACTGAGTCCAACATTGATTTATCAAAAAAGATCTATTGTGTTTATAGAATATTTTGGGAAAAAGCCTCAAATCAAACGATTTTAAGAGAGTTAGAGGATATCGATAGATCTTTCTTGAAGAATATAAAGAATTTCTCTTGGAAAAAAGCGCTAGCAGGGAAAACTGAGAAAGAGAAATTAAGTATTTGTGAAAGTATTCCTACATTTATGATTGACTGTCTTTTACCTGTTATGAAATACGGGTTTTTAAAAGATAATCTTAAATATATGAACGGTTTAAATATCAATACTATAGCGTATCTTCGACTAAACACATTAAATAGTAATTTCACGCTAGAAGATTTATTTTCTCTAGTTAAAAGAGAGCTCAAAAATGAGAATATCAAATATAAAGAGGATTCAGACATACCTTTTTTGATATATATTCCTATGAGCATGAAAAGTAAAATAATTCGGAACTATTTATATCAAGAAGGGTATATATTGTTCCAAGATAAAGCATCAATAGCGGTGATTCAAGCACTCTCACCACAAGTAAGAGATTTTATCTGTGATATGACTGCCGCTCCTGGTATTAAAACAAGTTTAATGGCTCAAAATATGAAGAATAGTGGTCGCATAATAGCGGGAGATTTCAAGTTTAATAGATTAAAAGTAATGAAGGAATTACTCCAAACACTTAACGTATCAAATACATATATTGTTAATATTGACAGTATAAAAACGCCAATTAGATTTGAAAATTGTTTCGATCGTATTTTACTTGATGCACCTTGTACAGGAAATGGAACCTTCTTAGCAAACCCTGAATTAAAGAGGCGTCAAAATTCGAGATTTTTACATCAAAATATGTTATTACAAGAAAAGCTATTTGAGAAGGCTTTAAAATTGTTAAAACAAGATGGTGTTCTTGTTTATTCAACATGTAGCTTATACCCCGAGGAAGGTGAATATCTCATTTCAAAATTTATAAATCGTTTAGAACCATTAGAATTACCGGATTGGTTTTCTTCTAGCTATACTCTTAATAATTCTATTTTACCCGGTACTGGAAGGTTATTCCCTTCAATCCAGCATACCCAAGGATTTTTTATCGGAAAATTCAAAAAAAAAGAAATATAACTTTCTTTATACAGAGTAAAGGAATTTAGGTTTTTCTCGTGACGCAAGAAAATAGAAAGTTCATGACCGTTGGACAAATTGATGCTACTGGTGTAAGAGGACCCCACGAAAAAGAATTAGAAGACATTAGCAAGGCTAAGTACGGGCTTTTTATAGATATTAATAAAGAAAAGCTTGAAGTTATCGTAAAAAATGAACTTGGAGGGATCATTGAAAATATAGGATTTAGTGAAGATTGGTCAATAACTATTGAGATGTTTCCTGAGGTAAATATTCATATGGCTTATTCTTATTTCGGGAATGAATTTGGTGATGATGTGGAGGGTGAATTCAAGTTTTATTTTTCAGGGAAACATGCTACTTGGGTACCTGGTGAAGATAGTGCCACATACATTGACATTGTCTTAGATTTTATAGAAAGGAAATTGAAAGGAGAAGAACCATTTGAAAAAAACTATACATCCAAATCAGATTTGATGAAAAAAGTTCTTTTACAAAGAAACGAACCTTTTGAGTACTTACGAGATAATGACATAAAACATTTATCCGAGTTTTTAGGGGCTGAAGTATGGATGGAGGGTACTCAATGGAGAATTAAGAAAGAAATTTTTCCGCAAATTTATACCGAAGTAATATGGGATAAGAAGGAAGGATTAGATATCAAATTTTATGGGGAAAAATTAGCAACAAATTTGGATAGTTATCATGCTGAATTTATAGGCATATTTGTGATTAATCATATTCTTCGATTTATTACAGTATATAACCTAGATAAAACTTTACCTGACATCTGTTATATCATGTTTTCTCGATACTATTCCAAAAATATTGGAAAGTGGGATCATAGGACAAGATAAATCTATAGTAAAAAATTTATACCGCGGTCCAGAGTTGTGATCTTCCTTTCTTTTCTGCTCGTACTACTTTTTTAGAACTTTCTAGATCAGACATAACCTTCCAAATTTGAGAATTACTTAATTTAAAGTATTTTCTTAATTCTGGAGTAGACATTTTTGTGCCACTTAATAAATTAGGTATGATTCTTTTGATTTCTTCAACAGTGTTCTCGTCAGAATCTTTCGAAGGTGATGATTCCTCTTGTTCTTCTTCTGATTCCATTTCAGTAGTTAATCTATTAGCAATTTTGTTTAATTGTTTTATATTATTTTCTATTCCCTGAGGTTTCATAAATAGACAACATAGTTCCAAATCTTTTGGAAATGCAACAATATAAAAATTATCATATAAAATTGCCCTAGGCTTTTTACCTGCATTTCCACCCCGAAAAGCAAGATAAAAATTCATCGCAAAATCATCTAAATTGACAAAATTATTTGTGTTCTCAAATTCTTTTTTCCATTTAAGGAAAGGTCCATCAATCATATCAAATCCGATTAATGCTGCACCAAAAAGTTCATTTTCCTCAAAATTCATTATTCTTTTAAATTCCTCCTATTTGATATTTTTTCTAATTCTTTTTTTATAATGCTCAGAAGTTTGCTTCTTTCTTGTGGTTCTATTGCTGTTAATCCATAAGTTTTCACATGTAATAGATCTTCAACCCTTCTTGCATCCATACGACCATCAGTTTTAACTAAATCTTGTTTATTCGCTATACATATAATAGGACATTCTTTTCCAACGAAATGGCAAGCATAATTAATTAATTCTCTTGTATTTAATACATTTCGAGGTGTTGAATCAGATACAGTAAAAATAATATCTGAGCCTAATAAGTAATCTCTTGAATAGGTCCGTAGATATCCACTCTGACCTGCGAGATCCCATATTCTTAGATAATAATCATCGAATTTCACCGTTCTAAGATCAAGTCCATGGGTTGGTATATAAAAACGATCAATATGATCCTCTGTAAGTAGTTTTAACATGGTAGTTTTACCTACAGCAGGAGCCCCTATAAAAGTTACTTTTACTAGTTTACTAAGTTCAGAGCTTAACATAACTGATTATGATATTAAATGATTTATTAAGGAGATCTAGTGGAAAAAAAATATGAATCTGGATAATATCCGTGTATTATCTATTTCAGTTTAAGAAAGAGCTTTTTCATCCACTTAGGAAGTAAAAATCCACCATACCAAAAAATCGCACTCGCAATCAATATTAGCCTAACTATTATTAATCCTAATTCATTTAAACGTATTGAGGAATCTAACAACGCTCCCACGAAAAATGCGATATATGCAATTACTAATAATTTACCTTTCAGTTTAACTTCTGGATCTTTAGATTTCAATGATAATCGTGCGAATAGAAAGCCACTAATGACAACAATTAAGATGAAAATTAATAGAAAAATCATTATGAAGAAGTTATAACTCACATCGACAGGTGGATTTAAATTTCCAATTAGATCAGGTTTTATGAATAGGAATGTAAAAAATGTAATTTCAAAAATCACACCGATAACGCTAAATACCAGCAGTATCAATTTACGTTGCTCAGTGAATAAAAATTCTGTAAAAGCTAATAACCAAAGGGCTATCGCTAATGGAACTAACACATTCCCGATTAAAAAGTATAACGATGGGGATAACCCTACTCCATTACCTAGTGATATTAAAAAAGATAAACTAGATGGCCACCATGGTTCAGATATCAAAATCCAAGTAGCTCCAACTAAAAAATAGATTTTCTCTTTATATCTAAAATATCGTAGTAAGATTAGAAAGCCCACGACTAGAGATATAATTACAAATATAAAACTAAATATTCCGTTTATGATATCTAAAGGATTAAATGCCATCTTCTCTCATCTTTCAATCTAATATATAATTAATCATTAGGAGTTGTAATTATTTAAATATTGAATTATTGAATCTAGAATTGTATTAGATATTATAAAGGAAAAATAGTAAAATGAGAGAAAAGAAGGTTGGAATAATTAAACTAAATGTCAACAATCTCTGTGATACCCTAATGCATTCTTTAAGTGTATCTATAATTGCGTTAAAATACCGTGGATCGCCCCAAATCTTAACATTATCTTCCATTGAAGCTTTAAAGTAAAATTCAACAGGTTCCAGATTAGCTTCAGCTTTTTGGATTAATATTTCTAATTTCTTTAAAATATCTTCAATTTTAATTTTATCACCGATGGGAGAATAACCCCTTGCGGAAAATTGTCTTGCGACTGTGTGCGAATCAGAAGTTGTAATTTCTCCTCTCTCTATGCCCCTGTTTTGCAACATGTTTAAGATTGATGATCTAATATCGACATATGCATTATTCCCATCAAAATGGATTAGTATGGTTGTTTGCCCTGTGGCTGAATTTTTAAATAAATGAACGACAATCCCTCCATAACCAATTCCTTCTTTTTCAGAATATCCTTTAAAGGTATCTTTAGCAACACCGTACAACATTTGGACTTCTTGAGAGTCTTGAATTGTTTTACTGTCCAGGTAATTTTTAGAAACATTTATTAAATCTTGAGATTCTATTGTATTTTTTGTAATTAAAATTTCATCACCAATGATTGCATTATGAGAATCCACTATTATAATGTCCTTATGACCTTTTGAAATCGCATATTCTCTAATCTCTTCTCCTATTTCTGATTCTATATCATCAGAGGGAAGGGGATGTCTTGTAATAAACACAATTGGCACATTTGCTACTTCCATTCCAATCAATTTCGCAGAGTTTGAAATTTTTCGGGTGAAATCCTTTGCGTGATTCACCCATTCAATATCTTTATTGCGTTTTATTTCAGCAATATCTTGTTTCACTCGATTTACAACTTTTTCCACATAACCCTGTGTCGTTAAATTTTGAGAATGATCATTTGTCGTATGATAGACCGTTGTTCCCGGAATATCTTTAAATGCCCGATAAAGATGTTCAGGTAAATCAGAGGAACCACATGTTTTAAATGGTCCAAAGTGAATATGTGGAGTTATCATTAATCCCTTTATATCCTTAGTTTTCGTACTTCTGATAATTAAATATTGAATTTTCACCTTAGATTTAATACCCACCCTGTCAAAGAAGGATTCTATCAAGGTGTCGTTACCTTCAGTCATCATAGAAAGAATAAACGCTCTTATAAAGGGGTATCCGCTTATTCCAGTTGCTTCTCGATAAACGTTACTAACTCTAAATATACCTCTTCGATAAGGTATTGCAAATAGCAGGGCACATCCAGTAAAAAAGATTATAGCTTTGATGAAAAAGTCAGGGTTAAATTGCCCAGTGTATAGAGCATAGAGACCAATGGTAGCCACAGGTTGAGCTAATGAGAGTAATAAATATCCTTGTCTACCTACAGTTGTAAAAGAATAATAAATTATAAAGGCAATAGCATATGCAATTATTGTCCCCAGTATCAGAAATATTTCTTGATATAGAATATTATTCAAAAGGATAGCAATTATCTGTCCAAAAATAAACGTAAGTTCAATTACAGCACTGAAATACACATTCATTTGAACTGACCATCCATGCGGAGGAGGACGTAATATGGGAGCTTTCTTAGAAAAGAAAATAATTGAAAAAAGAGCTGATAATCCGGAAATTAATAAAAAGAGAGCAACGAATCTAAAAAAATGGTAAACTTCTAAGTATCCTATTAGGAATGTGTGAATCAAAAGCGAGATTAAACCAAAAAGTAATGGAATCCCAAAAAATATTGAATAAGCCAATTTTCTTGAAGAAAATAACTCTAAATAGGAAATGATTCCCGGAATTTGACGAGATGATTGTTTTTTTAGATACATGGGATTCGTTTTAAATAATTGCCGTCTATGATGATGAACAAATCATATTAATATACTCTTTCTAAAAAAATATAATAAAATTATAATAAAATACTTTTTTATAGACAATATGGAAAAAAGTTCCCAAGGATTAGTAAATTTCGCAAATAGAAGCTTTAGTGACATCCTTTCTGAAGGCTTTAGATTGTTCATTAATAATTATAAAACATTGATTTTACCCCTCGCTTTTTTTCAAGTTATATTAATTGTTTTAGATACATTGTTATTAACCGATCTTAAAGTATATATAGATTCTATTGGAATTAATGTGGTGAGTTTAATGGAGAATTTATTACAAGATGTAGCTCTTACTCCAAGCGAATGGAATTTAATCTCTCTTTTTCTACTTTTAAGTCTGGTCTTACTTTTCTTACAAAACTTAATTGGAGCAATAGTTATTACGGTTGCTATGTGCTCAGTTAGTAATTATGTTTTTAGAAAACTTATGCATGAAAATCCATCTTTTTCCTCATCCTTCAGATCCGCTTTCAACAAAAAAATACTTATTGTAATATTTATCATAGGAATATGCTTACCATTCAGTTCTCTTTTGTTATATATTCCAGCAATTTTCGTCTTCACAATGTTTATCTTTTTAATTTTTACTTATAATATGGAAGAGATTGATAAACCGATATCTGAAGCTAGAAGAATTGCGAAAGGAGCTAGTAATAAACTGAAGATACTTGGCGTTTTTGTTTTTAATTTCGTTATTATTTTCATCTTTAGTTTTATCCTTAATTCAATTATCGATTTATTGTTAAATCCCAGTATTGTTGCCTTTAATTATGATATTTGGTTAACTACAAGGAACTATGGGTCCCTTATACTCTATCAAATTTTAATTAATCTAGCGAATATTCTATTAGCGCCTTTGTTTATATGCTTAATAACTGCTCTATTCGCTTCACTTAAAGCTAAAAGAGAATTAGGTTTTCATTACCCAAGAAAAGCTTATCCTGTAAAAGAAGAGAATGCCTTAACTCTGGGTATTGAGGGTAGATTCTACTGTCCATATTGCGGGATATTAATAGATCGTTTAGAGAGATTCTGTCCTCGATGTGGGGAAGATCTTTCAGTGCTAATTAAATAAATATATCTGAATTACTTCTAATAAAGTGAGGAAAATGCATGTACATATTGAAAAGAATTTTGAAATAGAAAAGGAAAGCATCAAAAACCCAGTTGTGTTAATTGGATGGCCAGGAATAGCACATGTAGCGAAACTTGCAATCACATCCATTATTGAGTCATTGGATGCAAAGGAATTTTTAAAAATTCAGTATTTTGATCTATCACCAAAGGCAATCGTAGAGAAAGGTACACTTGAAATTCCAACCGCTATTGTATTCTATAAAAAAAAGGAAAAAGTAGAGGGTAATGACTTCTTTATTTTAACCGCTTCTTCCCAACCTCAAACTCCTGAGGGGATTTTTGAGTTCTCAAAAATTTTCTGCGAAGAAATGGACAAAATTACGGGAGGAAATATAGAAATGTATGTGAGTACAGGTGCGATGATTTCTGATAGAATTCATGACGATCCTTTAGTGTATGTGAGTGGAACAGACCAAGATCTTGTTCAATCATTCCTGACATTTGATAACACTACATTGCATGAGAGTGGATATATATCTGGAGCGAATGGGATAATTCCGGCATATGCTGGTTCCAATAATTATGCTCCTGGGATATGTTTATTAGCTGAAACAGTACCATTACCAATGATGACTTTGGATCCTCGGTCTTCAAAAGCATTAGTTTCTCTCCTAATAGATTATTTCTCACTTGAAATGGATTTCAGCAAGTTGAATGAAAAAATAGAAGAAATGGAACAAGTTTTTGAATCCTTCAAAAAACAAGCAGATCAGTTTTTAAGCCCACCTCAAGATGACAAGGGAACTGATTCTTATTTTCGTTAGGCTTCTTTATCTTGAATTAAATCCTCATATTCTTCTTTTATCTTAATTAGAATTATCTTACTTTTCGAATAGCTATATGTTAAATCGAAGCATTTTCAATTTTATTAAAAGATTTAAAACTCATTAAGAATAACTAGTAATAATTATAAAATTGAATGTGAAAAAAATGAAACTCATAAAATTATTTGAACCTTTAAAAATTCAGAATTTGGAAATAAGGAATCGTATTGTTATGCCATCTCTGGGTTTGGGATATACTCCCAAAGGAGAAGTAAATGATGTTTTTACTAATTTTTACGAAAGACGAGCGGAGGGTGGAGCAGGACTAATAATAATTGGAGGGTTAGGAATTAATCCCAATAGTGGAGGTACACCATATATCGGAGATGATAAATTCATCCCTGGATATACCGCATTTGCCGAAAAAATGCATAATCATGGCGCAAAGGTCATGGGACAATTGATGCATCAAGGTGCATACTATCCCAGCCCAAACTCGGTAGCCCCTTCTGCTGTGAGATCAAACCTTACCCGATTGGTACCTAAAGAATTAACCATTGAACAAATAAAGCAAATACAAGAAGATCATGCCTTAGCTGCAGAACGCCTATTAGAAGCTGGTTTTGATGGAGTTGAATTGCTCGGAAGCGCAGGATATCTTATTACTCAGTTTTTGAGCCCATTAATTAATAAAAGAACTGATGAATATGGTGGATCTTTAGAAAATCGTCTAAGATATCCAATTGAGTTGATAGAATTAATAAAAAAGAGAGTTGGGGGTAAAATGATTGTGGGTATGCGTATTGCTGGCGATGATTTCGTTCCGGGTTCTAATAATTGGACCCAAAGTCCAATTTTTGCAAAAAAATACGCTGAAGCGGGTATAGAATTTTTAAACGTTACGGGGGGATGGCATGAAACTAGAATTCCACAAATCCCCATGATGGTACCGCAAGCAGCATATGTATATTTGGGTGAGAATATTAAAAAGGAAGTAAATGTCCCTGTTTTCATGGCAAATCGAATAAATGATCCAATAATAGCAGAAAAAATATTAAGGGATGGGAGAGTGGATGCTATAAGTATGGGAAGAGCCCTTATCGCTGACCCAGAATTACCCAAGAAGGCAAAAGAAAATCGATTTTGGGATATTATGAAATGTGTAGCGTGCAACCAGGGTTGTTTTGACACAATCTTTAGTGGTAGGTCAGTTGTATGTATGAGAAATTATATAACTGCGAAGGAAGGAGAAATCGACCTAACCAAGCAAACAGATAATCCCCAAAAGGTATTAGTCGTTGGAAGTGGTCCCGGTGGACTTGAAGCAGCTCGAGTCGCTGCAGTATTGGGGCATGATGTGACGATAGTCGAAAAAGGTGAATCCATTGGTGGACAAATGAAAGTAGCTGCTGTTCCCCACAGTAGAAGAAATATTTCGGAGATGATACGTTATTATGAAGCACAAATACGTCACCGCCACATAAAATTAAGGTTAGCGACTGAAGTTACTCCAGAATTTATCAAGGATTTTAATCCGGACGCAGTTATATTTGCGACTGGAGTTAAGTTCTCTATCCCTGATATTCCTGGGATTGATGGTTCAAGGAGGAGTGATATTTGTTTTGCAGATGAAGCTTTAGCAGGAGATCATGTTGTGGGTAAAAATATCGTGGTTGTCGGTGGGGGAGGAACTGGTTTAGAAACGGCAATTTGGGCTGCCGAATTAGGAGCCATTAATTCTGATATCGCACACTTCCTTAGTTTTTATGAATTAATACCTCAAGAAGAAATAATGAAAAGATGGTTAAAAGGAAATCGGAATGTTACTATAATAGATGTGTTGCCGAGACTCGCCACTAACGTTGGACGAACTACAAGGGGTTATTTGATTGGGATTTCAAAGAAATTGCAGATAAATGAAATATTGAATGCAGAAATCACCAAGTTCGAGGGTAAATCGATGGAATATAAGATTAAAGACACTGAAAAGGGAGAAGAAACGCATACAATGGATGATGTCGATACATTTATTTTAGCAACTGGAGTGGAGAGTAATACAGATCTATATGAAAAAGTAGAAGCGATGAATCCCTCATTTAAAATGTTTAACATTGGGGATAGTAAAGAACCGCGAACGATGATGGAAGCAATACATGAAGGATTTGAAGTTGCTTATAATCTTGATAAATAAAGTTAAATAGATTAAAATAATCATAATTTCTTTATTTTTCTAAAAATCATAAAGTTAACAATTCTCATCAAGTAAGTGACATTGGATAATTGATTTAAAGTGCAAGATACAAGTATTATTAATTACACTAAAAAGATTGAAGAGAATTTAAAGGATATTAATGAACAATCACGTAATTACATAAAGGATGTATTAATTCTTATCAATAAAGAAATTGGGATAAATAAGATATTATCAATTCTATTATTTGGAAGTCAAAGAGCACATAGTAAAGCTACAGCTGTTTCTGATTGTGATCTACTAATAATTTTTAAAAATAGAGTTTCAAATCATCATATAAGAGAAATGGAGAAATATTTCATTGCATTAGAGATCAAACATAAGTTCAGAGATTTTAATAAGAAGTTACCCAAAAAAGTTCTAGGGGTTATTCAGCAAACCACAGGCATTTTTGTAAGTCATTTTTTAACTAAAAGAAAATACTGGGAGGAAAGGCATTTTCATAAAATCTTTCGGGTAAATAAAGTCTTTTCAGCAGTTTTTGCCCCTCGAAACATTGTATTAGGAAATGTTATTTGCAATAGCACAAATCTATACGGAAAGGATCTAAGAAATAAGCTGAAATCTAAAATTCAGATATCATTTATTGAGATATTAAAAAGTACAATCATGAATTTGATGATTTCATTTTTCTCGATTATAATATCTTTATTTAGAAAACTTGAACCAACAAAATATCAGTTAGAAGCAGTAAAATGGGCATTAAAGGCTTCAAATTTTTATTGTTATAGAGATGCTGAAGATCTTGAAATAATTATTAACCGTTTCATTGCTTTTGAAAAACCAAGATCTCAAATAAGGGCAAGAAAATTTTTCGCAAGATTCATGAATTACAGAAACGCACCTATTGGTGATATGAATTTCATGTTACGATGTCCTATGCGAATCATTAAAATTCATCTACAAGCAATTACTTATCAAAAATTTATAAATCGAAAATTGAGCTCTCAAATTCCCTCTATACCCTTAGAAGCAATAATACCTGACCGAACTTTTCCTTTGAGAATTTAGTGAATACAATTCAATTATTATTAAAAAGATTATCTAAATGTTTTTAAAAGCATGATACCTTGTTTTATTCATAAAATATAAATATTTTAGAATTTAATTAGAATTGTAATAATTAAATGATTTTTTAATAGCCGAGGAGATTTTCGGCAACATTATAGAAATTAAGGAGATTGACCGAAACGGTGATATAATGACCGAGCAGATTGATATACGTGAACTCTTCTTTGATATATTAGATATTGTTAAGTTTGAACTTCGGTTTTACACCGATAAAAATTCACCTATGTTTGAGCGAATTGTAAAGACTCGAGTGTTTCAAACTAAGCTGCAAAAATTAAAAGATTTCATTATGCATTATTTTGATATTCTGTATCGAGACGAAGAGAGCCCTATCAATCAAGCAGCACTACGCTTACAACTTGATAATATCGCTAGATTAACAAATTACTATGATGATTTATCTGATTTTTATACAGATCATACAAAACTTATGATCACCAAAGAAAAGCTTCAAAGTTTAATAGATTATTCGCATATAGAAGTTTTGTTTTTAATTTTTACTAATATCCTTGATTGGGAACACTATAAAAGTAGCTTATTATTTCCAACCGATAAATCAAAAGAAAAGTTATTGAAAGAATTTCTTGAAAAGCTTGCAAGCTCAGATATCCGTGAAATTGAGGATTTAATCGATTTAGAGCAATCAATAGATAAATTCGTTGAAAGTATTGAATTTACTTAAAAAAAAAAACATTCTATAATTCTTATTCTCGTTCAATTTGAATTATGTCTATTTCTATAAAATTATATGGGGATTTAATAAACAAAGTACCTCACAAGAAAACTAACCCTGGAATCCCAAATACTCTAACCCTCGAAATTAATAACTTAACAACGGTATTAGAAATTCTTGAAGATTTAAACATAAAGGATGAGGAAATAAGTCACGTTTTCGTTAATGGCATCTATAGCGGTGTAGGGAAAATCGTTAAGGAGGGAGATCGTATCGGAATTTTCCCCAAACGAATGGGAATAATGTTTTTAGAGATTACTCAAATAAAGTCCATTTACGTGAAGGTTGTACTTCATGAAGAATTAAGAGAATTTGGTCCAGCTGAAGCAATATTCGATTTACCAGAGGGTAGTAACATTAAGACAGTCTTGAAAAGATATAGAATTTTACAGGATAACTTAGAAATCGTAATAAATGGCAAACCAACCCATGATTTGAATTATATTTTAAGAGATTGGGATAATATGGCAATTTTTCCCGTATAAAGGATTTTCAGTTTATTATGAAAAAAAGGTTAAATACCTTTTATCTCGGGAGAAAAGCGACAAAAGATACTTTTAAATTTACGAATCCTTATGTTACAGCTTAACATCTTAAGATAGATTAGATTTGGGAAGATAATTTATAAATTATTTCATAGAAATGGAAGATTGTTTCGATAAAATTTTAGAAGCAAACAGCAAAAGCGAGGTAGCGAAATATAAGGTTATCATAAAGTTGATGAAAGACCTCGAAGATGGATTAATAAACGCTTTAGGAATCAGAAATTGTTTACTATTTCTATTAAATTTGAGTTTTCATAAAGGGTACGCTGATCATTTAGATAAATTAGGAAAGCGCCCCCAAGATCTTACTGATGTTGAAAAGTATAAGATGCATGAATTGTTAAAGTTGGAGTGCAACAACTAAACTCTTTAAAATACCTTTTGATCTACTTCTTTCCAGTCATCATATTCTTTAAATATGTTGTCAATTGTGTCTAATGTTTCAATAAGAGCATATTTTGTAAGTGGGTCTTGTTTGAATGTATCCAAAATTATATCATATAAATCTATATCGTATTCCTTAGTTAGATCGGATATTTTCCGCAGATCTTCGAATTCTATTCCCTTTTCATTTAATTGATCAAATGTAGACTCAATTTCTTCCTTTAATTTTAAGGTGGCATTTAATGATTTAGTACATTTATTAAATAACTCTTGCTCTTTATCGCGTATAATTGAATCATCTTCGGTTAATTCTGGTTTTTCTTCAACAATTTCCAATCTTTCGCTTAATAGATACTTTACTCGCTCATAAATCTTAATTGCCTCGGATATTTTCCTCAACCCATTGATGAGGTGCTTATTTCGGTTTAATCTAGCCTCGATAATTTTCAAATTCGCATCTTCATAATAGGTCTGGATTTCTCCAAATGTACTTTTCTCCCATTCACTGATAGTTCTATAATTTTCGTTTAATTCTTCTGTTAGTGAATCTATTTCATCTGAAGTTAGATTAGGATCTTCAAGTTTTTTGTGAATAATATTTGTCTCATGTTTTATTAGTAAAACCCTTAAATACATGATATGCGCCTTTTTTTCGATATTAGTAATACTTCTTGATTCACCTTCATGTTCACAGTATTTAAAAATAATCAACGCATCTTCAAGTAATTTGTTAAATTTGTCTAAATTTGTTCGAATATAATATTTTGAATCCTGAACTTTTTGAATGGCTCTATCCATCTGTATTTCTAATTCAAATATGTGATCAATTAAACTTACTTGCTTTCTCTCGGAAAGAATTCGCGATTTGCGAGTCATATCATTTTCTACATTTCTACTGGCTAAAAACCATAAAATCGCAGCGGGGAGCCAAAAAAAGATTGTTAAAAATATCATATTAAAAATACTACCGAGAATAGAAATGAGAGTGAAAGAAATCAAAAGGGTTATCCCTTTACTAATCTGCTCAGATAATTTAAAGAAAGAAGCTGCAGAACCCTTATGTTCAGGCATATTAACGTCTATCATGACTGCATTTTTGTTAGCAACCGGTCCAGCTCCTAACATTGAAGCCATTAAAGCAAATATAAAGAAAATTATATACGAAGGATAAGTTATAAAAATTGCGCCAATAGTGTGAAGGATATAAGACCACATCTGATCTGTGGGAATCGGTTCAGTAAAAAGGGGATAGTTAATACCTAGAAGGTTTGCATTAATTGGTCGTAAGGAAATTAGTAAAATAATAGCAAAAGGAATAGAAAAAACAAGACAAATCGTAGCTAACCTAGCTCTATTTTTCTTATTTCTCCGGAATAGAATATCTCCTAAACGAGCAAATACCGCATTTCCTAAAATATAACCAATTCCAATCATTCCTGCAAAAATAGTAGCGGTTTGAAGTCGAATATCTGGATGTATGTTATTAAAAAAATCAGTTATTAACATTGAAGTTGTGAAATACACAAGAACTGTTCCTGGTATAACAGAAAAAAAGCCTTGAATTATCAAATAAAGATTAGTTTTCTTTCTAAGGATAACTCCTAAATCCTCTTTTGAAATGCGATAACTATATTCTAAATTCATCTCTATTAGATCCAAAAGCTCATGCTCTCCCGCACCTCTTTGTGGAATTTTAACAAAATAGAGTATTATCATGACAACTACACTTATTATGGCAAGTAAAAGAAATGGAAACCTCCAAGAAAAAATGGGTCCTAAAAAAGCAGATAATCCTTGTCCAGCACCGTTAGAAATCGAACTCAAAATCGCAAGAGTACCAAACCACCCCGATCTTTCTTCAGCGGGAATCGCATCAGAAATAATGGAATATCCAACAGGTAAAACACAACCTAACCCTGCTCCGCTTGAGATTCTTGAAATAACTAATACCCAATAATTACCAGAAAATGCCGTGATAATCATACCAATTGTCCATGAAAATGCTCCAGCCATTAGAACTTTACCTCTATCAATCTTATCGGCCCAATACCCCCATAGTAAAGCAAAAAAAGCACTTATTAATACAAAAAAAGCATCTGGAATTGCGATTAATGCTTGAGGAATACTAAACTCGATTCTAATCGTGTTATAACTGGGAATAAGCATATTTGCACATGCTGTTGAGACAAACAGCAACAACATAACTAGAATAATTGGTGCGAGATCTTTGAATTTGACAGTTGTTAATTTAAATCGTCCGATAGGCAATTACCACGTAGGATTAATTATATTAGATAAACTTTGAAAGTTAAAAAACTTATGAATATCTATTTTAGGGATAGGTAATAATCAATTATGGCTTCTACATGAAGCTCTACAGTATCAAGAAGCGTGATTTTTGTATCTTTTTGATTTAGAATTAAAGGTAGTTCGGTACACCCTAGGATTACTCCATCTATTTCATAAGAATTGATAATTTCAATAAGTCTCTCTTTGGATTCTTGTTTATTAATACCAATTACCAATTCACTAAAAATTATCTTATCTATTTCATCTTGTTCCTGAACGGAGGGAGTTATTATTTTTATACCTAAACTTTTAGCATAATCTTGATAAAATGTTGATTGCATAGTAAATTTGATTCCCAGTAATAGTAATGTTTTCAAATTTTGATATTTTGCTTTCTTTATCGTGACTTTTACAATACTCAAAATTGGAATTTCTGTCAATCTTACCAAATCATAGTAAACTGCATGTGGGGAGTTGGCTGCCATAGAAATAAAAGTAACTCCCGCACTTTCTAATGATTTGATACCACTCATCAGATAATCAATATATAATTCCTTTTTATCTCCCCGCTCATAGTCTATTACTTTCTGGAAGTTCAAACTAAAAATTATAATCTCAGGATAATTGTAGTCATTAATCTTCTCATAATAATTCTGAAGAATTAATTCATAGTATTTGAGGGTTGATTCATAAGACATTCCCCCTAATATTCCTATTCTGTTCATGCTAACCTTGCCTCCATTTCCGGTTCCTTTTTAGGTTTTTTCAAATCTAATAATAAATTTTTTCAGTATTAGCTTTTCCATTCGCGGAAATCTTCACTCCTTCCATTTCTAATAACATTTTCTTCATTTTAAGACCCCCTTGATAACCTCCAACCTCGCCGTTTGATTTGATCGCCCTATGACATGGAATAACTATTGGGAATGGATTTTTTGCTAAGGAATTTCCAACTACTCTGGCTCCGTTGGGTTTACCTATATAAGCAGCAATTCGTTTATAAGTACTAACCCAGCCTCTCGGAATTCCGTACTCCGCTTTTAAAACTTTTTTTTGAGTTTCAGAACAAATATTAAAATCAAGCAATTTTAAATCAAATTCTATATCTTCGCCAATCAAAAATCGTTGGATCTTATCAGCAAGAGATTCTATTAGTGAAGAGTACCCCGAATTAATTGTTACAAAAGACTCCTTGGCTTTCTTTTCTGATATATGTGTTGGATCACTGAGAAAGATACGTTGTAGTTGAATATCAGGTTCCTTCCCTTTCCATATTATAGTAATTTTACCAAAGGAAGTTGAAAAAGTAAGATATTCCATGTTTTATATCCATTATTGTTAAAATTTAAAATTTTTTAAGAATAACCGTAATCTAGACTTTATAATATCAATCTTTAATTTGGTTCTTTAACTATTTTTCAATTAAATTTAAAATACTCATGATTCTAAAAAAGAGGATTATATACAATGCTTTTTCAAAATATTATTGATATTATTTTTGGATGGATTTTTGATAATTTATTTAACATCATATTAGTCGCTGCTGCAATTTTAATCGGCTGGATCATTTTTGTGATCTTTAAGAAGCAAATTAAAAGACTCCAGAGGCAAGAAAAATTAGAGGAACAGACTGCAAGAAATTTACTACGAATTGTAAAAATTGTGATTATATTAGTCATCATAAGTATGATTTTGGTTCAATTTGTAGAGGCAATTGGTTTAATTACTTCATTATTCACACTTGTTGGAGGTACAATTATTGGTTTTGCAGCAATTAGTACTTTTGGAAATGCAATCGCAGGAATAATTATTATGACAAGTAGACCTTTTGTTGTGGGTGATCATATTATTTACAATAATAAAATTGCAAGAGTTCATGTAATCAAATTAATTTTTACATCATTAATTGATTTCGATGGAGTTAAGATTTCGATACCGAATCAGAAATTATTAGCAGAAGAAACCGAAAATCTTGGAAAGAAAGATGTAATTCGCAGAAAAATAAAAATCACTGCTGATTATAATGAAGATCATAAAAAGGTAGAAAATGCATTACTTGAAGCAGCCAATTCGGTCCCAAATGTATTGAATGACCCAAAACCATTTGTATCAATAACAGGATTTCAGAATTTTGCCATTGAATATACCTTATTCGTATTTATTAATGATGTAAAATTACTGATGGAGATAGAAGCCAATTTAAGATTAAGTGTTTTAAACTCTGTAAACAAATACGGTATAGACATTAGTACTCCAAGTATAGTAAAAACAGTAGAATAATCAAATCGGAGTGGAAGGTAAGTTAGTCATATTTCAAGGATTTTAGGTAAAGGTAGGAAAAAATCAAAAAAGATAGGAACGCCTCCAGGAACATTAATATACACTGGAGAAAAACCAAAAATAACACCTAAAATTACATTGATTGATTACAATGAAGAAAAATATTCTATTAATGAAGACATTAGGCTTGAAAGCGAGATATCGATAATCAAAGAGGGTATTATTAGATGGGTCAATATTACAGGTATATCGGATGAAAAAATAGTTGATGTCATTGGTAAATACTTTAACCTCCATCCACTCGTTTTAGAAGATATCTTGAATCCTGACCAACGCCCTAAATTTGAGGATTATGGAGATTATATTTTTATTGTTTTAAAGAGAATTTTATGGCATGAGAGAAAAGAGATTTTTGAATTTGAACAAATCAGTTTAATTTTCGGACATAATTATGTGATATCCTTCTCAGAATACGAGAGTGATGTTTTCAATCCAATTTTAACCAGAATTGAAACTGCAAAAGGCAGAATAAGAAAAATGAACGCCGATTATTTAACCTACACTTTAATTGATGTGGTTGTGGACAATTATTTTACTGTTTTAGAAGATATCAGAGAAATCATAGATACATTAGAAGACAATTTAATTAAAAGTCCTGAACCTGATGTTTTACAAGCAATTCATAAATTAAAAAGGAATATAATAGATTTAAGAAGATTAATTTGGCCATTAAGAGAGTTATTAGGTAAAATTCAAAGGGAATCATCTAAACTCATTAGTGATGAGTTAAATATTTACTATCGTGATGTTTATGATCACGTATTCAGAATTAGCGAACTATTAGATAATTATCGAGACATTATGTTTGGAATGTTGGATATGTATCTTTCAAGTGTTAGTAACAGAATGAACGACATTATGAAAGTTTTAACAATGATTTCTACAATTTTTATCCCGTTATCTTTTTTGGCGGGATTTTACGGGATGAATTTTATAGATGTTCCAGAATTTTCCGCTCCCTTTGCTTATCCAGTGATTATCATAGTTATGATAATTATTGCTGTATCAATGGTTATGTACTTTAGAAAGAAAAAATGGATTTAGTCATATTCTTTTTTTATTTAATTTTCGTGAAATCATCGTTTCACGATCATGTCATGAAAAAAATTAGTAAGAGCATTGGGAGGTTTAAAAATGGATCTTTGTTTTTAAAAATTCTGCTGGAATAACTTCACGTTTAGATATCAACGCACGAGCCTCATCCACTTTTTCCCATACATTCCATAATAAGACTCCTACTACTCGTTCATCTTCCAAATAATATACAATACCTTCTTCAAAGGTACCTTTCCAAATCTCAACAGTTTTTAATTTTGAATTTAAAATACCAACAGCCTCATATCCATGATCAAATAAATCAGAATAAAAATAAGTTAACTGTTCGAATTTAGTTTCTTTTCCTGCCATATTTAAACCAACTACATAACCCATATTTAAAGCGTTATCTTCATGTTCCACACGAAGAGGTTTATTAAGTGTTGTATTATGAATACAAGCTACATCCCCAGCAGCATAAACATCCATGATATTTGTTTGGAGGTACTCATTTACTATGATGCCATCATTAATTTCTATTCCTGTCTCAATAAATAATTCAGTATTAGGTTTAATTCCTAAGCCAGCTATAAT
>JBHLOF010000091.1:0-16711 GCA_048940805.1 Promethearchaeota archaeon
TTCCCGTAAACGTTCGATTGAATGATGATCCCGCAATATGATACCACATGGTGTCAAGATTTCCATCTGTAATGGTAACATCAAAGACCGGAGCTGTGGGACCAAAAACATCGTTATCGCTAGGGGAATTAATTGTGATTGATGGTCCAATATTATCAACGTAGATACTTATTGATTGGGATGTTTTATTTCCAAAAGTATCATTAGCATAAAATGTAATCGTGGTGAGTGTACCATTGAGAATAAGATTCCAGTCATCTTGGTTAAATTGCTCGTTTCCCGTAAACGTTCGGTTGAATGAAGATCCCGCAATATGATACCACATCGTATCAAGGTTCCCATCAGTGATAATAACATCAAAAACAGGAGCAATAGCACCAAAAACATCATTATCACTAGGGGAGTTAATGATTATGATTGGCCCCAATCTATCAACATAAATATTGACTGGTTGTGAGTTGATATTTCCATAAGTATCGTTAGCATAAAATGTAATCGTGGTGAGTGTCCCGTTAGCAATGTTATCCCAATCGGCTTGGTTAAATTGCTCGTTTCCCGTAAACGTTCGATTGAATGAGGATCCCGCAATATGATACCACATGACATCAAGGTTTCCATCAGTAATAGTAACATCAAAAACCGGAGCTGTGGGACCAAAAACATCATTATCGTTGGGGGAATTAATTGTTATCAACGGACCTGCATTATCAACATAGATACTGACTGGTTGAGAGTTGACATTTCCAAAAGTATCATTTGCATAAAATATAATAGTGGTAAGTGTCCCGTTAACAATGTTATCCCAATCGGCTTGGTTAAATTGCTCGTTTCCCGTAAACGTTCGATTGAATGAGGATCCCGCAATATGATACCACATGACATCAAGGTTTCCATCAGTAATAGTAACATCAAAAACCGGAGCTGTGGGACCAAAGTAATCATTGTCGCTAGGAGAATTGATTGTGATTGAGGGACCTAACCTATCAACATAGATATTCACTGATTGTGATGTCTCATTTCCAAAAGTATCATTTGCATAAAATGTAATAGTGGTGAGTGTCCCGTTAGCAATATTATCCCAATCGGCTTGGTTGAATTGCTCATTTCCCGTAAATGTTCGATTGAATGAGGAACCTATTATATGATACCATATGGTATCAAGGTTCCCGTCAGTAATAGTAACATCAAAAACGGGAGCAACGGCGCCGAATACATCGTTATCACTAGGGGAATTAATTATGATTGAGGGTCCCCACCTATCAACGAAGATATTCACTGATTGTGATGTCTCATTTCCAAAAGTATCATTTGCATAGAATGTAATAGTGGTGAGCGTCCCGTTAGCAATACTATCCCAATCGGCTTGATTAAATTGCTCGTTTCCCGTAAATGTTCGATTGAATGACGATCCCGCAATATGATACCACGTTGTATCAAGGTTTCCGTCAGTTATAGTAACATCAAAAACCGGAGCTGTGGGACCAAAAACATCGTTATCACTAGGAGAATTAATTGTGATTGACGGGCCTAGCCTATCAATGTAGATATTTACTGATTGTGAACTTTCATTTCCTAATGAATCGTTGGCATAAAATGTAATAGTGGTGAGTGTACCGTTAGCAATAATATCCCAATCAGCTTGGTTAAATTGCTCGTTTCCTGTAAATGTTCGATTGAATGATGATCCCGTTATATGATACCACATGGTATCAAGGTTCCCGTCAGTAATCGAAACATCGAAGACTGGAGCTGTAGAACCAAAAACATCATTGTCACTAGGGGAATTGATAGAGATTATTGGGGCTAACACATCTCTGTAAACTTCTACAGATGCTGAGGATTCTCCTCCTAGGGTATCATTTGCATAGAAAGTAATTGTTACAGTTCCGTTAGGACGTAAATTCCATTCATCTTGGTTTAAAGTCCCATTATCTGAAAATGTAAAATTTGTATTACCGCCGTCAATAGTATACCATGTTTCATTAATTCCATCGCCGCCATCTGTTATTGTTACATTATAATCAGGTGCTATACTCCCAAAGAGATCATATGGATTAGGGATATCTATAACTATAATTGGGGGTGCGCTAAGTTTTGGTTTAAAATCTAGATTAAAACCATCTTTAGGGAGATAATTTGTTATAATCTGTGAAATACAAGGAATTAAGAGAATGTTAAGAAGAATTATTGTAAATATTATTGTTCTTCTTTTATTATGTGTTTTTTTCATAATAAACACAACAAATTTTTATTAAAATTTTTATAATAGAACTTAATTTTAAAATTATGCTTTTTGGACAATTCTATGATATTTTAAACAAAACATCAAAGATAATTCATCTTTAAATACTATTTATAAAGAAAACTAAAGTATTGAATTGTATAAATATTAAGAATTAAATCGTATTAAATATTAACCTTGATTTAAGATTAAAAATAACTTGTCAAAATTAAAAAAAAATAAAAGTATCGAAACCTCAATGCAGATAGTTTAACTGAACTACTTTTTTATCGTTTCTGTAAATAAATTTAAATTCTAAGTTAGTATATCCACAGTCATGGCATTTTACTGTTATTGGTGGAAAATATCTAACTAATCTAGGTTTTTTCTTTGAAAAACATTTCGGACAGTTATAATACAATTCATTAGACCTTATTTGTTTTAATGACTAATATTTTTTTTATCGGTAAATTTAATCACACAGAAAGTTGAGAATTAAGAATAAAAACTCTACCAATTTCCTCATAAAACAGTTTAGAATCCCAAAATTTAAGAGATGCAAAACTTTAACCTTTTCAAATTTTTGAATTGTGAATACAGATGCTTGAATTTGTTCAGCAACTTTCAGATAAGTATAATAACATATTTTTTGTTAAAGGAGAGAGAAATGGGAATTATCCCTTCTCACATTCTTTATTACTTGGAGATTATTTGATTGATACGGGAATATCGGGTAATTACATAAAAAAATTAACTAAAGAATATCCGGTTAATAACGTTTTGCTTTCTCATTGGCATGAAGATCACATTTCTGGTAATCATCTATTAGAAGATTCGTTGTTCCTTTGTCATGAGAAGGATAGACTTCCAATTGAGGATATTAATAAAATTTATGAATATTATAAAGTTGAAAACACGGAAGCAGGAAAGCAATTTTCAGCAATGCTCGGATATTATAGAATGAAAGATACTCAGATTGGTGATACTTTTAAGGATAATGAAATAATAAAAATCGATGATAATTTGGCTCTGAAAGTAATTTTTACTCCGGGTCATACCGCAGGACATTGTGCATTTTATGAAATTAATTCGAAAATTGCATTCCTCGGTGATATGGATCTGACTCGATTTCCGTATTATGCCACCATTGATTCGAATTTAATGGATTTCGAGCAATCAATCGAAAAACTAAAAATAATTGATATAGATATAGCAATTTTGGGTCATCGAGATCCTGTCATTGGGAGGCACAACGTTAGGGAAGAGTTGGACAATTTTAAATCTATCATTATTAAACGAGACGATAGAATCCTGGCTAAATTCTCTGAAAAGAAGCCAATTAAACCTTTGGATATGAAGGGTATGAATTTAATTTATAAAAGGTACAATTTCGAGATTTTTGAAGTAATTTCAGAATTAGTGATGATTGAAAAGCATTTTGAGAAATTTCTCATTGAGAAAAAAATAGCAATTAAAGATGGGGGATATATTCTAAATTAATATTTAAATAATTTTCAATTACTATGGAGCGTAGTAAGCTGTTAATTTTCAATAAGTTTCCTGAAAAGGAAGAAAAAATCCCTTGAATACCGCTATTGACCAATATTACTACCCCAATAGAACGATTGTATGAGTTAGAAAAGAAATTTAACTTGAATCAAGGAGAAATTTATATTAAAAGGGATGATCAGATTCATGAAATATATGGAGGTAAGATTTGGGAAGTTAACGGGCTGTTCGCTTAATGAAACCAAATGTAAGAGAGTTCTAGAAGCTTTAAGTAGTATAATAAAATTGGAAGAGGACTAAAAAATTTTTTTAAGATTTTATTTCTTTTATTGTTCCTTGGATCATATCATTATCTATTTTAAGAATTGCAATAGTGGTTGGTGGACCAAAAAAATTTTTTTCTAAATACCCCTTCCCTGGATTTACTATTAATAATTCATTTTTTTGTTCCAATTTAGCTTCATGAGTATGACCATAAATCAAAATATCAAGATGAGAATCTTTAAAATCTGATATTATATTCATCTCTACATTATCTTCTGGTCCTCCATGAGTAGGATGTATAAACCCAATTTTCTTTCCACTTATTTCGATAATTTCCCTCGAATTAAGTTTATTCCTAACATCTAAAGGATCAGCATTCCCGTATACACCCTTAAATTTTTTTCCTTTTAACTCAATTAAGGCATTTATGACTTGTATGGAAGTGAAATCACCAACGTGGATTACCCACTCTGCATTTTTAATTTCCTTAATTATTTCATCAGGTATATCATCGATGGATTGTGCGTGAGTATCTCCTAACACTGCTATTTTTACTGTCATTTTTGTTTTAAGAAACGGGCCAGATTCTAATATTCTTATTAGCTGAACTCATAGCTAGTAATTTTCCATTAGGTGAAAATGCGATATCATAAATTCTTTTGGGTTTCAAATTAATTGATTCAATTATTTCAGTGTTTACTAAATTAAAAAGTTGAATTTGATGATCCGATGTTAAAGCGAGAGTTTTATGTCCCTGGAAAGTCTTTATTAATTCTAACATATCAACCATAAGAATAACTATATTTCTTTTGCAATATGCTTTAGAGGATTCCTATAAGTGGGTTCTGGGATTGGTCCCTGAATATATCCAAAGGGAAGAACTGTGAGGAGATAATCATTTCGCCCTAGACCTAGAATCTCTTTTACCTTTTCTTTCCTCATTGATCCTATCCAACAAGTACCAATTCCTAGAGACCAAGCCATCAACATCATATTCATCGAAACTAAGGAAGTATCAACTACATACCAGTTATGGCTGATATAGGGTTTTCCAACAATTGCTATAGCAAAGGATGCTTCAGCTATAAACCAGCCATATCCCGTTGCTTTAGCAACATTTTTTAAAATCTCCTTATTTCTAATTACAATAAATTCCCAAGGTTGACGATTAGAAGCACTTGGTGCCCATCTGCCAGCTTCTAAGATCATTTCTATTTCATTTTCCGGAATTGGTTTATCTTGAAATTCTCTTATACTTCTTCGTTCCTTAATAAAATCTAATAAAATTTTAGGTTCAATCATTTCTAATCTCACAGTAAGACGTAATTCTTAATCATTCTAAATCAATAAACAATTAAAAATGCTTCTTATATAACTTATAACTTAAAAAGCGTTTTAAATCGAGATTCTTGATTTTTAACTTGTTTACTAAATGAAAGGAATAAAATATTTAACTGGTTAGTTATTATTTTTAAATTTGTAATAAACTGAATCGAAGTTGGGGTAAATTTTCTTTTTTCTACCATCCTTTTCCATTCTTATAAGCCCTAGTTGCACTAGTTTATTAAGATGGTAATGAATCGTCTTATGATCAACCCTAAATTTCTTAGTTATCAAATTATTCCAAATCCCCGGTTTGTCTTCAATCATTTCTAATATTTCTAATGTTAATTTACTCTTCTGAAGTTTTAAGTCGATATTAGACAAGGGGTTTTTTTGATAATAAGGAAAATACGCCAAGAAGTTACCTATTCTTTTCTTACCTATGATTTTAAAGGTTTGTAAAATATCAAGATGCCATACGAGATTGCCCGCAGCAAGCCCTGTTTTCCGTAGTAATTCATTAAAATGAATACCGGGCTCATTTAAAATTAATTCAATAATTTTATTTCTATTTTCATTTTCTAACACATCATCCAATGATAATCTGTGAGCACCTTTCTCAATTGGAATTGTTCTTTGTCTTAAATATTGGAAATAATCTTTTTTAGAAATTAAAACTGCAATTGATAGAATGCTGATTATGCTTATTAAAATTGTAATTATTAGCCAAGTCCAATCATAAGGTTCCTGACTAAACTCAAATAATGTAACGTAATAATCTATTTCACTCTCAAGATCTAAAAGAGATGTTTCCAAATAATGCTCAGAAAGCGTTACATTATAGTTTTCTTGAGTATCAACCAGTTCCCATGACTCTTGGTTCATAAAAAATATTGCCAATGAATAATTAACATTGGATTTTAATCCAAACTGGCTAGTCTTTCGGTACCTTATAGTACAATTTTCAATAGAAGCATTTGATCTTATCTTAAAAATACTATTATATTGAAATCGCAATTGAAAAGATCCTTTTTTCGGTGCACTGGGAGTCTGAGTTATACCAAAATTTCTCAGATTTGTCTTGGTTGTGATATTTAAAGAAATTGATTGATTGTTATTAATAAGAAATAAACTTTGACGATTATTTATCCTATTTTCATATTCTACATAAAGATCTATTCGCGAATTAGTTGATATTTCAAAAAAGATACCATTAGGAAAGTTATATGAAACAAATTCATCTGGATCTACTGTATCTTCTGTCCAAAAACCTGATACAGTTTCCATTCTTGCGATAACGTTATATAAAATTGCATTGATTTCCAAAAAAATCAGACAAAACAAAATAATTTTAATTTTTCGTTGTTTCCACTTATTTCTATTGTTCAAAACTATTAATCATCAAACTTCTATTTTTAATTAATTATTTACAATAAAGAAAAAAAAAATGATTTAAAAAACTCTTTGCTTAGTTCTACTTTCTTTTCTTGAGATAGATCACTGAAATTATAGCTATTATACCAATAACACTTATAAGTCCGATATACAACAGAATGTTATTTTCAGTTTCAGGTAATAATAAAGTCCAATATGAAAAATGATCGGTTTCAGCAGTAAGGTATCCATCTTCGATAGTTGTCGGCACTGTAACCCATTCTTCAGATGCGTCATCGTAATAAGCCCAAGAACTAAGGCGATTCTCGTTCGTTGCTTGTAGTTTAAATTTAGCTTGTAGTTGGAGAGAATAATTACATTGTATTAGAAGACAAAATCCTTCTTGGTATCGGTATCGATTACGGTTACGTGTTTGATATGTGTTTCCTTTTAGTAATCCTAATTGAGCTTGCTCTTCTGTACAAGTCATGTTCATCTGTAGATCTTGATCCACTTCAATTTCAATCTCAAAGGATTTAACTCCAATTCTTAAAGCATCACAATTAATATTTATATCAATATAAACAGTAGAGTTAAATCTTAATTGTGTTCTTTGTCGAAAAGTGAATGCTACTTGATTATTTGCTTGAATTTGTGTTTGGATTGTATCTCCACTAATTTCGACAGTAGACTCCGCTGCAGCTGTTACATTATTGACGTTAAAGGCTGTAATCAACATTGAAATAGCAAAGAATCCAATAACTATTTTATTTATCTTTTTCATTTTTTTTCAATAAATGTTTTCTAATTAGGAAGAATAAAGTTAGTATAAAAAGCATTAAGGCATAACTTTCCCCATTTAAAACATAGAGATAAAATATATCACAAACAATTAACGGTATATTTACCAGGTTAATGGGACAGAAAAATCAAACAAAAAGGTTTTTAAAATAACAAGCAATTTATTGTTATAATATTCAATTCTAATGAGAAAAACTAGGATGAAAAAACTTCTAGAACTAGGAAAAAATAACTTTAACCTTATTTTGAATTTTAAAATTTCATTGGAATTGTGTTTACGTACATTAGATTTACACTTATTATTATAACTCCTCTTTCTCTTTTGAAGAAATAACTTAGTTTCTTCGAAAGATGAATGAGCGAAATAAAATTAAACAAAATGAATATGGGTAAAAAAATGAATGAAAAAAACGATATCATGGTTTCCAATATGATGGAAAAAATTAGGGGGACACTTGTTCTACCAGAAAAAGCATACTTTTTTGATACTACTCTTCGAGATGGAGAACAAACACCTGGTATCAGTTTTACTTTAAAAGAAAAAATATCGATTGCCCAATCATTGAATGAATTGGGCATAGATGTCATTGAAGCAGGATTTCCTGTAATTTCACAAGGCGATTTTGACGCTTGTAAAGAAATCTCGAAATTAGGGTTGGATTCAGAAATAATTGGATTAGCTCGAATTAAAAAAATCGATATTGATAAAGTCATAGAAGCAGATATGGATTCGATTCATGTATTTATTGCTACTTCAGATTTACACTTGAAAGAAAAATTACAGATGACTAGAGAGGAAGTAACTGCTGATGTCGGAGAATTGATCTCTTATGCTAAAGAACATTACAATGAAATAGAATTTTCTGCTGAAGACGCCACACGTTCAGATTTAGATTATCTTATTAAAGTAAATCAAGTTGCCGTTGAAAGTGGGGCTACCCGCATAAATATCCCTGATACTGTTGGAACAATATCTCCTACCGCATATGGTTATATTATTAGAAAAAATAAAGAAGTATTACCGAAAAATGTGAGAATCGCAGTACATTGTCATAACGATTTCGGCTTAGCAGTAGCAAATACAATAGCTGGATTTGAAAATGGTGCTTCAGAGGCCCAAACAACAATATTAGGTTTGGGTGAAAGAGCAGGTAATGCTGCCTTTGAAGAAACAGCTATGTCGCTTTATGCTCTGTATCAGCTTCCAATGCAGATCAATACAAAATTAATCTTTCCTACTGCAAAATTAGTTGAAAGTTTTTGTGGGGGAAAAGTGACTATTGGGAGGTTACAACCTTTAATTGGGCAAAACGCATTTGCACATGAGTCTGGTATTCATGCCCATGCAATGATCAAACATGCGAGAGCATATGAACCGATAACTCCAGAATTAATAGGAATTAGCCGTTCAGATAATGTAGATGATATTATTCAGCAATCAATAAAACTCGGGAAACACACAGGAGGTCATGCATTAAAAGCAAAGCTTGAGGATTTGGGGATACATACAACTGACGAGCAATTTAAAAATATTATGGGGCATGTCAAGGCTTTTGGTGATAAAGGGCATGAAGTTACAGAAGAAGATTTTTATGCAATTTTGAAGGATGTTTTTGAGGAGTTGCCTGATAAGGATCAGTTAGTAAAACTCGAAGAATTGACTGTGTTGACAGGTTCAGTTACTCCTACTTCTACCGTTCGCTTAAAAATCGATGATAATGGAAATAGTATTGAAAAAGTTGCATCATCAGTTGGGGTTGGACCTGTTGATGCATGTGTAAAAGCTATTATTAAATGTTTTGAGCCTATGAGTAAGATTAGACTACTTAATTACCAAATTGATGCAATTACTGGTGGAACTGAAGCATTGGGACATACAACAATAGAAATTATGGATACTGATAGTAATCATATAGTAAAAGCCAGTGCTACTCATGAAGATATTGTAATGAGTTCAGTTTTATCATTACTGAAAGGATTAAACCTTATAGTGAAACAGAAAAACTTATCAAACATAAAATAACTAAATATGATACAATATTATGGGTCTGACGATTACAGAAAAAATTCTACGAGAGCATTGCGATAATAAAAAGGCAATTGCAGGAGATTTTGTTTTAGCTAATGTCGATAAGTGTCTAGCTAACGATATAACTGCTCCTATCGCAATTGATGTGTTTGAACAAGTCGTTGAAGAAACTGAGAAGGGTCTTTTTGACAGAAATCGAGTAATTTTAATCCCTGACCATTTCACACCAAATAAGGATGTTGCTTCTGCAATTCAATGTGAGATACTTAGGAACTTCGCTCACGATTATAAGATTCCTTATTATTTTGAAGTGGGACGAGGAGGAATTGAGCATTGTCTTATTCCAGAACAAGGATTGGTAAAACCAGGAGATTTATTTATTGGTGCTGATTCGCATACTTGTACATATGGTGCCTTAGGAGCAGTCTCCACAGGTGTTGGTTCTACTGATTTAGGGGTAGCAATGGCTTTAGGAAAGGTTTGGCTCAAAATACCTGAATCATTAAAGTTTATCTATTCTGGTACTTTAAATAAATGGGTTTCAGGAAAAGATTTAATCTTATTTACTATCGGAGAAATTGGCGTAGATGGAGCTACTTACAAAGCAATGGAGTTAACAGGGGAAGTTATCAGAAAACTATCCATGGATAATAGATTGTCAATGTGTAATATGGTAATTGAAGCGGGAGCGAAAAATGGAATAATAACTCCTGATAGAATCACCTTAGATTATTTGAAAGGGCGTGTGACATCAAAATTTGATATTTATGAAAGTGATGCTGATGCTGAGTATATGGAGATCATTGAATTTAACTGTAAGGAAATCGAGCCCCAAATATCTTTACCACCATCACCAGGAAATACAAAACCAATCTCAGAAATAGATAGTATGAGAATAGAGATTGATCAAACAATAATCGGTTCATGCACAAATGGGCGTATGGAAGATTTAAGAATTACTGCCAAGATCTTAAAAAATCAAAAAATACATCCAAAATTGAGATGTATTATTATTCCTGGTACTCAAAATATATATCTTCAGGCTTTGAAAGAGGGATTAATAGATATTTTCATTAATGCTGGTGCTATTGTTTCAACACCTACTTGTGGTCCATGTTTAGGAGGTCATATGGGTATTCTATCTGAAGGAGAAAGAGCAATAGCAACAACTAATAGAAATTTTACAGGTAGAATGGGACATTCAAAAAGTGAAGTATATCTATCAAATCCTGCAATAGCTGCTGCTTCTGCTATTAAAGGATACATTACATCTCCCAAACTTATTTAAGGTGACCATAATGATCGGTAAAGTTATAAAATACGATAGAAAAGATATTAACACGGATTTGATCATCCCCGCAAGGTATTTAACTTCATCCGATCCTGATCATCTAGCTAAACACTGTATGGAAGATCTAGATACGGATTTTTTCATGAATCAAGAAAAGTATAGATATTCAATTTTAGTTGCGGGATCCAATTTTGGTTGCGGATCAAGTAGAGAACAAGCACCGATTGCTCTTAAGGCAGCGGGAATAAATTGTATTATTGCACCTTCATTTGCGAGAATTTTTTTTCGTAATGCTATAAATATAGGATTGTACATAATAGAATTTGAAAAAACTAATCTAATAAAAAGCGGGGATATATTAGAGATTAGTTTAAAAAAGGGTATAATCAAAAATACTTCCACAAAGAAAGAATACAATATTAAAAGTATCCCTACTTTTCTACAAGAAATTTTAAACGCAGAAGGTTTAATTAATTATGCAAGACATAAAATTTTGAAGGGATCCCTTAAGAAAAAACCTCGATGATGATAATCGCTTAAATTTTTAAATTATAATTATGAAAATATTATTAAACCTAATCAAATTAAAATATTTATAAGGAGTTCATCTTAAAATTATTTTAAGACGAATATTATACTAATTATGGAGAGAAATTTATGTCATTAAAAGAATTCACTAAGGAAGTGTTTACACGATACGGTTTCACCGAAGAACATATCAATATCTATTTAACTTATTTAAGAGTTCCCCGAGCTACAATTTCAGAAGTTTTTATGACATTAGTAGAAAAAGATGAGAATCTACAGTATGAAACTGTCCTAGAAATTACTAATTGGCTAGTAGAAAAGGGATTCTTGAAATTGGTGGAAGGAATCGTCCCACGATTTATACCATTAGAACCATTTTTTGAGTTATTCACAAATGAATCTGAAATTCTTAGAAATGAGATTGCTAAAATTAAAGATACAATTTTAGCAGACCAATCAAATCGATTTGAAAAGTTAGAAGATATTCAGAATAAAAGTATATCTGAAGTAGAAAACGCAGTAGACTCTCAAATTAAGAGCTTTTTCGAAGATTCAGATTCCAAAAATTCCACAAAGAAAAATAAAATTGATAAAGCGACAACCCGGTTTAATGAGACATCAAAAACGCTAGAAAGTAATATTCATTCTATTATAGATTCTCTAAATGCTGGATTGAAAAGTACTTCAACTTCACATATAAATAAGTACGAAGCAGAAATTAATAGCACAAAAGACAATTTAACAACCTTGATTGCAGAACTATTAAGTGATTTTTCAAAACGGGTTGAAGAATTAGATAAAGAATTAAAAATGGAATTAGATGAGCATGTTGAGAGACATAAAACTATTTATAACCAGCTTAAACCTAGTATAGAACAAATATTGGAGAAATATCTTGAACGGATGGATAAAGTGGTAACCGATTTAAAAGAAAGGATTTCTAATTTATTGAATGAGCATACTAATCATATTAAGAATACAACGGATACACTCCAAACGAATTTAAAAGCAACTGTTGATGAACGACACAGAATTTTGAATGAGCAAACTAATGAGTTTAAAAGCATGACACTAACCTTAATTGATAATTTACTTGAACATGCAAATAGATTCACTGATTTTTCTGAAGATATGGCAAAGAAAGGATTTCTTTGGCTAGGAAAGAAGAAAAAATATAAAGCACGACATGAAACCACGATTCAAAATGTTCTAACATACACCAAACCAATGAAAGCGGATTTCTCTAGTACATGTGACACTTATATTGAGAATACAAGGGGTACGGCTGAAAACATCAAATCTGATGTCACAAAAATTATGAGTAATGAAAATGAAAGCTTAACAGCAGTAACAAGTGATCTTGATTTTAAAGCTCAAGAAACACTTGATGCTCAATTAGAAACTTTAGCAACGGACATGGCAGAGGAGGTTGATTCTACCCTGCAAAGTGGAGTAAAAGATTGCTCTGATACTAATATAAAATTAAAAGATTCATTAGAAAATTCCTTAAAGCAACACCATAGGAATTATGATGATGCTATTAACATTCATAAAGACAATAGCCTCAGGCATTATACAAATTTCGACACAGAAGTTAAACAGATAAATGAGAGTTGGAATAGAGAAGTTGATTCTCAATTCACCCAAGCAAAAGGAGATACCTCGAATAAAATCAACAGTGAAATTCAACTATGGGGTGCTGAATCTACGGAGATGAACGATAGTTTATCAGAAATGCTTTTAGATCATAAAAATAAATATGAACAAAATGCTAAAACCCTTCAAAGTAGTTTATCAAACACGACTAGAGATACCACTCAAAATCTTAAAGATGCCATTGCCGATTTTACCCTGCAATTTATGAACTCTATTGATGATGCAACTGAGCTTTCTGAGAATAATGAAAGTAAATTAAAAGACATTTATAATGCTTCTAGTTCAATTCCAGAGATTTCTAGAGTTACAACATGGCAAGTTGTAGGAAGAGATGCAATGGTAGCCGTTATCAAAGACGCGATTTATCGGGTAAAATCATCGATTATTATTGTTACCCCAATTGTAGTTCCAGAAATTCTACAAGTCGTATCTGAGTATGCCTTCCAGAAGAAGGCCGCGCGATTTATGCTGACGAGTCACTGGGATCTTCAGAGATATTCGGGAATCATTGCAAAAATGCGACAACTTGGTAATATTCAGTTCCGCCAATTACAAACTGCTGGTGAATTTTATGCGGTTACTAGAGATGCTGAGGAAGTAATACTTGCTCCAGCGACTGATAAAGAAGGAGAGATGATAGCAGTAGTTTCAAACCAAGAAGGTTATGCTAAATTATACAGTCAATTTGTAGGGCCGATATTTCAGGCTCAATCACGCCCAATCCAATAATATATAAACTATAAATCTGAATTACTTTTTAATACAAAAATAATTTATTGTTTTTCCCTATTTTTTCTTTTAATTTTTTAAATCTTTAAAGATATAAGAAAACTAAATAGACTTACAGCAGTTTTGTACCTTTCTAAAAACCTATTTAAGGTTTGGGAAAAATATATTTAAAAATTTATATTTGTAAATTTGTTGGAAGGGCAATTCTTGAAATAACTTAGGCAGATCAAATAACTCTTTTATTTTTATTTTTGATCAACCAAAGAAAAATATTAAAAAAAAAAAAGTTTTTAGAAAAATTTATAGTGCCTTTAGACCTTGATCAATTTGCTCAAGTTGTTCTTTTGTAAATTGTCCAGGGTTCATTGATTCAGCATATTGTTGAATCTGCCGTAATGAGAAACCCATAGCCATTTGAGCTTGAGGACTATCAATCATTTGTGACATTCCTGGAAGACTTTTTAAGAACTTCTCAGAAACGGGATCTGCTAGTAGATCACCTAAAGTCATATCAACTGAATATTTATCTGGCATTTTTTTATCCTCTTTTTTATTTAATAATTTCAAAGTTTAACTTTGATGGTAGTTTTTAATTCATTAATGGATAAAAACCTTTTTTTAAAATCATTTTTTAAATTAATCCCACAAGATAAGATGGAATTTAACACTTCAATCTAAATAACCAAAACCTTTATCCAGAAAAATAGGGAACTGAGATTTTAAGCTAAATTGTATTATATACGACCTTTTCTCATACTCGCTAAATAGGAACTAGAAAAAAAGAAAATTTAAGAAATTAAACTAACATAACATAGGATTTACAAGGCTTTTAAGGCAGCATCAAGCTGGTCTAATTGTTCCTTAGTAAATTGTCCAGGGTTCATTGATTCAGCATATTCTTGAATTTGTCGTAAGGTAAACCCCATAGCCATTTGTGCTTGAGGACTTTCAACTAGCTCTTTTAAATTCTCTTTAAGAAATTTTTCTGAAACGGGATCTGCTAAAAGATCTCCTAAAGTCCAGTCTACAGAATATTTATCTGGTATTTTTATTCACTCTCTTTTTTGTTTATTTATCTCAAAGTAGAACTTTGATGTTAGATTTTAATTCATTGAAAGATAAAAACCTTTAGTATTTGTTTAACTATTTCTATTAAAACTCTAGAAAAATAAAAACGAAAATTAACGCGAAATTAACACTTAAATGATTAGAAACGAGAAATGATGAATAAAAATTCTGAAAAAAGGGTTGAATTATTGAGCCCTTTAAAAAATTTAAAGTCTTTAAATGCTGTAATTGATAAAGCAGATGCTGTGTATTTTGGGGTGGAATCATTTAATATGAGGATGTATAGCGATAACTTTAAACTAAATGAATTGAACGAAATTGTTAGGAAATGCCACGATAATAATATTCGAGCATATCTTACTACAAACATTGTTATTTATGAAAATGAATTCCCATTATTAAGCCAAATATTAGATAAAGCAGTGGAAGCTGAAATTGATGCAGTTATAATTCATGATATTGGAGCTATTAACTTAGCGAGAGAAAAGGGATTAAATTTTCATATTTCTACCCAAGCAAATATTTCTAATTCTTATACAGCAATGTTCTATGAAAACTTAGGTGCTCAAAGGTTAATTCTTGCACGAGAGTTATCTCTCGAACAAATTAAAGAAATCAAGAGTAAATTGAAGAATGCTGAAATTGAAACATTCGTTCATGGTGCTCAGTGCACCTCAATATCGGGACGTTGTTATTTTTCTGCTGAAGTTTGTCAATCTCAGGATTATTCGGCTAACAGAGGTAAATGTGTCCAACCTTGTAGAAGAAAGTGGCGAGTCTATGATGATCAAAATAACGAGTTCATTTATGATGGAGTTTTTTTTATAAATTCTAAAGATCTTTGTATGATTGAGCATATTCCAAAATTGATTGAAGCAAAAATAGATGCTTTTAAAATTGAAGGTCGGATGCGAGATCCGATATACATAGAAGAAGTAACATCATGTTATAAAGAAGCTATTGAAGCATATTATGCGAGTAGTTTTACTCAAGAAAAAATTAAAGGATGGATTTCTCGCTTAAGTAAGGTTTATAATCGAGGATTTTCTACGGGATTTTATTTTGGGATACCCCTAGGAAGTGAAATCCAGCAAGAATTTGATGGGAATATTTCAAATTATAAAAAAGTTGAGATTGGGAAGGTACTGAATTATTTCCCTGAAAAGAAGGCTGCTAAAATTCTTTTGACATCAGGTAAATTAAAATTAAAAGATGAAATTTACATAATAGGTACTCATACTGACACCTACTTTAAACAAGAGATAAAATCAATTCAAATTAAACAGAAAAAAAATTTAACAGAAACACCACTAGTTTCAGACAAGAAAGAAAGATTGACAGTTGGAATCACTGTAGATAAGAATGTTAAGAAAAATGATAAATTATTCAAATTAGAAGCAAAAAGAATTTGATGGATTAAATAATCAACTAGATTTTTAAAATTTGACAAAAACGAGATTTAAAAAAAATTAAGTTAGTCCCATTTAGGACCTCCTGATTTTTCGACCGTATTATCATCATCTTCAGAGTGAATACGCTTTAAATCTATGTCCTGATATCCTGGGAGCACTCCTAGCATTCTCCTCATAGCAAATTCAACATCTTTGGCGGAAGCTATGAAACGCCCGACAATTAGTATATCCGCCCCCTGTTCTAATGCATAGGCTGCTGTTGCTGGCTCGATTCCTCCTGCCACCGCAACTAATACCCGATCCCTGCCCGAAGCCTTCTTTTGATTTGCATATAATTGCTTTATTTTCGGGACTAATGCCCATCTTTGTTTTTGTTGAGCATCGGGGGATTTATCTCCCTCCGTAGATTGTTCCACATCAATTGCTCTATGTATAATTACAACGTCGGGAGTTTGTTTTAAGGAACTCAATTTCTCAAGTGGATTTTGAACTTCCATCGTATCTAC
>JBHLOF010000092.1:0-9652 GCA_048940805.1 Promethearchaeota archaeon
AATGATATTTGGAAATGCCTTACTTGCGGATTATGTTCTGAGTATTGTCCAATGACGAAGGAAGAAATCGGTGTTAATTTTACTAAAATCATAAAAGATCTTCGGTCCTTAGCTTCAGAATATCAACCCTTACAAGATGGCTTATTAAGTTGTAACCATGAGAGAGTATATTCAAGTTTACCTAAATTGATGGCTGAAGATAAAATTAAGTTTACTAATAAAATTGGATTTTTAGAAGGAACCGGATTAAAAGCATCAGATAAAGGAGAAATCGGTTATTTCATGGGCTGTGTTCCATTCCTGACAGGCACAGCTCCTTGTGTGGTTGGCTGTCCGGCAGGAGTGGATGTTCAAGGATATGTATCTCTAATTTCAGAAGGAAAATTTCAGGAATCAATCGATTTAATACGGGATAAAAATCCATTACCTTATTTATGCGGTAGGATTTGCACTGCTCAATGTGCATTAAATTGCAATCGTCAGTATTTTGATGATCCTGTAGCTATTCGGGAACTTAAGCGATTTGTATCTGATTGGGAAACTGAACATCCTAACCAAAGTAAAATAAAACCAGTTCCACAAACAAAAGAAAAGGTTGCCATCATTGGAGCAGGACCAGGAGGATTATCAGCAGCATACTTTCTCGCAAGAATGGGATATAAACCAACTATATTCGAAAAAGGGGATAAAATTGGGGGTGTAGTGAGATATGGAGTTCCACAATATAGACTTTCTGATGAAGCTCTTGATCATGATATAGAGTTTATAAAAAGCATGGGTGTAGAAATTGTATTAAACAAGGAATTCGGTGCCAATTTTACCTTAAAAGATATTTGGGATGAGGGTTTCAAAGCTATTTTTATTGCTGTTGGCTTATATGTACCCAAAACTCTTAGACTTGAAGGAGAGGATTTACCGAATGTACACGTCGCTCTTGATTTTCTTTTAGACAGGAAATACAAATGTGCTGAAAATCCCGAAGAGTTTAAAGGAAAGACGTTTGGAATAATCGGGGGAGGGGCTGTTGCTGTAGATGTAGGAGAAACTGCAGTGCGTTTGGGGGCAACTAAAGTGGATCTTGTCGATATACTAACTGAAGAAGTGTTAAAAAATGTACTTAAAGACTTACATGAAGCAGAAAGAGAAGTTATGGAATATCATTTTGAGACCTCAACAGCAAATATTACAAAGGAACCTGATGGTAAAATTGCTTTAAATTGTTATAAAATTGAATGGGGGGATCCGGATCCGGAAACTGGAAGAAGACCCTTGAATAAAGTTGAAGGTTCAGAATTTAAAATAGTTGTGGATCATATTGTTATAGCTATTGGTCAAGGTCTGGATCCTGAACCACTTAATGCTGCCACAGATAATAAATTAAAGATCGAAAGAGGAAAAATAGTAGTTGATGATTTAACCTATGAAACAGGTGTTCCTGGAGTATTTGCTGGGGGAGATATAATTTATAATTCATTGATGTGTGCCGTTGATGCTATTGGAGATGGAAGAGAAGCCGCTTTTTCCATTAATCGATATCTCCGAGGTTTTGATTTAAAAGAAGGTAGAATTGTAAAGAATGATTTAAAACGCTCAACAATACCAAAGAAGTACATTTTGACTCAATCATGCCAAGAGATGAATTTCATGCCTGGTGAAGAAAGACTTGTATGTTTTGATGAAATGGAGCTAGGATTTACTGAAGAACAGGCAAAAAAAGAGGCAAATCGGTGCTTAAATTGTAATTGTTGTTGCAACTCTGACCAAATCCCAGAAGATTTTGAAAAAGGATTGGATGCTTCAGGAATTATGGTAGCTAATTATGGTAAGCAAGACAATTGGAGTTCACTCAATGCTCCTGATTATTTGAATATCCCAAAAAGCGTAATAGGCTTACTCAATCAAAATGATATAGTTCCTGTTACATTGCCTGAAGAAAAATGCTGTGGACATGATGCAATTTGGCGTGGAGATATTGAAACTTTTACGAAATTAGCGGAGTATAATGTGAAATTATTTAAAGAAGCGGGAGTGAAGACCCTTATCTTTAGCTGTGCAGAGGGTTATTATACATGGAAGCATGATTACAAAAATCTTTTCAAAGGAAAGGATGAGTTCAATTTTGAAATTTACCACATTACAGAGTATATTTTGAAGGAGAGATTATTAGAAGATATCGCCTTTCCAAGTTTGGATGAAATTACAGTAACTTACCACGATCCTTGTAGGCTTGGGAGATTTAGTAGCGTATTTAACGCGCCCAGAAATGTTTTGAAGCAAGTTCCATTTATCAATATTGTTGAAATGGAAGATACAATGCAGGATGCGGAATGTTGCGGTGTATCTGCGTATATCTCTTGTAATGAAGATTCAAAAAAATTACAGGAAAAAAAACTACTTCAAGCAATAGAAACTGGAGCAGAATATTTAATCACAGCCTGTCCGAAATGTATTGCGCACTTGAATTGCTATCTTAATGAACATAGAGATTTAAAAGAGAAAATTCAAGTTATCGATATTGTAAGCTTTCTTGGAAAAATTCTCTTTTTGATATAATTTATCTTCCTTTCAAATTCTTACCAGTAAATTACTTATTGTTACTAGTAAACGAAATTAAAAGGTTTAAATAGAAAATTGTTTAAACTTACAATAGGAAATTCGATTAAAATGAAAAACAGTTTCATTAAAATAAGAAGATGTGGAGAAAAGAAGGAGAAGAAAAAAGAGATTTTACAGATTTGAAATGGTTGGAACATCAATATTATGGATTGGGAAGAACAATCCAAGATATCGCTGATGATCAAGGTGTAAGCATGATAACAATTAAGAGATGGCTTGTTAAAATAAAAAGACCAATTTCTAGAATTGATACATCTTCTTATAAAACACAACTCGAAGCTCAAGAAATAACCTGTCCTAATTGTGGGCAAAAATTATATTCAAGAACTAAATTTTGCGTTAAATGTGGCGAGAATCTTACTAAAATACAAATAACTCCCGCTATAACAGAAGGAAAAGGAATGGAACGTGAACCAAAAGTATCCCTAGTTAGTACTGAGTATAAATCTCTCAAAACTTGTCCTAAATGCAGGCAAAAGTTATATTTGAACGCTAAATTTTGCGTTAAATGCGGTGAGAATCTTATTAAACCACAATCAACTCCTGCTCTATCAGAAGAAAAAGGAATGGAACCCGAACTACAAATTGAGGAATACCAACCTTTTAAACCTATTTCAGAACAATTAAAAGAACGATCTACAGCTAAACCTCATAAAAGTGAACTTGAAGAAACTCATATCCCTCCAATGGAAAAAGAAGAAATAGAAGAAAAACCAATATCAAAAGCACCTGGAATTACTCCAAAGGAAATTCATTTGCCTTCTCCCAGTTTAGAGAGTACCGAGATAATTGTAAAAGAATCTAAAATAGAAAAATCCTTAATAAGTCCTGAAGAAACTCAACCAGTTTCTCCAATTTCAAAAAAAAAGAAGGAAAAACCAAAAGATGTCCCGCTTCTCTGTAAATTTTGTGGAGCAGAATTGAATAAAAAAGCAAGATATTGTCCACAATGCGGTTCTTTAACCAAAAAGAAATGATTAATGATTTCCCGTTATAGTTATCTAACCAAAGTTTTAAATGTTTTTGCAATTTGTCTCCTTAATAAGTAGAATAAATAAATTGTTGAGATATTATGAAAAAATATTTGAAAATACCATTGCTGGTTGTAGGGATAGTTTTCTTTTTCTCCTCAATATTTTTGAGTAATTCTTATATTTTCCTGTGGAGGGATAGTAATGAATTCAATAGTCAACGTTTAAATAGCTCTGCAGTATCAGAAAAAATAAATATCTATGCTAATAATGGATGGATTGATTTAAAATTAGCGGGAAAATGTTCGGGATCTGGAACTCATTTAGATCCTTATGTTCTTAGGGATTTGGTAATTAATGGAGATCATACTGGAAGTTGCATTGTTGTTGATAGTACAACCCGTTTTTTTAAAATTGTGAATTGTACTGTTTATCACGCAGGAACCGAGCATTATGATGCAGGAATCGCTCTAATTGATGCTGATAATGGTCAATTAATCAATAATACCGTTCATACCAATAGTAGGCATGGGATTTTAGTAAGTTGGAGTAGCTATGTTTCTGTCACAGGTAATAATATCTACAATAATTATGAGGATGGAATATTCGTAGATTTTGGTTTTAATGTCAACGTTACAGGGAATACTATGGACTCTAATTGGGATGGAATCCAGATAAGCTATGGAAGTAATAACAGAATCACGGGAAACACAATAACAAATAATCATATTGGTATTCATGTATATCATAGTGAAGACTATTTCATTTCAAATAACATTTTCAGTGGTAATAATCAAGATACAAGTGGAATTCCGATCGAAACTAATCCGATTCCCACTGCCGTTATAGTAGTAATAATAGCGGTTATTGTCCCTATAATTCTCATCGCTATAATTGTCGTTTATAAGAAAAGAACCTCAAGGCGTGCTATAATTGAAGATAAAATAGTACCAAAAATTAAAGAAATTGACTTCTTTCCACTGAAAGAAGTGAAATCTGTAAAACCACGACCTCCACCAGAGACAAAAGTATCAGATATTATATCTAAAACTTGTCCACAATGTGGACAAAAACTTTACTCGAATGCGAAATTTTGTATTAAATGTGGACAAAAAATCGAAGAAGATCAAATAATTCCTTCAATATCCGAAATAATTGAAGATAAAGCCCCTCAAATTGTTATTGCTGAGGTATCTTCTCCAAAATTTGAGCAAGAACCTAAAACTCCAACAATTTCTGAGAGTAAAGAATTGAATATTCCCCAAATGAAATCTGATGATTTAGAAATCCCACCAATTTTGGAGGAAAAAGATGGAACAAAACTGGCGGAAATACCAGATCTTAAAACTGAAGTAATTCAACCACCACCCTTAATTAGAGAAGAAAAGGAACCCGATCGAGAAATTGAGCAAATTTTACCGTTAGTTGAGCAAGAACAAAATGTCTCCCCAGTATTAGATATCAAAAAGAAACATCCTAAAATGGTTCGAAACTATTGTCAATTCTGTGGTGATGAATTGAAGAAAGGAGCGATCTTCTGTCCGCAGTGTGGTACTAAAGTTAAAAAAAAATAATTGTAATAAAAATAATTCTACAATATGTTCCCTTCTTATTTTTTCACTCATTTTAACTCTTCTCCATTTAAAGAAAGATATTTCTAGAGTTAACAAGAAAATAATTAAATATTGAAATATTGAAAATAAATATTGATTTAAAATATTTTAAATTTCAATCACACAATTAATTGTGAAAAACATGAGTAAAGCTAAAGATGTAGCAGTTCCTGATGATGTAAAAGGATTTACACAAGTAAGACTTGACGTAAATCTAACGGATGGGAAATTTAGTAAAACAAAATTATCTAATGAATTCTGTCGCGACTGGATAGGGGGGTATGGATTTGGTGCAAAAGTCCTCTGGGACGAGTGTCCCCCGGGAGTTGATCCATTGAGCCCAGAAAATGTATTTGTATATGCACATGGACCATTTCCAGGCACAATCCTTCCAACCAGCTCTAAATATGGTGTTTTTGCAAAATCTCCGCTAACCGGACAGTTTGGAATGGCAATTTCTTCTGGGTCTGTTGCTGCTCAAGCACGTCGTGCTGGTATCAATATGATTGTCGTTAAAGGGAAAGCTCCAGAACCGGTTTATATGGTCATTGATGATGATGATTATTATCTTGTACCATGTAAAGATACTGTATGGGGTACAGGCTGCTGGGAAACAGAAGAAATTCTAAGAGAAGAATTCCAAGATCAACGCCTTGGAATAATGACAATAGGACCGGGAGGAGAACGTGGTGGCTTTATGGGAAGTATTACTAATGATCGAAATAGACAAGCAGGAAGGACAGGTATGGGTGCGGTAATGGGATCAAAAAATCTTAAAGCTATTTGTTTTAGAGGTACTAAAGGTATCAATGTTGCTAATCCTGTAGAATTTTTCAAACTTGCAAAAAAACTAATCAAAGTTGCAAACGGTCCAGCAACAGCAAAATATCGTGATTTAGGTACTCCCTCGGGTATCACAAGTTATAATAAATTAGGTATGATGCCTATTTTTAACCATCGTGAGGGTACGTGGGATAAAATTGATGACGGAACCTTTACCGGCGATATTCTCAATCAAGATTGGGTAGTTAAAAAGGTTGCGTGTTCTCAATGCTCAATAGGGTGTGATCATATTACAAAGGTGCCAAAAGATCATCCCAATTGGCCTAATCTTTACTCTAGTATCGACCAGGAGCTGTGTTACAGTTTTGGTACAGCGTGTGGTAATTATGATTGGCCAAGTGTTTTCAAATGTGTATCACTTACAGATGATCTCGGTATTGATGCGATTAGTGGAGGAGCTACAGCAGCTATGGCTTGTGAATGCTTCGAAGAAGGAATTATCACAAAAGAAGACTTAGGGTATGAATTACCTTTTGGTTCTACTGTGAATCTCGTTCGATTTACAGAAGAGATGATTCTAGGGAAAGGTTTTGCTGGTAAGATTTTTGGTGATGGTACAAGAGAAGCGGGAAAACGACTAGAGGAAATGGGAAGAAAAAATGCAAGTTATTATGCAATGCACGTTAAGGGATTAGAAATCCCTGCTTTTGATGTACATGGAATGAGTTCTTTTGCCGTTGGAATGAGTGTTTCGGTACGTGGAGCATGTCATTTACGTAATGGTTCATACGGACTTGATGCCAAAGGAAACTTCGATAGATTTGGCTATGATAAACCTCTTGAAAGAGGAAAGGCAATTAAAGATTTAGAAGATATTTATGCCATCATTGATTCATACATCGTATGTAAATTCACTCGGGGAATATATGAAAACGACGCAGAAATGGCAAAGGTATTTGAGTTAGTAACTGGAATCCCTGTCACTGACAAATTTATTCAACATCGAGGAGAAGCTATAGTGAATCTTTCAAAATGTTTCAACATTCGAGAAGGTTGGAAACGAGAAGATGATAAACCTCCAGAAAGATTCTTCAAGCAACCACATACAAGAGGTCCTGCTAAGGGAGTTGTGTTAAAAGAAGAAGGTTATCAGAAAGTCTTAAGCGGTTATTTCGAAGCACGAGGTTGGGATACTAAAACAGGAATTCCTACTGATGAAACTTTAAAAAATCTTGGATTAGATTTTGTTGTTGGTAAATTACAACCTGCTGGAGGTAAGAAATAAAAAATGTCAAAAACTACAAAGAAGAGAGGGGGAGTAGTTCACCAATTCATTATTGTTGATCCTAACTTATGCACTGGATGTGAAACTTGTGAATCAGTATGCTCTTTTGTACACGATGGAGAATTTAATCCAATTAATACCAGAATTCATAGAGTGAGAATTGAACCGATCTTAAACGTCGCATTAGCATGTCAGAAGTGTGATGATGCTCCATGTGTTCGTAGCTGTCCGGAAAAAGCCTTAGAACAAGACAAAAAAACGGGCTCCATTATTGTGGATGATGATAAGTGCAATGGTTGCGCATTCTGTATTAGAGCTTGTGATTTTGGAGTATTGAACTTACATATTCAGTCTCAAAAAGCACTCATATGTGATCTTTGTGAAACAATGAAAGAGGATTATATCAATCCCGAAAGAGGAGAAAAATATCCTGCATGTATTGATCTATGCCCAAAAGAAGCGATTTCATTAAAAGATGTAGAACAGATCGGCGAAGAGAAGCGGATTGATGCTGTCAAACGATTATTTGGAGACATCCTTGCAGAAACCGAAGGATAACTCTTAATTTTTTTATCTTTTTTTATTTTTTTATCGTAAAATAATTCCTAATTAAATCATTATTAAATGATTTGAAAAGTATGAGTTAACAAAAGAGATAAATTCAAATATTCTTCCATCAAAAATTTTATTTATTATCCTAAGGTGATAAAAAAATTGGAAAATATACAATTACCAGAGAAAATACCGATTTATGAACTTGATATGGTCAAGAATTTGATAAGTGCGGTACTTGGGAGAGCTCCAGCACAAATTTTGATGGGAAGTTTTAGGACCGCTCAATTATATTACGGAATAAATGCACTAAATCAGATCAGTGGATTTTTAGAACCGAAGCTTGATAAAGAAGAAAGAAGAGTATTAATAATTACTGATGATTTTACTGAAAAATATGCCAGTCAAGTAATTGAAGTATTAAGTACTATAGAGGCTGAATCAAAAGTATGGGCTGGAGTAAAACCAGAAGGTCCAATAGATACGATTGAAGCAGCTGCAGAAGTATGTAAAGAATTTAAGCCAACTGTCTTTATTGCTATTGGTGGGGGAAGTGTAATGGATTCAGCAAAAGCAATAATGATTAGATATGAAAAACCAGAGGCAAATTTCAATCACATTATAGGACTTGAACCATTGGGATTACGCAAGAAAGTAAAATATTTAATTGCGTGTCCTACTACTTCAGGTACAGGATCTGAGGTAACCAGTGCTGCTATGCTTACAGATATCAGTAGAGATCCACCAAAGAAACTAGCTGTTAGCCATTCTGAAATAATTCCAGATGTAGCAATTCTACATACTGATTTTGTAAAAGATATGCCACCCTTCTTAACAATGGCAACGGGATTAGATGCACTTGCTCATTCTGCGGGAGCATATGTTTCCTCCTGGGGTGGACCTTTAAATGATGCGCTTAATATTGCGGCTATAAAGGAAATCTTGAGATATTTACCCCGAGCCTATAAATATGGGGCAAAGGATTTAGAAGCTCGAGAAAAAATGCAATTTGCAACTACAATGGCTGGAATGGGCTTTAGTAATTCTAAAGTTGGACTTGATCACGGTCTAGGTCATAGTTTTGGAAAAATATTTAATGTGCATCATGGATTTAGTGTAGGGTTATTTCTTCCTTACACTGTAGCATATACCGCAAAGATTTCTGATCGATGGAAAGATTTGTGTCCTGTTTTTGGAGTTATATCTGAGGGAAAAGAAAGAAAAGAATTGCTCACAGCTTTACTTCAAGCAATTAAAGATTTCATTCATTCTATGGGTGGAGCTGTTTGTGTAAAAGAGATGAAAAATCCGGTTATTTCAAGAGAAGATTATATGGATAAGATAGATCTTTTAGCTAGTTATGCTGAAAAGGATGCTGTAGATCTTTTAGCTCCGCGTTGGATGTATAAGGAGACCTATAAGAGAATATTTGAGTATGCATGGGATGGGAGGGATATCGATTTTTAGTAATTTAAAAGAGGTTATAGAAAAATGACAGAAAAATTATATGGATATAATGGAAAAGTTGCTTTTATTAATTTGAGCGATAAAAGTGTTGAAGTAGAGGATTTAGACTCCAAAGTAGCGAAGGAATATCTTGGAGGAACCGGATTGAGTGCTAAAATTTCCTATGATCTGCTTTCAAATGAAGATTATGCTGTATTAAAAAGAGATCCTCTAAATGAAATTAACCCATTAATATTTGCTACGGGTCCTGTCACTGGAACAAGTAGACCTAGCTCCGGAAGGTATTCAGTAACCGGTATCTCTCCCGCAACAGGAATATGGGGAGAAGGAACTTCTGGTGGTTTTTTTTGTGTGTCTTTGCATAA
>JBHLOF010000092.1:9752-16487 GCA_048940805.1 Promethearchaeota archaeon
GCGAACCATTTATGTAATAAGTTTGGTATTGACACAATTTCCTGTGGGGTAAGTATTGCTTTCTTAATTTACTTGGTTGAAAATAAATTAGGAATTGAGAAAATAAAATCTTACTTAACGGATATCCAAATAGATGATATAAAATGGGGAAATGGAGATTTCATTTTGAGAGCAATAGAAAAAATAATTAGAAGAGAAGGAATTGGTAATGTATTGGCAGAAGGCGTGAAGATCATGGCTGAAAAGTTCAATGTAGACCCTGAATTAGCCGCGCATGTAAAAGGATTAGAGATACCAATGCATGAACCTCGCGCATTTGCGGGACAAGCTTTAAGTTATATGACTTGTTGTGTTGGAGCAGATCATAATAAGGGTGATTGGTATGGAGCGGAATTAGGAAATACTAGTTACCCCTCTCTTAAGATACAAACGAGTAGGGGAAGGCATAAAATAAAGGGAAGTGAAAAAGGAATTGCGAATCTCCAAGATCTTCGGGCCGTTGACGACTCAGCTGTCAATTGTAATATGGTACATATAACTTTGGAAAGTGTTATCGGATATATCAACGCTGCTACAGGATTTAATTATGATCAGAAATCTCTGATGGAAGTGGGTGAGCGTATAAATAACCTCAAACGATTAATCAATTGTAATTTAGGAATCACAAGAGAAGACGACAAACTTCCTGGTCATATATTAAAAGCCTTACCTTCTGGAAGAGTAGAAGGTGTAAAACTGAATTTAGAAGATAATCTTAAAAAATATTACACCAGACGTGGATGGGATTGGGATACGGGAAGACCAACCGAAGAAAAATTAAAAGAACTAAACATTCCGTTTAAAACTTAAACATCATTTTGGTGTATATCTTTTGGAATTTTATAAAGAGTTTGGCCCTGCTACCATTGATACTGATGAATGGCGCGATAAACCTGTTCGCCATCGCTTTGTACATGGATCATTTGAAGAAACATATACTGATTTCATTTTATGTTTTCCTAAGCCTGAGAATTACGGTGGTAGATTCATCCAGCATCTACAAGGTGGAATAGGAGGAAGTGAATATGCTGGCTATTCTGCTGGCTCACTTCAGACCGTATTTCTTAACCACGGATATTATGTAGAGTCAAATCAAGGACATAGAGGGGATATGAGGCAACTAAAAGGCGATTTTCAACTACTCCAATGGAAGGCGAGTGCTGCTACAGCCCTATTTGGTCGCGAGTTTGCTAAAGATGTATATGGTAATTATCCACACCATGGGTATCTTTATGGTGGTAGTGGAGGTGGTATGCGAAGCATTAATAGTGCTGAAGCCCCTGTAGAAATTTGGGATGGATTTGTACCTTACATTATTAACAGACAGGGATTAAGCACATTCTTCTGGTCTATTGCTGCATGGACAGGTTACATCCTAAAAGATAAAATTGAAGATATTGTCGATGCTGTGGATCCTGGGGGTAGTGGAAATCCATTCTCAATTCTTAATACCGAACTACAAAAACAAGCGCTTTCTACTCTCTATCGGGCAGGATATCCTCGTGGGGCAGAATCACAATTAACACCTAATGCGTTATGGACTTTAGGATTACAACTTCTTCCTGATCCTTCCTACTGGGACTCTTTCTGGACAGAACCAGGATTCGAAGGAGCAGATAAGGATCCACTAGTAACTTCTCTATTAGTGGATGAGGAAGTTATAGTGGATGAATTAGTAACCATGGAACAATTATTAGAATTAATCCAAGATGATCCACTTGAAACATTGATGCATAATGATACATTATATCCAAGGAAGGCGGTAATGGGTTTTAGAATAAAATGTAAGAATCCTGGTAAGTATCATGGTAGTATAATTACACTCCCTAATAAACAAAAAATAGCGTGTGCTTATAACATAAATGATGTGGTAGCGACTTTATTGGGACGTCAAGAGTTAGATCAAGTCCAAATAGGTGATAAAATACACATTGATAACAAAAGAATGCTGGCTTTTGCCTTCCACCATCGCCATTTCGTAAGTGAAAAATACAAAGAAATGTCACACTTTTTCATCGATGGAACTCCAATTTATAAGCAAACAAAGCGATCACTTGATTATTTACCCACTCCTACTGGAAGAATCCATGGCAAAATGATTGTTGTGCAACATGTTCAAGATCGCGAATGTTGGCCTGCCGCTCTTCATTATTATGCAAATTCTGTTAAAGAACAGTTAGGTGAAGAGTTCAACAAGCGGTTTCGGGTATACTGGACTGAAAATGCAACTCATGTACCACCTTTTTCAAAGAAAGCTCAAACTCGATATATTATTTATGGTACCAATATTGTTCAAACACTTACAGATCTCATTAAATGGGTCGAGGAAGGAGTCGAACCACCACCTAGTTCTCAGTATAAATTTAATGATTATCAAGCATTAATTCTGCCAAATTCAGCATCAGAACGTTTAGGAATTCAACCTTTAGTAAAGGCTTATATCAATGGGGATAAACGAGCAGAGATTAAGACAGATCAACCTATAACCTTAAATGGAGAAGCAGAAGCTCCACCGAATACAGGTTTTTTTGTACGAGTGGAATGGGATTTTGATGGAACAGGTGTTTTTCCTTATAAGAAAGATCTTCAAGGTACCGAAACTGAAATACAATCTTCAATTGAACATAGCTATAAGAATCCAGGGACGTATTTTGCTACTTTTCGAGCATATCTCCATCGTGAGGGAGATAAAAATGACATATTACGACATCAAGTCAATCAAGATCGAGTACGTGTTGTAGTTTTTTAATTGGTTACCTTTTTTATTTTTAATTTTATTCAGATTTCTCCCTTTATATTATTGAAAATAAAAAATTATGATAAAAAGTGTTGAAAAACAACAATTTGATTTGGTTTTTTTGAATGAAATCCGTCAAATAATGCATTATCATTAAAGTAAAATAAGTAAAACTTGGTTAAATTATCAGATATTAGTCGGAAGGAAATTACTTTTCATAATAAATTAATTTTAATAATATAAACTATTTACCTAAACATCGAGAAACTTATTTCTTAAAGTATTTAAGAAAATAGGAAAAAAAAGAGCCTTAAAAAGTTAGGAGGTTAAATTAACTAAAGGTGAATATTTTGTCTGATAAACAGACCACTAGTAATGAAGACGAAGATCAGCCTAGAATAGGCGTGTTTGTGTGCCACTGAGGTATCAATATTGCGGGTATACTAGATATTCCAAGGATTGTAGAAGAAATAAACAAAATTGAAAACGTTTGGGCTTATCCATATCTTTCTCTGTGAACAGAAGGCGGTTCAGCTGAAATTAAAGAGAAGCATGAAGAAGTAAAATTTAATAGAGTTTTGGTTGCTGCATGCACACCTAAGACTCATCAACCTGTATTCCATGCTATTTTAACAGAGATGGGATTACCTCCACGATACTTAGAATTTGTAAATATTCGAGAGCATTGTTCTTTTGTACATCAAGCTCCAGAAGTGCGAGAAAAAGCGACGCTAAAAGCAATCGAACTAATTAAAGCAGGAATTGCTCGAGCTAGATTATTAGAAGATGTACCTACTAAAACAGTGCCAGTAGAGCCCACGGCTCTGGTAGTGGGAGGTGGAATCGCGGGTTTATCTACAGCTATCGATTTAGGTGATGCTGGGTATAAAGTTTACTTAGTTGAGAAGAATACTACTATTGGTGGGAGAATGTCGCAACTTGATAGAACTTTTCCCACTGATGATTGCTCGATATGAATCTTGGGTCCTAAAATGCTTGAGACAAACCGTCATCCGAATATAGAAATTCTTTCTTACAGTGAAGTTACAGAGGTAGATGGATACATTGGTAACTTTGAAGTAAAAGTTAGGCGAAAAGCTCGATTTGTTCTTGAGGATAAATGTACGGGTTGTGGTTCATGTACCGATGTATGTCCAGTATATACTAGCAATTATTTCGATGAACATCTATCAGCACGTAAAGCTATTGATATTGCTTTTGCTCAAGCAGTACCTGCCGTTTCACAACTCGATAGAAGCACTTGTGTAGAATGTTTCGCATGCGTAGATGCATGTGACCAACAAGCCATTGATTTCAGTCAACAAGATGAAATTATTGAACTTAAGGTTGGTACTATTATTGTTGCAACCGGTTGGGATCTCTATCATGGTGATGATTATGGTTATGGTAAGTATGATAATGTAATCAATCAAATAGAACTCGAAAGGATTCTTGCTCCGAATGGACCTACATACGGTCATTTGAAACGCCCTTCCGATGGAAAACGTCCTACAAGAGTATTGTTCATTAACTGCGTTGGTTCAAGAGACATCAACAAAAATGCTCACTGCAGCGTTATTTGTTGTAATCTCTCTCTTAAAAATTCGAAGTTAATCAAATCTGAATATCCTGACTCACAAATCGTATGTACGTACATAGATATGCGATGTGCTGGAAAAGATTATGAAGAGTATTATAGAAGGTCTCGAAATGCGGGAATAATATTTTTAAAGGGGCTTGTAGGAAATATTACAGAGGATCCTTTAACAAAAAACCTGACAGTACAATTCGAACCGGTAGGGACAGATTCAGTCATTAGTATGGAATTTCACATGGTTGTTTTATCACCAGCGTCTCTTCCATCACAAGGAACCCTCGAAATCGCTAAAGTGCTAAACATGGAAAAAAGTCCCGATGGTTTCTTAAAAGAATATCATGCTCGACTCGACCCGATTAGTACTAAGGTACCAGGAATCTATATCTGTGGTTCCGCACAAGGCCAAAAAGAGATTGATAAGGCAGTTAGTCAAGCCCGAGGAGCAGCTTCTGTTGCGAGTATTCCAATGGGTAAGGGAGAATATACAATGGAACTCATTCGTGCCACACCATCAGATGAGCGTTGTGCTAAATGTTATAAATGTATAGAAGCTTGTCCATATAGTGCAATATCGGTAAATGAAGCAGGAAATTTAGTTGTCGATTTAATAAATTGTCGAGGTTGTGGAACCTGCGCGAGTCTATGTCCTTCAAAAGCAATTGAATTAACATACTTTAGAGACGATCAATATATGGCTTTAGTAGATCAATTATTACCGTTGGAGGAGTAGAGAGGTAAGAAAAATGGCAGAAGATAATAATATAAAGATTATTGTGTACGCATGCTGGAAATGAGGATATGGTTCTGCGGATATGGCAGGGACAATTCGCGCACAGTATCCAGATTCCATTCGAAATGTCTTGGTACCTTGTACCGGTCGTGTAGGGTCGGATCTAATTATGCGTGCATTTGGTCGAGGTGCTGATGGGGTAGTTATTAATGCTTGATATCCTGGAGAATGTGATTATGAAACAGGAAATTACTACGCTTATCGACAAGTAGAATATACTAAGGAAATCTTAAAAGCGGTTGGTTTAAGCCCCGATCGAATAAAGATTATTTATTGTACTGCAGCTGAAGGTCAAAAATTTCAAAAGGAAGCTACTGAGTTCGATAAAACTATACGGAAATTAGGACCAAGTCCTGTACGTATCAAAAGCGGCACACCTAAAAAGGCTAAAGCGAAAGCTGAGGCTTAAAATTTAATGTGTTTACTAATGAAGCTGAGTTAAAAAAATGAGAACTCATGCTGAAGAAATGGGTGCACCATAACACACATAAAAAAATTTATAATAAAGATAGTAAGAATTTATAGAAAATAATTTTATATTGGTTTGGAAATTTAGTAAAAAAGGATTATATTTGTATAATTTTAGAGTTGGTACTACATGGATGCAATTGCAGAGTATCTGATTAAGAGTGAAGATTTTTCCAAAATTCTAGCAACATTACTAAAAGAAAAAGTTGTAGATAAAATCATAGGAGCTCAATTGAGAGTCGATAAAAAAACGGGAAATATCGATAGATTTACAGTTCAACCAAAATTAGTTGAAAAAGAAGAAGATCTTTCAGATTTTCCTTTATTTCCACTAATTGCTTTTGGTTATGCAAGAACTGATTCCGCTTCAAAATTTCTTCATAAATCCGTAGCAGGTGCAATAAATGAGAAAGTTGGACTTATCGCACGACCTTGTGATACAAGAGCATTAATTGAACTAGCCAAAATCAGACAAGTGAATCTGGATAATCTATTCATCATTGGAATTGAGGATCGAGGACTACTTCCAAAAGCAGGAAGGGAGATGAGATCAATAAAAGATGTTGATTCAACAAAGATAGTTAAAGAAAAAGTTGGGGATAATGGACTAATAGTTAAATTAGATGACGGGAGTACAAAAGAACTCAAACTTTCTGTTGCTGAAAATTGTTTGCGATGTTATCGGAAGATCCCAGTGGTTGCCGATTTAACTGTAAGTGATCTTGGGATTCCAATCGATTCCGAAGAGATAATTTTGAAAGTTTATTCAGAAAAAGGAAACGCCATTTTAGAAAAATCTGGAATAGGTAAAAACTCTTTATCGACCGATATTAAAAATACTCATACTAAGAAATATAACGATATAATTGAAAAGGCAAAAGAAAAGCGAGTGAAAGATCTAGAAGAATGGGACAAATTATCTCAAGAAGAAAAGATAGCTGAACTACTTAAATGTACGATGTGTAATACATGCATCAGAGGCTGCCCAGTTTGCTACTGTGTTGATTGTATTCTTCAGAAAAAGAGAAAAGATAAAACTATTGATAAAGTGACATATCAACTGACAAGGATCGCACATGACGCCGACAGATGTGTTGAGTGTGG
>JBHLOF010000191.1:0-3898 GCA_048940805.1 Promethearchaeota archaeon
ATCTTTAGTAAACTGCGGAATGGACTTCTCCAAAAAGTAGAGAAGAATATGATAGTTTAACGGAGGTTTTAAAAGGATTCAAATTTAAGGAAAAATAGAAGATTAAGATAAAGTGACGACAAAAAAAGAATATTAAGAATTTCAGTTTTTATTTCTCGATTCTAAATATTTTCCGTAGTTCCATAAACGAACTATGCTTTTAGCCGCAGCTCTAGGAGAATCGAAAATCATTATACCATATTCTCTAGTTTTGACATAAAACTCATCTATTAAGTCAATTGAGTCTTTTCGAGCTCTTGATGAATCAAATATACTAATTATATTTTTATTTGAATTCTCTGATATCGTATTGGCAAAACTTTTAACTAGATTCTCCAAATTTACTTTTTCTGAGGCATACCATCCCGGATTGATTGTGGTTAATATGGTAGATATATGAGGTTCTTCATCAAGAATTTCCATAACTTTAAGCATATTTTGATATCCACCGTTAGCTCCAAATTCTAAAGGATTTGATAAATTTGAATTTACTTCCGGGATAAATGCTTTTATTTTATCTTGAGCTATCTGAGTTATTTTAGGTATTTTGAGCCCATAAGCCTCGCACTCATCTGTCATCTCTACGGCGGGACCACCCCCTCCCGTCAGAATAGCAGTGTTTAAATTCTTAGGTCTATTTAATATTAATACTGTTTGTACCATTTCTATTAGCTCTTTTAAATTATCGACGAGAATAACTCCTGTTTGACGAGCCATAAATTTCCACATTTTAATATTACCTGCTAACCCACCAGTGTGACTCCTCACAGCGCTATGCCCTGCTTCTAATTTACCACCTTTCCATATTATCACAGGTTTTTCTTTAGTGGTTTCTTTTAGCAGCTGTACAAATTCATTTCCTCCTCTTTTTAAATTCTCTACATACATTGTAATTACTTTCGTATCAGGATCTTCTCGAAAGTAATCTAAGAAATCAAGAAGATCAAGATCAATTTGATTACCCAGGGAAATAATTTTTGAAAATTTATAACCACTCATCATCCCTGCAAATGCATGTCGATTAGCATTGCCCCCCGACTGACTAATAAAAGCCACAGGTCCACTCTCTAAAGAAAGTCTATGCGTAAAACCGATACGCCCTTTAGGGTTATATAATCCCATGCAATTAGGACCAAGGATACGTATGTGACTTTCTGTTGCTTTCTCTAATACTTGCTGTTCAAGGTACTTTCCCTGTTCACCAAGCTCTGAATATCCACTGGAAAATATATGTGCAAATAGCACACCTTTCTTCCCCAATTCCTCAACTATTTGTGGTGTCACTTTAGCGGGTACAGCAACAATACCAAGATCTATGGGAGGATCATCAGGTAAAGAAGTAATAGAGCCATGAATTCTAACCCCTTCGATCTCTTCTCCCTCATATTTAGGATTAACGCCATATACCGGTCCAGGAAATCCATACTCTCGAAAAGTTTCTAAATAATGAGCACCACCCCATCCTCTTCCCTTGCTAACCCCAACAACTACCACCGCACGGGGATTAAACAATCTTTCAAACGGGATCTTTTTTCTTTCAAAAGGGATATTTGTACTTCTAGTTTCATCCAATAACATATGCTTCTTATTATCGCGTTCTCGTGTCGTAATACTAAATCACCGTTAGAACCCTATTTCCTATAGAAATAAATAATCAATACGTAAAAAATTTTTTTAAAAAATCTAGACTTTTGCAACTTGAAACTCAAATATTGGACTCGATTTTGTTTTTTAGTAACAAATCATTTGTTCAAATAAGATATAATTTTCAAATTAAATCTAATATTAAAAATGTATAGTGAGATTAGTGGTACACGACAGATATTATTCGAAGGAGAGGTATGAATCAACTTATGGTTCATTTTTTTGTAGTGGAGTATTTATTTTTGTTGCTATCCTTTCTTTGGTTCTTATGACTATAAGATCTAATTTCGATCCAGCAGGAATCCAAAGTTGGGGTTATTGGTTGTTTATACCTGGCTTCTTAATACTTTTTTTTGGTGGATTTCAACAATTATATACTAATAATAAGTTCAGAAAGTCTGTGAAAAATGCGATATTAAACTATGAAAGCCCGGGTACATATAAACTTGAAGACATCGCTTTAGAAGTAGGAATTAAACCAAATGATTTACTGCGAGTTCTAAGTGATTTAAGAGCTAGTGGTGCTTTAACCTATAAGTTCAATTCACAATCAGGTGAAATTGAATTAGGACAAAAAGTTACTTATCAACGTTCTGAGGCATACATTCCTCCTAAAAAAATTATAGAACCAATCAGCCCCGAAGGTAAAAATTACTGTGTCTACTGTGGGCACAAGATAAGAGAAGGAGCAAGTTTTTGTGAGAATTGTGGCTCAAAAATATAATAAACAATAACGTTACTTCTCCCCAATTTTTTTTTTGTTTTCTTTTAATTTTTTTAGCCAGTTGGAGTCTTTTGCCAATTGCTCATAATGTTTGATATCTCCGAAATCACCTCGAAACTGATTTTTAGCCATTTTAATGATCCTGACTTTCCAGTTTAGATTGGAAATACCATAGTTTATTGCTTCGGTTACCTCAATTTCTCTTCTAATGGAAGGTTTTAAAATTTTTAACACTTTAAAGATATTTGATGAGAATATAAAAATTCCGCATTGGTTTAGATTAGATTTTGAATCTCCTTTTGGGGGTTTTTCTAATACTTCAGTACAGTATTCTCCTTCACACCTTACAGCTCCACCTTTATAAGGATCGTCTGTGTAATTAGTTACCAATATATAATCTTGATGCTCCTTTTCAAATATCTCTAAAACTTGTTTATATACATTAAAAGAGACTATAATATCTCCCCAAGTTAGAAAAAGATGCCTATTCTTTATCATCCCTTCACACAATAATAAAGCACCCCCAGTTCCATTTAATTTAGCCTGTTCAACATATTCAATATTGATACCCCATTTACTTCCATTTTGAAAGTAATTAATAACCTGTTCCTTAAAGTAACCAACAACGAGAATTAACTCTTTAAAGCCTGTAAGAACTAATCCCTCTATGATATATTCCAATAATGGCTTTCCATGAATAGGAATCATCGATTTTTGGTATCTGTTTGAATATGGTTTCATACGCTTCCCAAGTCCTGCACACAGAATAATTGCTTTCAATTCATTGCAACTCCTTCGCTTAAAATTGTTATTAATGCTTCACTGCAGTATAATTTAATGAATTTTTTTTATAAGAAGCTGTTATATTATTCTGGTATCACTGAAGTATTATAATTCTTTTTTTTTCATTTTAAGTAGTTTATATTAATTTGGCAGAACAGTTTCTACTCTATTGATGAGAACCAACCTACATAGCTGAGATTAATGATTTGCGATGTTTTAATTATAAAAGATGGTTTACCGTTGTTATCCAAAAGTTTCTCTGATTCTTCTAATGCAGAGAATCTATTCTCAGAGATAGATAATCTTATAATGGTATCTGGTTTTTTTTCTGCCTTAAATTCATTCTCAGACTCGTTTAATTCACTTGGAAGTATAAGTGAGTTAAAAATGGAAAATTCTAATTTGAAACTATCTTTTTTAAGGGATCCACATGTTCCCGAAATAATATTCCTCGCTACTTTCGATAATAGTTCAGATGTAAAGGGTGTTCAAAGATTTCTAAATAAAATATCGGGACTTTTCTTTGAAAAATTTGGTATTGAACAAATTTCAAAGTGGAAAGGAAAATTAGATAGTTTTAAATCATTCGAAGATACCATTGAAAATTGTATAAATGAGAATAAAGTAATTGAGCAAACTCAACCAGATACAAAAGCTTTTGATTGGCTAACAAGTTTTGAATCAGAAGAAATTAAAGAAATAAATGAA
>JBHLOF010000093.1:0-16239 GCA_048940805.1 Promethearchaeota archaeon
ATTTCTTGGGCATCACCTGCAACCCATACATTCATATTGTATTCTTTTGCTTTATGATAAAATTCGTCAACGGGATTTAATCCAACAGCTATGAGGATAGTATCACATAGAAACGATTTTTCAGTACCAGATAAAATTTCACCATTACTATCCAGCTGACCGATTGTTATTGATTCTACCTTATCTTTTCCATTTGCTGAAATAATTGTATGATTAGTGTATATCGGAACTCCTAAACGTCTTAATTTATTCTCGTGGACCTTATATCCTCCACATTGAGGCATTGCTTCAATCAGACCAATTACTTCTATTCCGGCTTGAATTGCATGATATCCTGCAATTAGTCCTACATTGCCCCCTCCAACGATAAAAACTCTTTCTGCAGCTTTAATTAAATCTCGATTTACTAATGTTTGAAAAGCTCCTGCACCATAAACACCCGGTAATGTATTACCTGGAAAAACCAGCATTCTTTCTCGAGCTCCTGTGGCAATGAAAAGGTAGTCAGGTTTTATTAAAACATATTCCTTGTTATTCTTGAGAATCCCTACATAACCATCACTGAAAACAGCTAAACATACACTGTTTAACCATACTTGGACGTTATCAATTGATTGAACAGCCTGCCCTAAAATCTGAGCAATATCTATTCCACGTTTCCCCGCATAAACATCTTTTTGGGATCCAAAAAATTTATGTGTTTGAAGGACTAATTTTCCACCAAGTCTATCTTTATCATCTATTAAAATTACATCAAGATAATTTTCTCCTAGTGTCCTAGCAGCTGAAAGACCTGCAGGTCCTGCACCTATAATCAGAATTTCTATATCAAGTATTTCAGGATCTCTAATACTCACTGGTTGATCATCTACGGGTAACTCCGGTATTCCTTCACAGCTTTCAATAATCATGCCTTCTAAAAGTGGTGTCATACATGCTTTAACAGGAATCCCATTTGTAATTACATTGCATTGTGAACATTGCCCATTCGCACAAAATATTCCTTGAGGACTCTGATCCTTGACGTGATGACCAAATACTTTGATCTTATTTAGAAAAAGAGCAGATGATATAACCATCCCTTCAAAACCTGTAAGTTTTTGATCGTTAAAAGTAAATGTAATTTTTTTTCTTTCGGGGATCTCTAATATTGGGTGAGTGGTTATGTTTTCCATGGGGATTCTTTTTTAAAATATTAATAAGAATTTTATTATTGATAAGGTTTAATAATTGAGATTACATCATCGAAATCTATTCCTAATTCTTTTACCTTCTTAAGTGTGGGACAACCATTTTGGTTCCAACCACGTTCTTTATAGACCGCATCTTGGAGCTTAGAGTATTGTTCTTCTCTGTATTCCCGAAGTAATATTATTTTTTCTTCAATCTTTTTATTATTTATATCGTAACCTAATTCTTCCAATTGTGTATCATACCTCTCAGCGCGGCTTTCATACTCAAGAGGTAAAACAGGGCCCATAGCTCTGTAAGGAAAGTTACTATCATCTTTTCTCAATCCTTTACCCTGCCTTATATTGAAAATTCTTTGAAAATTATAAACTACTTCAGACATCTTAATAATTTCGTCGGGAGTTGATTCTCTGCCTGTGACTGCAGAAAAATATTTTGCGTACCATTCTACATGGTCTGGTACTTTGGCTCTCACCAGTTCTCCTGTTTTAGGATCTTTAATAGGATAATCTGCTTGTGATTTAGGCTGAATATCATTCCACGGAAGCTTACATAGTCCACAAAGACCAAACCAAGTTCGCCATAATGGAAACCAACGCAATGCTTTTGCCTTATCTTCGAAAGTAGGTAATGAATTTCTAATGACGTCTTCGAAAATTAACCATGCTTCGTCATGTTGTGGACCTTTATTTGTAAGGCCATATCCTCCTTGTTGAGCTAAAGATTCCTTAGTTACGTATTCAGAGAATTCTAATCCTTTATGCTCCATTCCAATATCTTGTAGAAATTCTGGATCAGCACCATATTCTTCAACAAATTTCTTTTTCATGTCTTTGATACCTTGGCCTACAATTATTCCAAATCCCTCTCCTCTAGCCATTTGGTGGATTAATTCTATAGCTGCTTCCACATTGCCGAAACTGAGATCCAATCCCCCAGTAATTTCTTTATTTATGATGCCCTCTACATAACATTCCATTACAAATGCGATTCCTGTACCTACACTAATTGTGTCTAGACCATACGTGTCGCAATAAAAATTTGTTTCTAATACCCATTTAGGATCCCATACACCCCAATTTGAGCCACATCCCGCTATTGTTTCATATTCGGGGCCATCCACTATTACTTTTTGACCTTTGAAAGGACCGGTCATAAGTTCATGGTTCTCAGAGTAATGTGAACAACTAACCGTACACCCAATCCAACAACCATCTGCTCCTTCTTTTCCAGAATAGATCCCTCTCATAATCTCTCTACTGTATGGAATGTCTTTATTACTAATTTCCTTATGTGTCCCAAATCTGAAATTTTCAATAGGTAATAAGTCGGTAACATTCATAATATCTGGAAGATGTCCTGTACCTACTCTCCTCATTTCATTTTGAATAGGATCCAATTCCATGACTTCTTGACTGTGGTTTTTCCCCAATTCTCTTGCCTCTTGCAGATCTGCAGGATTATTTGAGTTCACAGTGACTTTTGGCGATCTACAGACTAATGCTCTAATATTTTTATCTTTAAATACAGTTCCAATACCACCTCTCCCAGCTTGTTTACTTGAAGCCCAATTGCGTCCTTTTACAAACCATGAAAAATTCAACATTCCCCATTTCGTATTTTTCGCAGCAAGACCTGTACTAACTACAGAGATGCGTTGTTTTTCACTCTCATCGTGAGCATACTTTTCAGTCAATTGTTGAGTAAGTTCATGTGAATATTGGGAAAGATTTTCTTCAATATCTTTAATTTGGACTAATCCTTCAACACCATCAATATAAATAAGAACTTCCTTATCTGCTTTTCCTTGAATTTCAATCGCATCAAATCCTGAAAATTTCAGATATGGACCAAAATAACCCCCAACATTACTGTCAACAATTATTCCCGTTAGTGGAGAAATCGTAGTCACAATACTTTTACCAGATCCTGGATAAAAAATACTCCCCCCTAATGGTCCTGAAGCAATACAAATTTCATTTTCTGAATCATCCCATTTTACAATTTTATCTTTTGGTAAACTATTCCACATGAGCCATAGATCAAAACCTTTACCGCCGATGAACTTTTCTTTCATCTCATCTGGAACCGATTTTATATAGATTTCATTGCTTGAAAGATTGACGTATAAGGTACGATTCATGTAACCTTTTTGAGCATCTCGAAGATCATATTTTTTTTCAGTTAAAATCACAAAAATCACCTACATAAATACAAAATAAACATTAATATCTTATTATGAAATGAATATTAATTTTTCTTGAAATTAAAATAAGTACAAGTTTATAATAAAAAGAGAAATAAGTTTAATCATAATAGAGAGTTTTTTAGACTTTTGCAACTAATTCCTTTGCCCATTCATGTATTTCGTCCCAATCTCTAGTATCATACACTCCTGGTTCTGTTTCCTTAATTCCAGCAGCAATGATATGTTCTCTTTCTGGATCTAAGAACTTTCTAAAGATTTTTGATACTTTATTATAGTCCCAGATTCCTCCGAACATAGCCGTTGATATCGGTTTCAAGCCATATTTCGAAGGTTTTTCTTCGAGATATTTCGTAATCATATTGTTAATTTCATCGTATTCTCCCTTATATTCTAAGAGCGCCCGAGCTCCTGATGAAACGAAAATTGCAACCTTCTTTTTTTTTAGCTCGTTACTGAACCTTTTTAGAAAGGATTTAACTTTACCCGTATACATGTGCATTTGCATTCCGCTTCCAACGATAATAAGATCAAAATTCGAAATGTCTCGAATTTTTTCTTTCTTTAAATCGATAACATTTACCTCAAGCCCTTGACTTTCAAGAACTTGGGCTATTTCCTTAGCGGTGCTAGCAGTGGCACCATATCGAGTACCATAGGCAATTAAGATTTTATGCTTTTCCATTTATTTTACCTCATTTAATCTTTATAAATTATCTCCAGCTAATCCTCGTAGTAATACATTGGTTGAGTGCTGCAGGTAATCTTCTTTAGAAATGTTATATGTGTCTAAGAGTAATTGATTCACAGGTGATAAATATACCATGTTCTCAATAGCAGAACTTAAGAACATTACTGTCTGTATCGGATCCATGTCCTTTCTTAATGTACCATCCTTGATTCCCAAATTAATTGCTTTTACAATTATTTCAAGTAATTCTTCCTTTAGTTTAACATATTCTTCTGCGTTCTCGATTTCGTGATTCCCATTTTGGAGCATTTTCATGAAACGAGGGGCTCTAGCTGAAAGATTAAGACGATAATAATCCGAATAATTTTGTATATATTCAAAAAAGGCTTGAATAATTTTCATAATTTTTTCTAAACCAGTAGTGCCCTGCATCATAGCATTCTTAAATGTATCCCTTAGAAGTACAACACCTTGAGTTACTATAGCAAAAAATAATGATGCTTTGTTTGCAAAATATATATAAAGCGTTGTTTTAGAAAGCTCTAAATCTCCAGCAATATCATCCATAGAAACCTCATTATAACTATCTTTAAAGAATCTATCTTTAGCTGCTTTAAGTATTTCATTACGTCGCTGTAATTGATGTTGTATTTTTTCACGTTCTCTTCGAGATAATTTGGAAATTTTTATCCACCACTCATTTAAGTTTAGTTACTACAAGAAATTTCAATATATTACTAATAGTAATATAACTTACTATTAGTAATCTTACTTACTATAAGTAAGTATTTTTATTTAAATCTTTGGAAAAACCTTAGAAATAAAATAAATAATGGACTAGACAACTTTTATAAATATATTTCAATTTTCATACTCATGCCAGCCTTAGCTCATCTTGGAATAGGTTTCGCGATAAAACGATTCACATCTCCAATACCTCTTTGGGCATTACTATTAAGCTCTATGGTTTTGGATATTTTATCGTTTATATTTACATTTGCCCTTTGGATAACTCATGGGCTATTTATGTCGGTAATATGGTCAGCATTTGCTTTCCTAATTACGATTGTTATTACATACAGGCTTCAATCAAGAAGACAACAAAACTCTAATTTGAAATTATGGAGTAAGAAAATCTTGAATATTGGTGTAGTTATTGCTCTTGTTGTTTTTAGCCATTGGATCTTAGACTTTATTGGTTGGCCAATGAGTGTAATAAATGATTATAAAGGAGTGCCACTTCTATTTGATGATGCAGTTTATATTGGATTCGGAGTGTATAGCACATGGTTTGGAGCTTTATTGATGGATATCGGAGTATTTGTCGTTGGACTTGTTATTTATATTCATTATAAACTAAGGTTAAAAAAGTAGAATCAATTGGAAATATAAAATCTTTATCCAATCTTAAAATTTGAATAGGTTTCTTGAAAAACTATTTTTCTAAAAATTTTATAATAAAGTCATCAAGTACTTCTTCTATAGTGGGACTCCTAACGGGTTCAATATCATAAGATACTTTCACAATTGGTTTATTTGTTTTTATTAATTTTGTTAAATCAATAGGACTTCCATTTAGGATAATATCTGCTTTCACATTATTGAGAGTCTTTTCTAAATCTTCTATTTGTTGATCAGTATAACCCATAGCTGGTACAATTTGAGTTATTTGAGGAAACTCTTCAAATACATCTTTCATCGATCCTGCTAAATATTTTCTAGGATCAACTATATTTGCTTCTGCATTTTTAGCCGCCACATATGCCGCTCCAATCGACATACCACCGTGAGTTAATGTAGGCCCGTCTTCTACAACCACAACTTTCTTACCTTTGAGTTTAAGGGGATCTTCTACCTTGACAACCGAATTAGTATAAACTTTTATAGCCGTCGAATTTAATTCATTAAGATTTTTTTCCACTATTTTTACATCGTCCGGTTTAGCACTATTCATCTTATTTATTACAAAAACATCAGCATATTTTGCATTTACTTCTCCTGGGTGATATTTATTTTCATGTCCCGGTCTCAGGGGATCTACTACAACAAAAAGTAAGTCAGGAACGTAAAATGAAATTTCATTATTTCCACCATCAAAAATAATTACATCTGATTCTTTTTCAGCTTCTCTGATTATTTTCTCGTAATCAACTCCAGAATAAATGACTAAACCTTGGCGAATATATGGCTCATATTCTTCCCGTTCTTCAATAGTACAGTCATATTTATCGAGATCTTCATATTTTTCAAACCTCATAACATTTTGTTGAATTAAATCACCGTAAGGCATAGGTTCACGTATTGCAACAACTTTATATCCCTTACTCTTTAGGTATCGATACGTTGCTCTAGAAACTTGACTTTTTCCACAACCTGTTCTTACCGCACATATAGCAACCACGGGTTTATTAGCCTTAAGTTGAGTAAACCTTCCGGAAATTAATCGATAATTTGCTCCTGCTGCAAGAACTTTAGAAGCTTTATGCATTACTTTTTCATGTGAAACATCAGAATAAGCAAAAACCACTTCATCAACGTTATGTTTTTTGATCAAATCTTCAAGAATATCTTCTGATACCATTGGAATTCCATTTGGATATAATTTACCCGTTAATTCTGCTGGAAACTTTCTTTCAGCTTCATCAGTAGTGCCTACGTTTTGTTCTCCCGCTATAGTAAATGCTATAACATCATATTCTTCATTATCTCTAAAGACTGTATTAAAGACATGAAAATCGTATCCTAATGCTCCAATGATAATAACTTTTTTTTTCATTTTAAGTACCTAGAAATTATTAACCTTATTGATCATCTTACTTAATTTTAGACAAATTATTAAGATTATTAATTCTATGAAGGGAATGATAACCCACTATTTAATTTAGGCATAGGAAATGGATGATTCAAAATTAAGATAAAATTTGTACAAAAAAGCATTAAAATTTTGATAATATAAAGTTTTGTAGAAAATTCATTTTTTAGTCTAAATCTCATTTGTTGAAATCTCTCTTCACTGAACTACCGTATTATTTTGTTCTATGGTATCATAGAATTTACTTAATATCTATTGAAAATTGTCTGGTTTTTCTTTTATTTCAAATTTTAATTCTTTACTTTCAGGTTCCTCCTCTTTCCCTTTTTTTAGCAATAACTACAACCCTCACACGACCACAATTTTGGATTCTAGCACCTTAATAGTTTGAAAATTAAAAAGCAGAAAGCATTTAAGATTTTTAATGAATTGTTTTAAATATCAGCTAATTAATAGAGATAGTATTAAGGTTCAGATTTTACAAAATAACGTGAAAAAGAAATAATTATGGGAGATAATAATTTAGAAAAACAAGTTAAAGAGGAGAAGAAAGAAAGAGAAGTAATTTATTTAAGGAATTATTCTAAAGCTATTTTTATCTTTCCTTTGTTTATCACCAATATAATTTTGTGGATACTACAGTATTTTTTAGGGGAATCCGGAAATCCAGTTCCTTGGTTAGGATTTATATGGACATTGGTATTCTTTATAAATCTGTTAACAATTGCTTTTGATATTTCTTCAACTAAGTTTTTAATCATTTTAATGATATGTGTCATTGTTATTTTACTTGTAATTTTTCTAATCCTCCCTCCTACTTTAAACGTTTTTTATGAAGAAGTCCAGTTCGTGGAATTTAATATTGGTATGAATGAGGACTTCTATTTAGTGATGACATTCGTTTTGGGGGTTGTCTTGTTGATCACATTGGTCGCTCCACGATTTGATTATTGGAAATTGGAACGCAATGAACTTTATCATAAAAAAGGAATATTTGTAAAAGCTGATCGATATTCTACAAGGGGTTTAAAATATAGGAAAAAAATTCCTGATATATTGGAATTTTTCATATTAGGGGCAGGATCCATTACTTTTCTACTAGGAAACGATAATGTAGAGCATTTAAATACCATACCTCGAATTAATCATAAAGCGAAGAAAATAGATTTTCTATTGAGCGATTTAGAAGTTGAAATTGAACCAGATAAATAAATAATAAATCTGAATTCGAATTTGGCAAATTATCATTATTGCTTCCAAAAAAGAAGATTCACTGAGAGATATCAGTAGATTTATGTATTTTTAACCACAAGTGAATCTGCCCAGCTACCTATGCTTTTGAGGATTAAAGGTTCGATTTCTCTGTTCATTTTACTTATGTAGCTTAATTGACTAGACTGACCAGGCTCAAACTTTAACAAGTGATCAATGTTCGGAAATAACAACAGCCTTATGTTGAAAGGTAACTAAGCCCTTTCAATACTTATTTTTTTTTCCCGTAAACTTTTTTAAACTTTTTAAACTCTTTTCGAGTTAATTACCAGTGATTACGGTTTCAATAATTTTTCCATCTCGCATTTTTAACATTCTTTCAGCAAGTGCACCAACCATAGGATCGTGAGTAACCATTAAGATCGTCTGATTAAGTTCTAAATTGAGTTCTCGTAGTAATTTAACTATTTCCATCCCCATTTTAGTATCAAGTTCTCCAGTAGGTTCATCTGCGATTAAAATAGAAGGTTCATTACATAAGGCTCGTGCTATTGCAACTCTTTGTTGTTCCCCTCCTGAAAGTTCCGAGGGAAGATGATCTCTCTTCTCACTTAAACCTACAAGATCGAGAAATTTATTAACGTTTTTTTCAATTTCATATTTTGATTTACCTGCAAACAGCATTGGGAGCTCTACATTTTCATTTGCTGAAAGAACTGGTACTAAATTATAAAACTGAAAAATAAACCCAATTTCTTTAAGTCTTAAATTAGTACGTTGTTCATCATTCATATGTGCAACATTAGTTCTATTTATATATACATTACCGCTCGTAGGGTTATCAAGGGCTCCAATCATATTCAAAAGGGTGGTTTTTCCAGAACCTGATGGACCCATGACGGACACAAATTCTCCTCTCTTAACATCGATACTCACACCATTCAAGGCTCTGATTTCAATTCCTTCAGTAATATTATAGATTTTAGTTAAATTAGATGTTTGGATCATTGCAGTAGGATCTATTAATTCATGGTTTTTTACTTCATTAATTACTGAATTTAAAAACTGAATTTCTTTCATCTTTTTAGCTTTTCTCATTTTTTATCCTCCAATTTAAAATTTATAAATTTCATTTATTGACTTTCCTCCAATTTCTTCATTAGTAAATTCTCCATCAGTGAGAGTTATAATCCTATCTGCTACTTCTGCTATTCTTCTATTATGTGTAACCATCAAAATTGATTCTCCCTCGTTCTTTAAATCAAGGAAAATTTTCATAATATTTGTAGTTGTTTCAGTATCTAGTTCACCTGTAGGTTCATCAGCAAGAATTATAAGAGGATCATTTACTAAAGATCTAGCTATCGTAACTCTTTGTTGTTCCCCACCAGACATCTGTGTAGGTAAATGTTCCATTCGTTCCTCTAATCCGATCCTTGTCAAAAGACTTTTTACTTTTTCCCTTCGTAGTTTCGAATCCTTTTTGTCTATTATCATTGGAAGCTCCACGTTTTCATATGCTGTGAGAATTGGAAAAAGATTATAGAATTGGAAAATTAATCCGATCTTTCTTAATCGCATTTTCTTGAGTTGTTTATTGGTTATATGTGTAATATCAAGACCCATTCCTTTAGCATCAACATTATACATTATCTTACCTGAATCTGGGAAATCAAGAGCCCCTAAGCAATTTATTAAGGTTGTTTTTCCCGAACCCGAAGGGCCTACAATGGCAATAAATTCACCCCTCCTAATTGTAAGATTGACTTTATTTAAAGCTGTAATGATGGAATCTCCTACGGTATATGTTTTGATGAGATCTTCTACAATAAGAACCATATCAGGATCTATACTTACTGCCCTAGCTGTTGATCTCTTTTCTTTTCTCCTTCCCATTTTTATCTAACTCTTTAAATTTCTCTATTGTTTGTTATAATAACTATCTTGTTCTCACCGCGTCTATAATATTTAAGTTTGCTGCCCATTTTGCAGGATATCGTGAACTTACAATTACAGTAATTAAAACAATCAATACTAAAATGCCAATAGTTAACCAAGGTATCGTCCAAGTAACTGTAAGAAATCCTCCAGAGGGCATAGAATCCACCATTAAAGTCCCTTGAACAGTTCCTGCAAAAATACCTGTTAATACACCCAGAAGTGCTAAAATTAAAGTTTCTCCGGAAATTGAACGAATCACCCCTTTTTTACTTAAACCTATTGATCTAAGCATACCTATTTCCCTTCTCCGTGCCATAGTTGTTAGAAGACTGTGAAGTGTCAACCCAATCATAGCAATTACTATTGCTAAGATAAGTAAACCATTCGTAATGAAAATAATTAAATTGATCATCGTTCTGAAAGTAGAACTCATAAATGATTTTGTAAAAGCAAATATTATAAGATAGCCTCGATCTTCAATGTAATTAACTTGTTCTTCTAGAGCATCTTCATCATGTACTCCTTCTTCCACCCATGTAAACCAGTCATAAACATTAGTCCTTATTTGAAGTGTGAAAGTTTTAAGGTCTATGATCGACCAAAAACCTCCTGAAAAATATAGATTTTGTAACAATATATTTTTACAAATTGTTATATTAACGGGACTATCACAGTGAACTAAAACTGAAGTTATATTATCATTAGAATAATCGGATCCTCTATAGTCTGGGTAAATAATATCTCTTGCTTTCTCATAATTAATGTATATAGAATTTCCACTAATATCATAACCTGACTCAAAACCAGCATACCAATTGTACCTTTCGGTATTATATAACGTTGGTGCTTTTATAATTCCAATGATCTCAAATTTTGGCCATAAGCTTGGAGTGGCAATAGAGTAAACTGACTGTCTCACTCCAAATTTTAGGCAGTCTATCGTTAAATTATAGTAATTATTAAAAGTTGAATTAGAACCTACAATTCTTAAAATAATATTATTAGTTGGACCGACATAATAATGATTTAAATCGAAGTTAAATGTATTATTAGTCTCAATAGTATTATTAATAGTACCTAGTTTTTCAAATGTGTTAGTAAAAATGTTAAATGCTTCCAAATCAAGTTTATCAATTGATGCATTTACTGACGTCTCAATGGTAACATTTTGAACCTTATATAAATAAGGCATGAGTAAGCTTGTTGTAATATTAAATGAAAGCAACTCCTGATTACTCACAATTGAAAGGTAAGTGTCATCAGAAACAGCTAAATCTGCAGTACTACCTGATACTATAGAATAATCTTGAGGACTAATTACTGCTATATATGGTGGAAGATTTCCAACGTTAATAGTATTTTGAATAAATTGTTGTGGAAAAATGGTTACGTTATCACCGATTCCTATTGAAGGATTATTTTTTATGAAAGTTTCATCTACTACGCATACATTTTCTGTTGTATTGAGGAGTTCTTCCATTGTCGATCCAATATATCCCATTTTCTTATCTACAAGACTGTTGTTTCCAAAATACGAATCACTTTTAAGATTACCAGTTGAATTAGTATGGATTCCAGCAACTGAACCCGCATAATTTATTACTGAATTATTAAATGCTGTAAGTGTAAAATAGTCCATCCTAGTAGTATAAAAATCAATTCCATTAATTCCATTAAGGATAGTCTCAACTGCAGAGAAGTTAAACCAATTTGGTTGAACTATATCCAACATCGGGTTTCCAGTTTGAGTTAATTGTCTGAAAACCATATCAGTACCTCCACCAGGTAGGTTTTTAATAGCAATTTTTTCGTAGATTTCCCAAGAGATAAACATATTATAAGTTTTCCCTCCACTTTGAGCTCCTAAGAGATCTAGTGATGAAAATCCCTGAATACTTCGTACAATCGCAATAATTGTCATATTTACAATAAATGTGTGTTCATGAGCATTATCATCATTTCCGTTGAGTAGAGCCGTTAGATTGGCATAAGTGGTTCCTAATGAAAAATTTACAGATAAATTTCTCCCAACAAGCAAATTGTAGTCATCTGCAAATGCTTTATCAATTATGATATTATTACCGATTTTGATTTCATTCATCATTTCATTAAGAGTCAGTGTTGTAGGTGAAATTATGGTAGTCTTAGTTAAATGTTCTTTAGCTTTTGCTGTGTCTAGTACATTTATCATAATAGATGTATTATATTCGCTCTCAAGTAGACTATGTCCAATCCAATCATCATTTATTAGAATTTGTGCATTTTGATGACTAACTCCCATTACATCCTCAACTCCTGATTGATTAATGAGACCTTCTTCAAAAGATCTTGGAGTACTAAAAGTATATAGCCGTATATCAGCACCCATAAAATCATTAACGGTAGTGTTGATACCTGCTCTTATTGAATCCATCATTACACTTATCCCTATAAGAAAACTTGTAGTTAAAGCGATCATAGTGAATGTAAGACTTGTTCTTCTTCGATGTCTTAGTATATTCTTCTCAGTTAGTAATTTTGTTTTCTGAAGATATGGAGAAAATAAAAATACAAATACCTTATTGAGGGGTTTTATGCTAAGTACAATTATCCAAATAATTCCAAATAAGATTAAAATAGGAGCAAACATCGTAACCACCATCCCTCCACCCATCCCTGGCATTGAATCCCCAGTCGGTACGAATGCAGTTGTAGTTTCAGGAGCAAAGATCATAAGCATCGCCCCAAAGGAAATAAGTAAACTCCCTGAAATGAAGAGTATTATCCTTTTCCAATAATGTTTTTTCTCCCTTTTAGACTTTTCTTCGATTGGATTCAAACATTCAATAATAGGCTTACGACTTGCCTTCCAACTAGGGTAAAGAGAAGCAGCAATACTAGAAACTAACCCCACCACAAATGTAGTAATCAAAGTCATTGGCAACAAGACAATTTCAAAATTTGAAATTGCAAGTCCTCCAAATTGCGCTGCAATAGTTTCTATTGTCTGTAATGTAACTGAAAATATCACATATGATATGAAATAAGAAAATATTGTTCCTATAGTTGTTCCTATTATTCCCATTACTGCTCCTTGGGTTAAAAACATCCTAAATGTTTCAGATTTAGAGGCACCTATTGCTTGGAACATGCCTGTCTCATATTCTTGTTCTTTTTTAATGATGTTAAAAATATTCATCATTAAGATAATTGAAAGGATTAAAGCAACTAGACCAAAAATTAGAAAAACTGTCTCTAATGTACTCATTGTTGTTCTTATCATCTCTAAATTACTAGATTTTAAGTCATTGACTTTCCAATCCCTTCCATCATTAAGGGCATCTAATGTGTCTTCAATATTCTCAACTACAGAAGAGACACTATATATGTCATCAACACCTACAACACCTAAATTAAATTCGCCTGTATGATTTTCTGTACCATCTACTAATTCATGAGCATTAATGATATTTAAAAATATACCTTTTCCACCTCCACCAAGTCCTACAAGGCCCATTGTGGACTCTGACGGGTTCTCTGGATCGAAATCCTTCCCTTCACCAATATCCCGTATTATAGCAACAACAGTATATTCCAACCATGTTCCCGTGTTAAATGGATCATAACCTAATAATTCACCATCTTTTGGTAAAATCCAAACACTATCATTCACTTTAAAATCTTTTCCTAATTGAATTTTTAGTGATTCTGAAATAACTATTACTTTATCCCCAGTAACCTCATGAGTATAATCAAGAAGTTCTTCAACTTCATCCCCATTACTAACTGAATCTAATATAAAGGGCTTTCCACCCAAAGCTAGTTCATCTGGATCTTGAATATCAATACCGTATATCCCTGTTCTAGTGCTATTTTCTACTTGGTTTCCACTATCAGTCGCACTAATATAAACATTAAAACCAGAAATCCGGTAAGCTGTTGACTCGACATGTCCTATTTCTTCAATAGCACTATTTATTTCAGATGATTCAAACCATCCATCGGTACTATTAGCAGATCTAATTAAAATGTCTGCAGTACCCAACTGTTCATCTATTGTTTTCAACATCATTACATTGAATGAATCCGATACGATTAAAACTCCACCAAACAAAGCTACACTAATGACGAGTGTAATTGTCGTTAAAATATAACGTATTTTACGTCTTTTCATATTACGAAAAGCAAGTTTTAGTATAACACCCATATTCTTAATTACCTTTCTTTTTTAGGTTTATCTAATTCCTTTTCCATAAAGATTTTCTCTTCCGATTAAGCAAAAAATTGATCTCCTAATCCTGCTTTCATTAGTAACAGTTTTGAAATTGGATCACCTATTACTCTTTTTTTAATTATTATATCAATTACATTTGCTTTTAGCATTTAGGAATACCCAATTCTTAATATTATTATTCTAATAGATATTTAATAATTGGAATTAAAGACTATGGTTAAACTTTACTTCTTATTTTCAATTTCAAAGATATAAAAATATATTTTAATAAATAACACGCAGAAATTTACTTTTATAGGAGCAGGATCCCTCATTTTTGGAAAAAATGAGATTGCAGATCTCCTGTTATTTATAGCATTCCAAGAGAACATAATACTTTGGCTTGAAGAAGCAAAGTTTTTGCTCAAAAAATCTCAAGATATAGAACAAGAATATAAATGTGAAAATAAGGGGTGATTAATGAAGGGAACGATGACCCACCATTAAATTCAAGCTAAAAAATGCAAAACTAGCTTTTTTTCTGTATATGCATTGGGAATAGTCAACGTCCCTGTTAAGTTAATACTTCCATTAGCGAAATTTACTTCCAATTCCATCTCTACTTCAGCCCAAATCTATTGAACGATTTGTAATTGTGATTTTATTGCGCTATTGATCTCTTTCGCCACAGCTTCCTTATCATCCACTTCAAAAACAACTTTTTTATAATGTTCATGATTGAGAGAGACTGTAATACATTTATCAGGGTTATGCATCTCAAAAAACATCATGCCTTCAGAAGTCAGAAATCTTCCATCCTTAATAATTGTTGGAAGACGTGTACCAATTAACCTCATCTGGAATTTTGGATCCAGAGTAACAGGTTCTGTTGATACAGAAGTTATATGTTTAAGAGGAATACTTATTTTTCTTTTAATACTAAGTATGGTATCAATTCCGTGTAATTCAAAAACAAGATCTGAATTCTCAATTTTAACAGTTCCTACCATGTTTCTTATTCATCTTAATTCTTTTTAATTTAAACTGAAAATCATATATTTAAACCAATGTGTAAAAAATTATAAAAAAGGGGGAAGGATGAGTTCAAATTTTTCATATTATGATTTATTTCCAGGGAAAAATGCAAACATGAATAATTATTTTTTGAATAAGATTAAGAAGTTAAAAAAAAAAAGTTAATTTATACCTAATTGTTTCTTATAAAAGTTTATTGCCTTCTCAATAGCCTCTTCCAAAATTGGTTCTTGTTCTTGACTGATTAAAATTCTTGTAAGTTCTTCTTTTAGCATTGTAAATATTTCCTGAATAGCTCCCATTCTCTCAGCAAGACTTACGTCTGTTCTTTTTCCTTCTTCAACGAAGTCTATATGATATTTCTTTTGTATATTTATTAAAACTCGCCATAAAAATCCTTTCAATGCTCTTTCGGATATTGGAAGATATTGACCGAGGATTTGTGTAAATGAATCTATTTTCGCTCTTTGTTCCTCGTTGATATGTACGTATTGATAGTATTCTTCAATTTGTTCAATTGAAGATGATCTAAATATTGTTTTACTCATGCTTAGACAATAATAGAAAGTTTTTTTAAATATACTGAAAACCAAAAACTTATATTTGCTGAAACTCAACTTAAGAAAAAACTTGTTTTTAGGCTTTTTGATTTGTTTCTTGCTGAATATTATTTATAAAAGGGGGGAAAAAAGAGATTATTCTTTTTCCATTGAAATTTTCCTAAAACTTCTATTGAGATTGAATTTACACGAGCTTAGCATTGTTTAATTTTGTTAATTCTTGTTTACATGATCCAGAAAAGCTTTTACGACCATGTGAAATTTTGGATCTGCGACAACGGTAATATGGTCTTTTCCTTCGATTTGGACATGACAAGAGCCCGGTACTAATTGAGCTATAACGGATTTATCTTTTGCTAAAGAATCCTCAGACCCAAAAACGGTCAGAACTGGCACATG
>JBHLOF010000094.1:0-16144 GCA_048940805.1 Promethearchaeota archaeon
CCAAATTTCCCCAAATAATTGATTAATCATGATATACACTATTCATTATTTTTAAAAAATTAATTGAAAATGATAATTTTCAATTTAGGGACCCAAAGGTGTTATTAACCGATCGAAATTATTCTTCCATTCTCGGAAAGGTATTACGTAATTAACTCCGCATACATGTTTTAAATTATAATTTTCAATAATGGATTTCATTTCTCGAGCGCCTTGTAAAGTGTCTTGAGCTGGACCATACGGATTTAAACGAAAATTATCCGTAGTACCAACTAAATAATCACATATTAGGAGTACATCTTCAAAAATATAAAAAGTAAATCCTGGAGTATGTCCGTTTATGTGAAAAGCCTCAATTTCCGCATAGCTAAAATTTGAGTTGAATAATTTGTCAAATTTATAGTTTATGGTAAGGATGTTATCACTGTCTTCTGAATGAATCCAAACTTCGGCTTTAAAGTGTTTTTGGTATAGCACAGAAGCACCCAAAAAATGGTGATGAGTGAATAAAATGACATTAAGAGGTTTTACTTCAATTCTAAACGTGGAAGGGCAATCAATCATTACAGTTCCCTTATTGGTTTCTATTTGATAAGCTGCGTGTTCTATACCTAATCGCGGTGTTGAATTCAATCGAGTGACTTTTTGATTTACTTTAGTACTGATAATTTCATACTGTTTGGTACATTCTTCCGCAGTTATAAATTGATTCTTTGACGCCAGACAGAAGGGGCAGTTATCTGGTAAATACCCAACTATATTGTAACCACAATTTCTGCAAACATAATGCTTCATAGTCTAAACTTACAGTTTGATAAATGATAATTTATTCATCAAATCGAAATATACATTTGAATATTAATCTTTTTAATTATAATAAATTCTATTCTTTTTGACACATAGGACAAAAAAAACTATGCCGTCCACCAATTTCGAAACGTATGAGTTCAGTATTGCATGTTGGACATTGTTCCTGTAACTTTCGGTGAGGAATTAGAAAGTTTTTAGGATAAGTACTTAAAACGCCCTGTTTTTCAATTCCAACTTTTAGCACTTCTTTTATATTAGTATAAAGCTCTTCAATTTTACTTTCATTAAGGGAGTTTAATTTAGTTTTAGGATGGATTTTAGACCTGAATAAGATTTCATCAGAATAGATATTCCCAATGCCTGCTATGAAACTTTGATTCATAAAGGCGTTTTTAATGATAGCCGTTCTTCTTTGCACCACTTCTTTAAATTCTTCCAGGCTCATTTTAAAGGCATCTAAACCAAGTTTCTTGGTTTTAATAAATTCTTCAACAGAATCAACAATATCGAGCTTTCCAAACATTCTGGTAGAAATATATGCCAAATTATTCCCATTATCAAATTGAAAAATTACCTTACTATATTTTGGTGGTTCACTTGTTTTACTATAATACGTTAAATCACCGGTCATTCCAAAATGCATTACTAAATATCGAGGATTTAGGAATACTAAGAGATATTTACCATGTCGAATTGATTTATTAAATTGCTTTCCTTGTATAGATTTTTTCAGATATGATTGATTTATTTTCAAAATTCTATCATCTGTAACTACTACTTTCTTAATCAACTGCTTTAAAGAGGTAAGATCTAAATATCGTTTGTATGTCTCTACTTCTGGTAGCTCCGGCATGATATTTTAAATATAACTTCGATAGATACAATAGATAAGCAGATCTTTTAAACTTCTATCTTTAAAAATTTAAGAATTTAATAAAAAGAATTTTAAAGGAAAGTCCCCATTAATGGATTAAATTTAATTATAAAAAGGATATGATTTTATGGAAGTACAAATTGGTAAAATGATTTTGTACGGGCTTCTTTCTGCTCTTTTCTACATAGCAATACCATTAATTTTATTTGAAGTAATAGCTGCTCTTGGTTTAATGACATTTACCCAAGCATTTAAAACTTCTATTTTAATTTTCGGTATAATTGGTGTTATTATTTCGATGTTGAGACATTTATTTCCAAAAGATTCACCCGCAAATAGGCTTGTAGCTTTTGGTGCAACTATCTTTTCAGGTATTTACTTATTCTATATGTTTGGTGGTTTTACTCCCGGTGTATCTTTAGGTACGTATGCAATTTCTTTTGGTCCGATTTCGGCTCTATTAGGCTTACAATTAATTGCATGGACGTTATTAGCATCACAAGCAATAAGGGCATTACAATATTTAATTGAAGCATTAGAACTTCGTAAAAAGAAGGAATACAGTGTTTCTGTAAAGCGGAAATTCAAACTCAGCAAAGTGTTTAAAATATTTGGAACTATTGCGAGTTTAGTGATACTAGGATACTTTGGCTCACTAGTTTATAGTGGATTAAATCTTGGTTTTGATGTTAATCCAGCTTTTGTACCGGGACATGATGATGGAGGAACTCCATTCGATCCATCTGATGATTCTGTAAATATTACAATGTCATTTGATGTGAGTAATCGAGGACTATATGCCATTTATGATGTGTCCATTGACGTGCGTTTTTATGTAATGACCTCAACTAACACTAGCGTACTGCCATTAGGAACTAAGATAGGAGAATCTCTAAGTAATTACTATGGCACCTGGCATTCTTTTACAAATTATCCAGATAGGAATGTTACTGTAAACATTGATAATGCTTGGGTTGAAGAGTTTGTTACTACATCTTGTACTTTAGAATTCAGGATTTCTTTTTCAACGCTTTATGCAGGAATCCTCGTTAACTTGAATATATCTTTGCAAAATATACCCTGGACTGCTATAGTTTAGAATTATTTGATAATTAAGTTTCCTTTTACTTTTTTTTATTAGTTTTTAATTACCTTAAGTTATAAATATGACAATTAAGGTGTGATTAAATTGCTCATTCATCCTAATTTCCTGCACCTCTAAAACAGTTAGGTATATATTTTTATTGAAATTTGTTGTATTATGGGATTAGAAAAAGATAGGTCTAGTACTGAAAAAGAGACAGATTTAATGTCCCCGACTTGTTTCCGATGCGATAGTGTAAACCAATGTACAATTGGACGACCAAACAAAGAGTTAGCTAATTGTCCTATGACAGCAAGTCCAGAAATTACCAAGGAGGCAATGGAGTTATATAACAATGATGAATTCATAAAAAAATCTACTAATGTTGCATCTATAGTGGAAGCTAAAGGGTATATGCATTGGCCTCGTTTAAAAGATACAATAGAATATGCCAAAGGTATGGGATATAAGAAAATCGGGCTTGCTTCTTGTGTAGCATTGCAAAAAGAAGTAGAAAGAACCGCTGAAATTCTTCTAAATTATGGTTTTGAGGTCTGTTCAGTATGCTGTAAAACAGGATCGATTAATAAAACTAATGTGGGTGTCCCAAAAGAATATTCTATGATATCGAAAACTGGTTATCCAATCGGTATTGTCACATGTAATCCAGTAGCACAAGCCTTAATCTTGAATAAAGCTAATACGGATTTGAATCTTATTGTTGGATTATGTGTAGGACATGATATTAACTTCACACGTCTTTCCAAAGCACCTGTAACTACATTCATTGCAAAAGATAGACTAAGTCCTCATAACCCTGCAACAATATTATACACTCATTATGGAAATACATTTTTTTCGACAGACTTGAAAAAAACATCTAAGTAATGTTAAAATTTTTTTATAGCAAATTATTCTGGGTTTCTCTTTCCCCGCAATACAGAAAATACTAAACTAATCAATGCTAAGATCGAGAATATTATACAGATTATCTGGGCGCTTACAATAAATTGTGGATAATATGGTGGTGTAATTTGGACATCTCCTATTATTACAGCGAACAATATTGTAGAGACTCCAAAACTGAGTGTTTGACCAATCGTTCTCATAGTTCCTACGAGACCTGATGCGATTCCAAGAGAACTTTTAGGAACGGAACTCATTATTGCGCTAATATTAGGAGATGAAAAAAGTGCTGTACCCAAACCGATGATTCCAAAAGAAATTGCAATAAGGAATATAGGAAAATTTGAATCTATAAAGATAAAGGGAAAAATTGCTAGAACCACTAATAATACCCCCATTGATACTATCTTTCTTGTTTCGATTCGATCTGAAAGTCTTCCCGCAATTGGAGAAAAAATAGCTTGCATTAGTGGCTGTATTAATAAAATGTAACCTGCCTCTTGAGGACTCAATCCCTTTAAATATTGCATAAATAAGCTCATAAGTAATGCAAGAGCAATAGTTGAAACATAAAAGAAAATAGACACTAAGCAAGAAAAGGAGAAAAATCTATTATTTTTAAAAAGATCGAAATTTAGAACCGGATTTGTTATTCTTCTTTCCCAAAAATAAAAAACTACTACCCCAAAGATTGAAATTATTATAAAAATATAACCCTGAATGCTAGGAAGGAGTGAAAATGCGAATATTAGAAAGAATAGAAAAGAAGCATAAATAACTGACCCGATATAATCAATTTTCTCTCTTTTTTCGCTCAACCACTCCCCTTTCACTTTAAACAACACTAATAAAATTATTAATATGCCAAATGGGATATTAAACCAGAATTGACTTCTCCATCCGAGATTTTGGGTCATTATGCCTCCCAAAAGTGGAGAAAGTGTTAAACCTATGTATACTCCGGTCACACTTATTCCTATTACCTTACCCCTTTGGTTTGGGGGATAAGATGCAGTTAATATCGCATTACTTGTTGCATAAATTAAAGCAGCACCTAATCCCTGAATAAACCTAAAGATTATGAAAGCAATTGAGGTATCAATAAGAGCAAGAATTATTGAAGATATCGTAAATATAATAACACCAGAAAGAAAAAGCTTTTTTCTACCATACATATCCCCAACTTTTCCAAAAGGAATCTGAAACATTGCTGCCGCTAAGATGAAAATTGTAGAAACCCATCCAATGGTCACAACATCCATCCCTAATTCTGATCCAATAACCCTTGCGGATATAACTGTCGTGTAAGTTGAAAAGGCTGTTAGAAAAGAAGATAAGAAAATCGTTAGTAAAATAAATTTCCTATCTTTAGAATCACTTATCATATTTCTTTATCCTATTATTTATTTTTAACATCTATAATACCCATTCTATCAATTTCAACTTGTTCTACCATATAAGGGCTTAATTTACGAATTGCAAACATGAAAAGTGGGATTAGACATAATCCCATATATACCGAAATTATAAAGGGGATGTTATAACCTAAAGAATCCCATAATACTCCTCCTATTAATGGGCCTATAACTCTTCCCAATCGATCAATCCACATATTCAAACCAAATACTTTTCCCCTATGCTTAATGGATATTCTACTCATGATTGCTTGTATGAGATAGGCGTTAGATTCCACTGCGATATAAAGAAATATTAGTATTATGGCAAAATCAAAAGCACTAAAGGCTAATATTAATAACCAAATCATTAATGATTTAAAAATTCCAATAACTATTACGCTTAAGAGTGGAGATATGCGATCAAATCTTTTACCGAATTTTGAAGCTACTAATGAAGAAATAACCTGAGCCGGAAAATAAACAATCATTACTATAATAGGGATAATATTTTCAGAAAAATTAGGTAGAAGAGATTCGATTAAATATGCTGAAACAAACGGAGAATAGATTGTCCCTGTAATAGATGTTGCTAACAAAGCCACAAGTATCGCTAAAAAACCGATATAGAAACTTGTTTGCAATTGTCTATCATTATTTATTTCATCATGATTTTCGCTTTTATTCGCACCACTTTCCTGATTATTGAAATCTAAATCAGTATTGGGATTCTCTAGCATTTCACAATATTTTTCATATGTCAGATTTTCATCCACTTTTTTATAAAAGCGATATCCTGCGATTAGATTAAGCAACGAGAAGATTAACAATGGACTATACATCAATGGTATATTTTCGGGAAGAAAAACACTTACAAGTCCAAAGATCGGCATACTGATAAATGCTCCTAATAAAAATCCATACCCTATCATTTTGCCTCTTCCCGTTGCTAAGGCTTGAGTTCGATTACCTTTAAAGGATTTCTCAGAAATTAATGAGAAAAACGGTGGCCAAAAAAAAGCCACAATTAATCCCTGAACAAATGTACCAATTCCGAATAATAATAAATTGGGAATAACCAGTGAAATCCAGTATAAAAGATATGCGACAGTTCTTCCCATTGAACCAATCAAGACTAATAGTTTCTTAGAGGCATGATCAGTTAGATATGCGATTAAAGGCATTGAAAAAAGTCTTGCTAGAGGTTGTAACGCCATAATGACTCCTAGATCTACTCCAGAACCACCAAAATAATAAATAACTACATAAGACTTTATAAACATAAAGAAAATAAACCCTAACCCATTCCAGAAAGTAATCCGGATCATAGCATTGAAATCCGGAGTTGTTCTTATTAATTCAGATGATTTTTCTTCTCTGAGGGGGGATGTAGATCGAAACAAAATTAAGACACAATCGTCAAATTGTTTAAAATCGAAAATTTACTTACATTTAGCTGATAGATAGGAAAGAGAAACACATCATTTAAACTTCAATTTTTAAAAAAGTATTTATTTATTAGGCTCAGTATTTAATAATAGGATCCAAGAATTTGTCTTTTTGACATTTAGTGTTTAATAAAGGCAATTTAGATTTGTTTATTTAAGATTTGTTTTAATAGTGTATTGGAATGGCAAAATATCACTTTTGTGGTGAATGTGGGAATCCGCTTACTGAAGAGGATCAAATTTCATGTCCTAAATGTGGTTCTTTATTAGAACCTGCTCATGATACTAAAACTTTGTTGAAAATAAAAACGAAAAAGAATCTTTGGGCTAATTTCAGTTGGATCTTACTACTTTTCGGGAGTACTATTGGATTATTAAGCCTATTCACTCCTGCTGCGAGGATCAACTTAGCTGGACTCTATAAATGGGACATGTGGATGTTTGGGTATAATATTGTATACGATTGGGAAGTTGGGGTTGAAATCTTTTGGACTCAAAATGAAGATCTTTTTGGAATTGCAATGGGTTCAACTATTTTTATAATTATTGGAAATATAATATCAATAGTTGGAGCGGGATCTTTAATCAGGAAGAAGGACTACGGTTCAATTTTATCTATTGTAAGTCCAATAATTCTGTTTGTTGCTACTTTGTTTTTCATTATTGCCAATGAAATTTATTCTCAAATATATATTGAGGTGTCATTTTGGGAATTATTTTCTCCGGGATTAGCTATAATAGGCCAGTTTCTAGCGTTAGGTTTAATGTTTATAGGATTTTTAATAACTAGAATTGCTTCAAGGTATACATTACCAAAAAGAATAGACGAGTATCAGGAAAAGGTTTACCAAATGATGAAAAAACAAGCAGATATGCAAGCAAAATTAGGAACTATTAATCAAGAAATGTTGAATAAGTTAGAAGTAATATCATTACGGTTTAAAAGTATCGATATTCTTTACCAGAAGTTAGAGCTATTAGCATCTAAAGAACAATTTTACAGATCCTTTGATGATTTTGGGTTTCAAAATGCATTAGGGTATATGGAACGGACAGTTGAGTTAAGCCCGAACCAAGCTACTAATTTATCTAAAATAGATTTAGAATTAGCAGCAAAAATTATTGTAGAACAAGATTTAAAAAGAGCAATCAATTATTTTAAAGAAATAAAACGCCATACGTCTTTACTCCTTAGTGAAATTCTTATTAATCCTAGTTATCGTAGGATTCTAAGTAAAGATGGCTCTTTGAATTCGAGAATAAAACATCAATGGACTCTTTCATATTCAGAATTAATGAAGTTAAAATCTACATCTAATCTGGTAACTAATTCTGAAAAAATCAAATCAGATACAGAAAATTTAGAGAAATCCTCACAAGTAGATTCACAAAAATTTCCTCCAATTTCGGAATTGATGAAACAATTAGACAGATCTTCCAAAAGTGATGAAGGATTTTCAAATAAGGAAAAAAACACAAGTTCCAAAAACGAGTCTAATGATTAAAACAAACTTTTTAATCTCAATTTTAAATCATAGCTTTTTATCATTAGAGATTTATCATCTAACTTTATATATACGAAAATTATTATAGTCAAATTTTTGCTTAGATTTCTTTTGAATAATCTTATATCTAACCTAAAAACCTAAAAAGTTATTTGAATTAGAACAATAATCAATGACTAAAAATAATGATATAATAGAAAAATTTCATGAGAGGTTAGCACTTAAAGGATATAAAGGAAAAGTCGTTCATGCTAAGCACATTTCTGACTTGAGGAATGATATAAAAATACGACGAGAACAAAATCTTATATATCCCCCCCTTTATGAAGAATATAGAGCGTATTTTGAGTTTGAACCCAATGTAGAGTTCTCGCAAATAAATTCACTTTTTATCATCGCAGTTCCTGTGCCACAATTTAAGGCTATATTCCACGTTAATCAGTGGGAGTATCCAACACTTATCCCACCAACATATTTGTATGGCCTAAGCATTACTAATGAACTTCAAGATCTCATGTCAGATATATTAAACCCTGATGGATATAATGCAGCTTATGCTCAATTACCTCAAAAAACATTAGCTGTACGATGTGGTTTAGCAGAGTATGGGAGAAATAATATTACTTATGTTCCAGAGATGGGAAGTTTTCATCGCTTGACTGCTTTTTATTCAGACTTCCCAACTGAGCATGATAATTGGCAAGAACTTAAAATGATGGATTTATGTAAAGAATGCTCTGCATGTGTTCGTAAATGCCCGACAGGAGCTATTCCCACAGATCGATTTCTTTTACGAGCTGGTAGATGTTTAACCTATCATAATGAGCAACAGGGAGATATTCCGTTCCCAGAATGGATAGATCCAAAATGGCATAATTGTTTAGTTGGGTGTCTGTATTGTCAAAAAGTATGTCCGGCAAATAAAAAAGTCCGAGATTGGACGGAACTTGGACCAGAATTCAATGAAGAGGAGACTAACTTACTACTGAATGAGCAGAACATTGAAGATTTACCAAAGGGAATAAAACAGAAATTAATTGAATTTGATTTTGAAAATTATTTAGAAGTATTCCACAGAAACTTTAGTGCATTATTAAGAACAAATTAGTCAATAACATTCTTTTCAGAAGACAGTGCCACCGATATCACAAATAGCTATGGATATGATATCAGAGGAAAGAGGAACACCATAATCGATGTAATCTTGAAGCCATGCGGGGGTGGTGCCAAAAGGCACATCCCAGGTCGGATCTAGCCAACACCAAGTATAATTAGGAAAATAGGGATCTAAAGAACCAAAAGTCCATAAATAAGCAGAAGGAAATAAAGACCAGAAAGTATCTACATCCTCAATGTGGACAAGAAGCGAACCATGATATAATGCCCCTATTGTAGGATGAGCAGGATCATGATGACCAACAAAAGCAGTATCGAAACCGCAAGATTCTAGATAGGCTGCTGCTAAAATGGCCTGGTCTTCACAATCACCCATGGTTCGAAAAGCAGTCTCAACTGAAAATTTGGGATAATCCCATGTTGGTGAATCTTGCCCATAGATTATAGTTGAGTCATACTCATAATCGATCTCATCTATGCACCATTGATTGATCTTGTTAATATCTGTAAATTCATTCCCAGTTAAATCAAGCCCTCCCCAATTTGGAAGCCAATCCCAAAAAGTATAGTACATTATGTAATCCGCTAAACTCATGGTATCATTACCAAATTTTAAAATATCAGTAAATGCATTTGAAACGTTTATAAACATATTTCCTTGAAAACTATCATGTAATATGACATCTCTGCAATATTCCGCGAATCCCATGTACCAATCCTTTTCTGATGAATCATTAAGATAATAGGGTAAATAATATCTTCTAACTGCTTCAGAGAAAGTGGAATACTGGACAGGAAGTATTTGTTGACTAATAAAATCTACTAATGTATCATATTTGGATTGAAGAGATTGATAATCCTTTAACAATTCAAAGTAGGTATCATTGAGCAATTGAAGCATATTATATAATTCTTGATTGTCATCTGAAAGGTTATTATATTCAATATTTAAAGTTTGGAAATCGTTCCATAGATCATCAAAATCTCCAGAGAGGATTTGATAATTTGAGAGCAAGTTATCATAATTGTTTACCAAATCTTGATAAATATCCCATAGATCATCCAATTCATTGGATAGATTCTGCTGTTCAACTAATAATGAATTTAAATTCGAATTAGCTATAAAATACAAAGGGGTGAAAGCTCCAACTAATCCACCCATTGCTAAGATTAATACAATAGAAATAGATTTCCTTCTTTCCACTTATAACACCCTATTTTTAGATTTTTTTTCTTTTTGAAATTTCCTTATGAAAGGTTTAAGAGGGAAGATCTTAAAAGTTTTTAGAACTCACTTTTATTTATTCTTTCGAAAATTGGTTAATTTTAATGTATCTAATCTTTTCATTATAATTTCTTACAAATGAATTTTTAAGAGTTATACGAGAGTGGTACAACAAATTACAAAAGAATTAGAATTTATATTTTTCTACCATGAATAAAAATCATTCCCTTCTGACCATCATCTCTACCGTGGTCATTCTCCTCAACAAATGAACTAGACACTTCCCATCCAGTTGGAGCAAAAAAATTTGGAATATCTTTTATATTTAAACCCCATTTATGGTGTTTAGGAAAAGCAGCCGTTGTAGAGGTTGATTCTGATGGTAACCCTCTTGAGGAGGGTAAGATATCGATAAAGATTTGACTCCCAATCTTACTAATTTCTGCTGTTTTTGTGATTAAAGAAGAAAAATTATCTTGTTCTATATAATAAGATAATCCCTCCAATATCCAGAAGCTTGGAATTTCACGGGAATATCCATTTTTAATCAGATGAGATGACCACCCAGCATCCACTAAATCTGCAGATAAGCGCACAATTTTACACAGTGGTTTTTCTTTTTCCATTAATTTCCGTTTGAAGTCAATTACATTAGGAAAATCAATCTCAAAAACAATATGATGATTAATGTGGAGAGGCTTGAATCGATATGCCCGAACGTCTAATCCTGCTCCAAGAAGTACAATCTGGGATTGTAAATGCGAATTACACCAAGGTCTAAGCAATTGTTCTTCAATAAAATTTGACCTTAGATGAGGGTAATCCAATGACAATACCATTACCTATAATAAATTTTAAAGAATAATAGGTCAAATGGGAATTAAAATCACATTGTTTTGGAATATAATAGATGCAAACTTAGAGAATTAAATCGATCAAATTTTTTTTATATTGAGATAATTTATCATATTTTATGAGCTTAATAAACATCTTGATTGATATTCATCTTAAATTGAAGCAATATAAACTGCAGTTTATTTTCTTCTTCCTGTTTTGGTTGCTCGGATTCTTGTTTTTTCTTTTCAGTGAACCCTCAGCCACCCTAGGAGAAATTGTTTTATATTCATTAACTGTTCGTTCTCCTCCAGGGGCAGGAGATTTCGCCAATTTTTATGCTTTGGTGTGGCCTATTCTTTTAGAAGTAATCTTTTTTGGATTCATTATGGGCGAATTACTGGAGAGATATAATCCCGTTGTTACAAGTAGAATTTTGGCTGAACATAGGAGGAATCACACTGTCGTCATGGGTTATCATCATCTTTCTGAAAGGATTATTGAATATTGCATCGATAATAAGAAGTCCTTCTGCATTATTGAAGATGATTATGAATTAGTTGAAGATTTAATTAATGCGAATCACCCTGTGGTTGTTGGAGATCCTACTGAAACGTCAAACCTTTTATCAGCTAATATAAAAAATGCCAAAGAAGTATTTATCACTATTGATGATGTAAGAATTGTAATACTTTGTACAGAAAAAGTCCGTAAACTTAATCCAAACTGCCCAATATATGTTAGAGCTTTTGAGGATCATGTACAAGAATATCTTAAAGAACCCCCGTTATGTGCATATTCATTTTCGACCTCGAAATGGGCGATGGATCAAATCTTTGAATGGACTGATAATAAAAAAGGTAAGGTAGTTGTTATTGGCAGAGATAACTTAACTCACCGCATTGCATATCATATATCATTACAAGAAGACAGAGAAATTTATCTTTTTGATGATGAGCATGACGGTATCCAATTTCCAGTAAATTCAAAATTACATATTATAAATGAATTTGCTTGTTTTTTAAGTGATATTCAACCACACGTGAATTTAGAGGAGGTATCTCAAATTTTTATTTGCTGGAATCAAGAATCGGAATTTGATGAATCTATTTATTTAACCTATAAGCTCCATTTACGCTATCCTCATATTGAGGTATTTGTGCGCATTTTTGATGAAGAACTCATTGAAATCGTTGAGAAGAATAATGCAAAAACTTTTTCTACCTCAAGTAATGCCTTCAAAATGCTTCAAAAAGAGGTAGGAAACGATTCATCCATAAGTTTAAGATCTGAATAAATTAACTCAATCTATTTATATTATTGCCGTTCTTATCGTCAGTTTCAGCTAATTCTGAAGAGACATCAGGTTCTTCTTCTTTTTCACCAAAACTTTCTTCTTGTAATTTAATATTTTTAGCATCTAGAAAATTTTGGATATCAGTAGCTCTTACTTTATTAGGATCTAAGTAATCTCTAGTCGCAAGGAAATCTTTAAAGTCATTTATTATTAGAACCACATCCTCGGGATAAAAGCGTTTCTTGGCTATGTATCCTTTTCTTTCTAGTGAGTGTTCAGAATACCACCAATAAAAACTAATTATTATTAAGATTATCAAAAAATTATTAATTAGGTTAATTTGATTTCTATCAGCGAACACTCCTGTTAATGATCCCCAACCAGTAACCATTATTATCTGACCCTCAATATACAAAATAGTGAAAGCAAAAAGGAAAAATGGCATGTTGTAAGCTTTAAAAATTACAGAATCATAAACCTTGTCTCCTAGACTTTTTAAAACCAAAAACGCGGTTATTATCATAAGTAATATATCGATTAGTCTCGCAAAAACTTCCCCTATGTTAGACGGCTGAATAACACCTCTTAAGGCATTTATGAAGCTAAATGATCTAAACCATAGGATAAGCCATAAAAGGATATAAAAAATCGAAGAATAACTATTTGAAAAACCAATTTTCCTACTTCGATAGAAGAGAGTTATAAGGCGCCATGAGGTTATGATAATCATAACTAGTATAATAATATTCCACGTAGCATACCAAATGAATGAATCAACCGGAGCTGAAGTGAAAAAACTCAAAAATCCAAAGTAATTTGCTAATTGAAGAAAAACTGGTATAAATAATGCTGCAATTAGTATGATTACGTCAATCAATTCCTTCGTTTTTGATGAACCATGTTTTTTATCTATTTTATCATCTACATTAGTGGAAACATTATCAAACCAAATCCTTAAATAGAAAATCTGAATTAAACCCCAACCAAAATAGACCACTAAAAAAATGACAGGAAGTGCGATATTCCATGCTAAAAATTGTATTGTTATCTGATTAGATGAAGCAGTTAAAAAGTAGGGAAGAATTATCGCAAAAGAGATAAAATAATTGATAAAAAAGCAAATAAATTTTTTTACATCAAAAATTTTTTCTGGAGAAAAGAGATAACGTTCTAATTGAGGGATTAAACCTTCAAACATTAACAAAAGGAATGTAATTGAAAGTGTCGTTGCTAAAAATAAAATCCCTGTTCCTACCTCTGAACTAGGAATAAAACTTAGCAAAGCAATTAAGAACGATGATACAACAAAAATGATGGTGTATAGAAAATGACTATTACTAAAAATCTTATGAAAATACTTGTCGAGGAATTCTTGGACCTTATTCATTATAATCTTCACTCTTTGCATTCAAGCGCATGGAATTGTAAGTTTTATATCCGAAATATTATATAAATCTTGGTATTGAATACCTCTATTATTAATCAAGGATAATAAAGGCAATATTATGAGTATTTGTTTAATTTTACTAATCAGAAAATATAGAAAAATGAATAATTTATTTCTCCTTTCCTATTAATGTTAACTAGATTTTTGTAATTCTTTAACCTAAGAATTAAAGTTTTAATTTTTAGATAAACTAATCGAACTTTTCTATTATATATCGAACATATTTGCCAAAAAATCTTTTATAATTCATCATGCCTAAATTTAAATATGACCTTTACTGATCTATAAATAGACCATATATTTTAAATTAGAAAAATATGAATCTCTATGGAACTTCGGCACAAAAGACACGCTAGAATACATCATCATTCAACTTCTTTAATAAAATGTTTAACTGAATGTCAAAGAGGAGAAGAGGTAATAGTATTAAACGTAGAGACAGGAATGCGTCAGAAACAACGATTAGCTAACCTTGGCATAATCCCTGGAGCAAAGATTCAGAAAAAAAGCGATGCTCCCTTTCGAGGACCTCTACAAATTATAGTGAAAGGTTCTTCATTAGTCATTGGAAGAGGTTTAGCTTCGAAAATTAGGGTTAAATGTATTGATTTCTGTAGTGATTAAATGAGCAAGAATTCATTTTAATCATTTTTTCATCAATTATTGAATTCATAAAATGTTAAATCGAGTTATGTCTGAGTTATGAGTTGTCATTTACCAAAAAAGGACTCAAAACGAAAATTATTTAATGTGAATAATGTTATTAATATAGCTTTAGCAGGTAATCCAAATGTAGGAAAATCAGTAATATTTAATCAACTTACAGGCTTAAGTCAAACAATTGGAAATTGGCCTGGTAAGACTGTAGAGAAAATGGAAGGATATCTTGACTTTTTAGGGTTTCATTTTAATATTGTTGATTTACCTGGTATTTATTCACTCTCTACATACTCCATAGAAGAAATAGTAAGTCGGGAATACTTAATATCTAAAGATGTTGATATAATTATCAATGTAGTTGATTCTACCAATCTTGAGAGAAATTTATTTTTTACATTTCAATTATTAGAGCTTGAAGTTCCTATGATAATAGCAATGAACCAAATGGATATTCTAAGAAAAAGAAATATTGACATTGATTTTCAGCAATTTGAAAAAATAATGGATCTCCCTGTATTACCCGTTGTCGCAGTTCATGGAACTGGAGTTCATCAGTTATTAGAAAAAGCTATTGAAATGGTACAAAATAGAGGGAGTGATGTAAATTTTTCTAAAACAAAAACCAAAGTTAAAAAATTAGGTTCATTTAGATCTTTCGGAAAAGAAATAGAAAGTAAGGTTCAAGACTTAACCGCTAAGATAGAACGACCACTGATTAACGAAAATGAAAATCATTATCCTTCACGGTTTTTAGCATTAAAATTGCTTGAGGGCGATGAAGAAATACAGAAATCATTAAATACAACTAAAAAATTTAGTGGAATCCTCGATCTTGCATTACATTATCGTAAAGATTTGGAAGATTATCACGGAGAGGATATAAATACAATAATATCCTCTGAAATCTATAAAAATATCAATAACCTCGTTGAAAAAGTTACGATTATTAAATCTAAGCAAGAATTGTTTCGAAAATCCATTGCTGATAAAATTGATCACATAACCACTCATTCTTTGTTTGGATATTTAATTTTAATATTAGTTTTGATAGGAATTTATGTATTTACATTTACAATTGGTGATTTTTTAGGGGGGCTTATTGATACTTCGTTTGGAACTTGGACAGCATATATCCATTCAGTTTTTGGAAGTACAAATATAGTGATAAATCTTTTATGGGATGGTGCTCTTGGAGGACTTTTTGGAGCAATTGGTGGTGTTTTAGTATATGTAATACCATTCTTTTTAGTAATTGAAATTTTACAAGATTCTGGATATCTTCCACGAGCTGCATTTCTTATGGATAGATTAATGCATTCAATTGGAGTTCATGGGAAAACAATAATCACAATGATTCTTGGATTTGGATGTAATGTCCCCGCATGTGCTGGTTGTAGAATAATGGAAACCGAAAGAGAGAAAAAAATGTCTTTAGCTTTAACGTCGCTTATACCCTGTGCCGCTGTAATGACAGTAGTAATGGGATTAATAGGACGTTATTTAGGAATGGGATGGGTGATTGTTCTTTTTTTGATAAATTTCTC
>JBHLOF010000008.1:0-62066 GCA_048940805.1 Promethearchaeota archaeon
GCTAATTCATTACTACGGAAATTGAAAAATCCGGGAATACCTCCTGAAATTCCCACAACTCTAAATAACGTCACATTCCCTGGATCATTTTCAATTTTAGGATCATAAAATGTAATTCTAATATATTCTCCTATGTCATAAATACCTATTGAACTAGCAATTGACTTTGATAAAATGCAGGTATTATTGTGTGAAAAAAGTTCATTAAATGAATAGCTAGTGCTACTTCCTTCACTACTCCATATAATAAGTCTATTATCAATGACATTAACAAAATTTTCATCAACCCCTATAAATCCTGCATCTACAACATCAAAATCCATTAAATCACCTGCAGTGGTTCTAAATTTAGTTTCTTCTTGAGCTGAATAAAATTGAAACATATTCATCATTAATTCTTCAGATTCTTCTCCTCCAAAACCTACTTGTCCTTCGCTAACATCGAAAGCTGCAGCTAAAGTAGCTTGAAGATCAAATGTATTGTGGAGTGATATAGTAACTTCTTCAACATTTGCCATGTTGTTTATTTCTTCAATCATTTCTAAATTCAGAGAGGTTTCTTCATTATCTAAAGCCTGATTTATTAATACTAAATCTGAACCATATTGGACTTCTATACTTAATGACATGGTGGCTGATTGCATTTGTGAAGTGCTTGTAATAAAGAATATAAAAGAAAAACTTATCGCAAACATAATCACCGTACTTGTATTTCGTCTTCTATATCTTTTTAATGAGATTCCTATAATGCTTCTATACTTTTTGATAGTTGGAGATATTATTCCTAAAAATATTTTCTGAATAAATGGCACTATTCCAATGGATGCAAACACTAAACCAATTAGTATAGCAGCAAGTAATCCGATAAATAATGCGGAAGTTAACATAAAATCTCCTGTAACAAAAATATTGGGAAGTAAAACAAATACTATTATGCCGATTGTTGCTACAGCGGTTCCTACGAGAAAACTTTTTACATTCATACTTCCTTCTTTCTTTATCTCCCACCCTTCTTCTTCAGATTGAAAAGGTGTTATCGATTTTATTAAGTTCTTTCTAGCAGTTTTTATCGCAGGAATTAAAGAGACCACTAAAGAAACTACAGTCCCTATAATAAATGTCAAAATAATCGTTTGTGGTTTGATGATCCATTCTACATCAGAAAATCCAAATTGGAAATGATAAAGATGAAATAAGCTCTGTGCAATGGGAATCATAAACACTGCCCCTAAAATCATCCCTATTGTGGAACCTAACATACCTAACATGAATCCTTCGAATAATACAATTTTAATGGGATAAATTTTTTTACCTCCAACCACGCGCACAATACCAAATTCACGAATTCGTTCTTCTGCTGAAGTAGATAGAATACTGTTTATTAAAATCGCAGTTATCAACATAGAAAGGATAGTGATAAACCAAAACATGATATTTACACTTAATAATAAAAATTCTCCCCCTTCGAGTTCCTCTAATTTTGGTAACGCGATACTAAATTCATTAAGATCTAATTGATCTTGAATTCTTGTACTAATTCCTCGAAGTGTTCGAGTGGTTGCTTGTAAATTACTTGCATCATATACGGTTTTTGGATTTGAAATTGTTCCAACAATTAAATTAATCTCTCCCTCTCTTTTTAAAAAGGATTGAGCTTGATTTAAATTCATAATTATTAAAGCATTTTCAAATTGCATAAATTTTAAATGTTGGTTGCATATTTCAGCTATCGTAAGATTCAAAGTATATGTTTGGTAATCTAAACTTATTTCATCTCCTTTTGATACGTTCAATATTTCCGCAACACTCCAAGAGATGATACATTCTCCTTCATTTGGCTTATCATCATAGATTTCATTTGTTTCTTGACCTTGATCATCGACTATAATTAGATCTCCGATATTCCCATTGTTCGCTTCTTTCTGAAAATCTATGCCATACATTTGAAGCGACCCACTTGTATTTATATTATTTGAGGTAGTTCTTACTAACATGATAACACGCGGAAATAATTCTTCAACACCCTCAATATCTTTCAATTCATTATCTAAGATATTTTGATCAAAAAAGGGGTCAAATGTAAGGTCGGTTTGAACCGTTTTAGTAATTAATATATCTGTCTTTCCTGTGGTTGAAGTGACATATAATAAATAATTATAATTAACAGTGTCATTCAACATCCCAATTGAAGTTAATAGAAATAATGATATTGCTATACCTGAAATCCCAAATATGAACTTGGCTTTATCTCTTTTTAAATCAAGCCAAGAATGTTTAAGGAATTGCAAATTAATATTTTTTTTAAACTTGTATAATAACATCTTTATATCTATACCTATCACACCGTAGAGTAAATATTATATTTTTTTTATTGACGTTTTCACTCATTATTTAATATACTAAATTTTTTACCTTTCTTTTCAAATTCTCTCAAGAAAATTCCCTTTTCAGCTAACATTTCTCGAATTTCTTCTTTTTCTCTTCTAAATAATCTAACTCCATGACAATTCTTATTTTTGCAATAAAAATTTTCACCAGGTTCATCTTTGTAATAATATCTTCCACAATTTTCACAGATGTAAGTTGCGTAAATCTGATCACGTCCACACACGGGGCAAATAATATCATAACTATCTGATGAGAACCATGATTTACAATATTTACAATGTAAAGTTAAAGGTCTATTTAATTCTTCATCTAATCCAATAAGTTCAATTTTTTTAATAATTTGGTCTTTATCGACATCTTTTAATCTAATTTTTTCAGCTCGATATTCTCTAATGCTTTCGAATTTTATTTTCCCTTTCTTTTCTAAATAGAAATAGATACCAAAACCTAAAATAAGTGCAATGAGTATAAAAATTAGATAAGGTCCCCATAAACTCCACCATTTCATATTGTTTACTCGAACATTGATTAACACCTCATCCCTGTTTCCCGCTTTATCATATGCAACTAATTTTATTTCATAAGTTCCATCAATGTACCTATTAGTATCCCAGTTGTATTCTAAGACATTAGTGGTACTATTATATAAAATATTCATGCTATCAACGCTCTTATCGTTTAGAAAAATACTAAATCTAGACTCATCTATTTCAATATTATCACTAACAAGAGCTTTAATCTTAACCTTTGAACTTAAAGTAGTATCATTTTGGGGATTAATAATAGTAATTTCCGGAGAAATAAAATCTGTCGATTCTTCATAACCTACATAAATATCAGATAATAGCCAACCATAGCCTAATCCTAATTCAAAATCATTCGTATTTAATGTGAACATAATCATTACTACTTCATCAGCATATTGAGAGATCTCAATTTTCTCGTTCCCAGAAAGAGGTTCAGTCTCATAAGTATACTCCTTTAATTTTGTCCAAGAATTGCCATAATCCTTGGATATTGAAACAATGCATTCATCTAATTGATCTTCTGGCTGAAAGAATTCATTTTGTAAAGAAATATCATAGCCAAATTCAAGATAAAGTTCATAGTCACTTCCCAAATAAACCGGTTTTGTTATAAGATTAGCATCCCAGTTCATCCCATATCCTTGATTTATCCCACCAAAACTTTGTCCTTCTCCACAATAAAGATATTTCTTTCCTAAACGTTCAAATATATGCCAGCTATTATCTCCTTCTAACCATGCTGTTAACTCTTTTTGTTTAGGTGTTCCTGCTATATAGAAATCTGATAAATCATTACTTGAAAAGTTATATCCAATGTATTTATTATCTTTAAAAATATTAAAATTTGAATAATTAGGATTCACAAATTCCAAAAGAGAGTTATCTTCATTATACCATTGTGAGGAATTTATAAATTTGCCATCTGAAACATGAAACCTAAAGGATCGGTTTACAATATTTTCAATATTTAAAGATTTTTTAAATAGTATTCCCCAATCTCCTTGTTTATATGAAGTTGCGTTCCAATCACCATAAACATTATACATGGTATAATTATTATTTCCAATCTCTAAATATACAAATTCTGGATAATTATTCTCTAACTCAAAATACTCACATGAAAATTGAAATTGATAATATTGAGATTCTTGAGTTATTGGTAATCCCTGTGGTAAATTAAATGTTATTATCGGTTTAAAGAAGTTAGTCCTATACTCAATTGCAAAATAATCTAAAATAAATCCTTTGTAATTAATTGGGTCAAATGTGTCATCTAGAATAGCTTCAAATTTAAATTGGATAAAATTTCCAACATAATCTGAAAGGTTAACTTCTTCCATAAACCACTCTCTTTCCTGGTCAGTGTAAGTTCTTATTGTTTGCCAACCTGTCCAATTCAAATTAATTTGTAAATAGATAAAATCACCAGAATTTATACTTGAACGAATTCCAAATTTTGCATAGGGTTGAACGTAAGGTGTATTATTAACTTGAGTTAAATTATATAAGGGGCTTATTAGAGAGCCATTCGGATAAGGATCTTCCGTCACTTTAACCGGTTGATATGTATAATTTGAAGGATAATTATGGTAAGTTCCAAAATATAATGATTCCCATGAACTTTGAAATATTCTTGATCTATCATCCACTTCATTTATTTGATGCAGTATATCCCAACCTGTCCCATTAAATGTCCAGTTTCCCATCCCATCATTAAAGTTATGATGTGTTGGAAACTGAATACTATCAGTAGGGAATTCAATAGTTATGTTAAAATACCCTACTTCTGGAAACCTCGTTATGAATTTCCCATCACTAGCAATAAAAAAGTAATGAAAAATACCGATATTTGGAAATTGGAAATAATCACTTACAAATAATGCCCCATCTGTAAAATTATCATCTGTCGGAAAAAATTGGGTAAGGGATCTATTTTCAGATGTTTCTACAAGATAAACATAAACCTCTTGTGGGGGAACTCCCGAAGTGTCATTATCGTAATAATCAATATAAAATCTATAGTTATCAATACTATAATTCTTATTAGGATTATTCCCTGAAAATTCTTGTAATCCCAAAATAGTTGTATTTTTTGAATCCCCTATATATGTTATTTCAGGAACTTTCAAACTTGGTTTAAATTTATTTTCAATAGTTGAAATGTTGAGTATAAAATCCCCACTTCCTTCAATCGCTTTTACAATAACAATACAATCCGTTTGATCGTTTTTGGGTGTAAAGTAGAAATAATCTAAATCACCATAGAATTTCCTTGATGCTTCTAATAAAATGGGCTCTCCATATTGATTTGATTGATTGGAATATAAGAATACGTCAAAATCAACATTAGAATCTTCTAATGATAGATTGAACAAATATTGTTCATCTGCTAATAATTTTATTTTTCGTGAAAAAACATGGGGTCCTAATGGATTATCTAGAGAACTAATTAGGGTTCCATTCGTCGTTGTATTTATAAATACTGATTTCGTTAAAGCATCAATCGCCCCTTGAATATTTAACCTTCCATATCCTTCATGAATATCTCTTAATCCCATTGTTAGAGGAGAACGTGAAAGTGTAGGTGAAAAATTGCGCTCATCTTCAATCGTTGAAGGATCATCCTCTCTTTCAAGGTTAGTTTCTGAAGCAGTCATTAATAGAATCGCCTTAATATACTTAACATTCTCAGATACGTTAAATAAATTCCACTGATTCCAATTTTTCCATTTAGCTTCAATTAATATATTGATAGCAGCAGCAACAATAGCGGTCGATATTGATGTTCCATAATAACTAGTAAAGCTACTAGATTCTCTGCCTGCGGATATAATGGTTCGATGTTGATCTATTTTACTTCCCCCTGGAGCAACGATATCCGGTTTAATATAATCACCAAAATTTTTACCCATACTACTGTATGATGTGACCTGATCATTATCATTAATAGCTCCAACAATGATTGCATTTTTATTTTTGGCTAATTTATTTAATGGTTCTGATCTTTCAATGCCAGAATTACCAGCGGCAATAACAACAATAACACCACTTTCTATTACATCGTTTATTGCTTTATTGATTGTTTCAATTTCTTCTCCTAAAGTGGTGATACTTAAACATGTACTAATAATGTGGTACTTAGTTCTATTTTGTAAAACACTACCTAGTGCTGAAATTAAGTTTGATGAATGACCAACACCCGATTCATTTAATATCTTATAGGCTACTATTTTTGATGCATTTGCTATTCCTGTAAAATCTTTCCGGTCTCCAAAATATGTTTCCGGGAAAAATGTTATAGCTGAATTAAACGTGAAATTTGGAATACTTTGAATAGTTTTATGATATTTTATATATAAATCATAAATTCCAAGATTTTCCATGGAAAGTGTATGGTTTATGGTATAGAAATCATTGGGATTCTCATTATAGGAATAGCCGACTAAAGAATTGTCATAAAATAACTCAATCCAAAATCCATTGATTTCCCCAGCCTCCCAATTAGAAGAAGAATTGATAAAAATTGATGAATTAGGATTTGTAGCATTAAAAGAGAAAGCTTTAAAGCTATAGTTCTTTGAGGGAGTATATTCTTCGAATAAATCCAAATGGGAATAGTTTCCATAAATTTTAATTGTTACTGTTTGGTTTAAGGTCGTACCAGTACCAGAAACAAGTGAAGATAGGAATGTTCCATGACCATTATTATCTGAAATTGGGTCATTATCTATAAAATTCTCCCAACCCACAATATCGCCGCTTAAATCCAATGGATTATACCCATTTGGAAATGAAACATGGTTGGGATTAATTCCAGTATCTAACAGTGCCACTGAACAATTTGTGTCTCCCTGATAACCATCAAGTGCCCAAGTTGAATTAATTGCACCCGATTGAATCGAAGCATAATTCATTTGCATTTCTAAATATTCATCATTCTCTATCTGAGCAGTAGGAAATTCATTTTTAAATAATGTAAGATTACTTTCCGATGGCATTTTTCCTGCAAATCCTGAAAATGAAGAAAAGAGATTATTCCATTGTTTTTTTATAGATCCCCCATAGAATTGGAATCCTGCTATTACAGATATGTTGTAAGACGATTTATTAAAGAAGACTATTACATCTTCATTGTAGACTTTTGAAAATTCAATATTTTTTTTATCATCTTTAAGTTTTTTTTCTTCGGAAGTTATGTGGATTGAGTTATAAATAGATGAATTAAACCATATCTGAACTAGAAGAATGATGAACAAAATGAGAAAGGATTTAATTCTTTTTTGTGGCACCCTCAGTATCCCTCAACCTCCTTTTTCTTTAATTCTTTCAATAAGGTGCCTAACCTATCTCTCAAGGTAAACTCACGTTTTAAAATTGAATCTCTTGAACTCAACCTAAAGATGTGCATTTCTGTTCTTTTTAATTGTCTTTTTCTTTTTTTATATTTATTTCTTTGCCAGAGATACGCGATTATAATAAGTATACTAGCGAGAGTAGGGAGAGATAAATACAGAATTTGAGTTAATTGTGTGGGATTAATCTTGATATGTAATACATTTGACAAAACTTTTGTTTTATGCAAAAAATAAAACGTAATGCTTGCAGAATTAAGAGTCACGAGTAAATTTCTTTTTGCTCTTATCGTGTAATTAAATGTAAAAGATTCAAATGGTTTTAAACTATCAATAAAACCTACTAACATTCCTTCGGTTAATGAGAATTCCGATTGAGAATAACTAATCACGTCATTTACTAATATATCTTGAATTTCAATTGTACCTAAATTTCTCACTTCAATAAAGACAGTTATTTCATCCCCTACTTCAACTTGGTCTTTACTTACGGATTTAATTAGAGACAAGTTAAATGTTCCCAGAATTATTTGGGGAGATTTTAGAATTTGTATCGTAGGCCCTTCAGAACTTTCAATATAGTTAATGGGAGGAAATAAGTATCCCTTCCACCCAATCTTCTTTAAACTTATATTAAACAATACTATATCATTAATGTTGATATCTTCAAAGTGTAAACTACTATTACCTACTCTTACTAGGTCTCCGATCTGATTATCAATCGATATGTTTAAATCGGGGATTTTAAAACCGTTTGGACTGACATTTTTTAAAAAATAATTTAAATTAAATTCAGATCCAATGGCAGGCATAAAATCCCCTGATATAAGATAACCAATATCGATCATTCTAATGAAGGGGAATTCTGATAAATAATCTATTGGTGCTACTAAATACACTTGATTTGTTAAAGACGTTAATTGAGAGGAATTTCCATCCTGTATCTTTTCTGGATTATAATAAGTAATTAAAACATTGCTAATCATTCTAGTATTTGGAGTATAAAAAGAAAACGTAATTGTTACTTCTTCAGATGGATTAAGAAGTGGTAAAAAATAGGTCAGATTACCATTTGTAAGTAAGTAATCATAAGAATCATTGATAATCCCGGGAATTGGCAATTCAACACTAATATTTTCAGCGGAGTTGGATCCTATGTTTTTCAATTTTATCGTATATGAATTAAGCTCTCCTGGTTTTGAAGAATAATTTGCACAATAACTAGTTGCCATTATCGATGCCATATCATAAGTACTTAATGGTATTGAATTAGAAATTATTTCATATTGGACATTACTACTACTTGAACTAAAAATCATACGAGAACCTGTATCCTCATTAATATTTATATCTCGAGTAGAAAACTCAATATCGAGATTGTCAATAGTAATATTAAATACGTCAGAATCTATACCACTCAATCTAAATAAAGCGGTATAGTTAACTGAATCCAAGGGATAGAATAACCAATTCAAACTTTCATTATTACTTGTGATGGAAAATGTCCATGTATTATTCTCTATCGCCTCCAAATAGGGATTCATATCAATAAAATCTTCTTTGCTAAAATTAAAAATTTCAAAATTTAATGAGTTTATGTCATCCCTTGTTGAAAAATTGATTATAATTGAGACTTTCTCTAAATTGTTGTTAGCCAAATCTATTATAGTATCATTTTTAAAAAGAAAATTGATCTCAACCCTTTGGTTTAGAAAATATTCTTCTGATTCAATAACCCAGCTTTCGTTATCAGAAGTAAGTGCCATTTCTGGTAATGTAGTATTAATAGATTTTCCTAAAATTATTTCAGGAGCTCCAGGGGAACTACTAATAGTAAAATTATTTAAGTAGAAAGGATTGAATGAATCTAAATTCGCAATAGAAATATTCTCCACATTGTAGGAAAAATATTCTCCTGGATCTAATTTCCAATTCTCTTTATTCCATACACTATCATTATTGGTGAATAAATCCTTAAGTTCATTCACAGAAAATCCTAATAGTGCTAATGCAGTAATTAATTGAGGATACCCAGTGACAATAATATCGATTACATTGTCCATTTTGTTATTATAAGGCCATAAATTAGTAAAGTTAAGAATATCTGGGAAGAAAGTATCATAAATTCCTGTTCCAAGGGAGTCAAAATAGAAAATTAAAGGATCTTTGTCAAAATTGAAGAAATTGTCTAATGAGTTATATTGATTTGGATATTCTATCCTCACTACATCCCAAATTGTATTTTGTAATTCATCGGCTAACTCTTGATTTCCTAACGTAAGTAAAAGAAAAAAATCATTAAGTTCTAATGGAATTGGAGTAGGTACACCCCATACACTTATATTTCCTATGTTATTTGCAGTTATATCATAAGTGAAATTACGAAAAGCGCCATATGATGCATTACCTCCGACTAATTCTTTCTTAAGGATCATATTGGGTTCGGAATATGAACTATTATATTTAATTACATAATTATCTGGAGGATTTATTAATCCCGTAGGGATATACGGAAATCCTTGAAATCCTAATTGTTGGAGTAGATTAATAATATCGGTAGGATCATTTAAATTGATCAATTTTACATACGATTTCTTAAATCCTTCTTCATTAATCCAGAATAATTCAAAAGAATAATCTTTAAGAGTTTGAGCATCGAATTCAACTCCTGCGAGGTAAAGTAATAAACTAACTTGTTCTAGTAGATAATCATAAAACTCAAAATTACCTGGTGTTTGATCAATCACATCAGTACACAATAAATTTATTTCAATATCACTCATGAAAGCTCCTATTAATGCAATATATATTTTTTCACTCGGAGCCAGAGGTCTTCCTTGATATCCTAAGCTTTCCCATAAATTAAATATATACTCATTACTTCCAACTTTTTTTATTCCATCACTCAATCCTTCATACTGAATCATTAAACTCGTATAACTAGACTCATTAGATAATGTGAGTGTTCCCAGAGTTTCAATGAATTGTTCTAATTCCGCTTCTGAGAATGTTGCATTAAGTAAACCTCCGTAATTGTCTAATATTACATTAAATTGATTAATTAAAACCTCAGTTTCAAGATTATCCAAGAATGAGAAATCTAATGATTGAAAATTGAAATTTATTTGATCAGTTGAAAAATCTGGTTCATCTTCTATAAAACTTAGCGAATTAATTATCATGAACGTAGAAGATAAATGATATTTATTGTAATAATCTTCACTGGTCAAGCGTGAAAGGTCTAAAGCTTTCCAATATCCATCCATTGGTAAATTATTGGTAATTTCATCGAAATATATATTCCAGTTGGGAGCATCTCCTACAAAGATGAAGGAATTTGGGTCAGAATTGTTTACACTTATAAGATCTATCTCAAATTTCCTCTTAATTATTTCCATCGCTCTTTCGGCTCTCAATTGTGCATCAAGTGTACTCAATTCTTCTTCATAAGAAAGAAATCCAACGAAATTGTTGAAACCTAACTTAAAATGAGACCCAATCTTACTTTCTATTAAAAGATATGGGAATATTCCAGGATTTATAGTATTTGAAACACTAATCAGAGCATTGCATTTATAAAACGCTGGATCGTTTAAATCCATCTGAGAAAAGATATTAGTGTCATTTGTAAAAAGTGATTGTTTTATGATAGACTTATTACCTGCAACATAGGCATTAATTTGTTCAGCATAAAAGTCTGAACCAGCTATATCCGCTAATTCTAAGGAATCTACTTCCTCATTTTGGTTAAATAATGTATTATTTATTAAAGGATGAAAGCGTATTGAGTTAGGAATTAATCGGGCATAGACAGGAATAAGAAAAATGATAAATAACGAACTAACTTTGATTAATTTTTTATTTATTTTCATTTTTTCCTCCTACATAGTCTCTCTATATATATCAACAATTTTCTTCTTTCGTGCCTTTCTTAGAAGGAGATTCATTCCAATAAGAACTAATATTACTGAAAGGAATAGGATTAACCCGATATTAAAAAAAGGTATATATATAATATTAGGTTGCCCAGTTAAGTTGCTTAAATTCGATGTTACAATCCAAGCTGAAAGCCAACCAACGGCTATTCCAACACTTCCGCTGCTTAGTAATATAATAAGTGATTCGAGAATAAATAATCGATTTATCTCCTTTCCCTTTAATCCCAGCGTTCTTACGATTCCAATCTCCTTTTTTCTTTCAAGAATTGTGGAATAAGATGAAGATAATAACCCAAATATACATATAAATACTGTTGTCATTGCTATTAAAGTAAATAAGGTGTCTAATACAAAAAAGGAAGATTCTTGCACAAGTACTAATCTTTCAAGATTATATATATTATAATTATAATCTGTTCTATATCTTTCATTAATATAATTAACAATATAATAAGGTGAAGTGGATCTATCATCTCTGAGTTTAATGAAAATTCTATCAATATATGAAACTGGCGGGATATCCATTATCTTAATATATGTCTCTTGTGAAATTAAAACACCCCCTATAGGTGCTTGGATTGAAGAGATCCCAAAATCTTCAGGGAATCCTGGTACTGTTTTTGCGGTGCCAACGATTTTGAAAGGGTAGACTTCCATTTCATCTCCCCTATTAACTACAATTCTTACACTATCTCCAATGATAATATTAAGATCACTAGAAATTGATTCTGAGATAATACAAGGATAGAAAGGTTCATAATCCTCAAAAATCTCATTAAAAGCTTTTTCTGCATTTCCAGAAGTCATTTCAATATATTCTTTCTTTACAGTATACAAATATTGTTCATCTATCCCGATTAATGTAATTTCTTGAGTATCTAATCCCGCATAATCACCAATCTCTGCTGTAAACTCTTTATCGGCTTCAGAATAGATCTGAGTTAATTGATAAGGTTTTGCTAAAACAGAAGACACTTTTTCAATTCCATTAATTCCAAGCAAGATTTCCTCAAAATCTATCGTCATAATTCTGCTTGGATTGATTTGAGCTTCTTGATTTGTTATAGATGTAGAGAAGAAACCACCACCACCTCCACCGAAAGTTTCTTCGGGTTCTTTCCAGCCGGAGGTTTCAATAACTACATCTGATCCATACGATAATTGAGTCGTAGCGGCTGATTGGGCTGAAAGAGTATTTATAATGGTTGATGTGAAAATTACAAAGGAAAAGGATAAAGCAAAAATGATAACGGTACTTGAATTTCTTCGCTGATATCGAAAAACAAATATTTTGATTACATTATGTAATCGTTTCGAAAGTGGTCTAAACAATTGAATTACGATCCTTAATATAATTGGTATTAGCCCTAGACCTGCTAAAGTTAAGCCAATATTAAAGATTAACAAAATAGATATTAAAGTTCCTGCAAAAAGAGTAGCGTCTGAGGATATTAGGAGTCTGGGGATAATAAAAAAGACAAATCCCCCATTAAAGGCTAATATTATACCCATCAATAACAATCGGTAATTAATTGTAGATTTTTTTTTTAAATGATATAGTGTATCCTCATGTCGATAGGGGTGTATAGACTCAATCAACTGAAGGTGCATAACTTTGAAAGCGGGTGATATACTAACTATCATTCCCACACTAATTCCCATGACATAAGATATAAATATTGACCACCAGGTAAAGGAAAAATTTAATTTAGTAAAACCTAACATACTTACTGATATTACTCTATTTGCAAATGGAATTATAATAAAATTGGTAAGTAAATTTGCCGTGATTATCCCTGAAATTGTCCCGAAATTGCATAACAAGAAACCCTGCATTAAAACTATCGCAAGATTATATCTTTTATTAGCTCCCAAAGTTCTAAAAACACCAAATTCTCTTATTCTTTCTTCAACAGATGTTTTTAATATTCCACTAATTAGTACTCCAGAAATAATCATTGAGACAATCGACACAAATACAAATACAATAACAATTAATACACTAACAAACTCGGAATGTCCCAAAATACGTAATTTAGGTAAATCTATTTTAAATTCATTAATTCCTATCTTCATTTGAATATCGCTCGCAATATTTTTAACCAATGTTCTTGTTCTTTCTACATTTCGTATATCATAAAGCTCATTGCTTTGGCGTAGCGTTAGAATTAATTCACTACAGCGTCCGTTAAATTCTGAATAACCAAAATATTCATATAAAGTATTAATATCCACAACGATTAGATGGTCATTTCGATAATTATCTGGCCATTTAAGATTAAAATCAAAAATGATATCAACAGTTAAGTTTTTGGTGACCGATAAAGATTGATTCCCGTGGTTAAGTTGAAAAACAACCTCAATTATGTCGTTTTGTGAATAATTAATCGCATTAGCAAAACTATAATACATTGCACAGTGATCTATGGGTAATGCACTCAGGCTAAACTCATTAGCAGAACTAGGGTCAATGAAGTTTCCAAACCTTATCTCGTTTTCGAGAGAAAGGTTTATGGCAGACACTACACTCCACTCATTCTCGTTCGTTAACTTATTCTTTACTGTTCCTGATACTTCCATTCGAGGAATGAAGCTTTCAATCATATTTGTTGTATTTTGAATTGAATTGATAAGCGGTTGAATTTGAAAATAGGACGACCGATCTTCAGGTTCTCCAGTATAATGCCTTACAGTAATAGAGGCATCTTGGTTACCTGCCTCTACTGTCAGAAAATCAACATAACTAGCAGAAATGGAATCAGATAAGAATAGAATTACCGTTAATAATCCAATTGAAATTAAGACTCCTATTATAGCAAAAATTGTCCTAACTTTTTGTTTTTTTAAATCAGAAAAGGCATATTTAACAATTAATTTAAAATGAGTCATATGGCTAAATTTTCTCTATTTCACTCAATTTATTTGTGTTAACGTAAAATTAATATATCATTTTCAATTTTTGCGAAGAGATTGTTCTCCTCTATTAATTCCTGTAATATATCGTTGAAATGTTCCGGTAGATTTGCAATAATTAGATTTGGAATACTCTGTTTTATATCACTAATTCTTAACTCAGTTTTTCCTTGATTCGCAAATAAATATTGGAAAATTTTGCTTTTACATTTCTCTTTATTAATTTCTGTTTCCTGCTTTCTTTTAAGTTGCATAATTTCCGTCTCCTTTAAACCTCCCACCTTTCCTTCGTGAGTGAGTTTTCCATCTCTCATATGGAATACTTTTGTTGCAAATTCAGAAACAGCAGCATCATGACTCACAGCAACAAAAGTTGCACCTCGTCTGTTTAAATCTCTGAGTAAATTTAAAACCATAACACCTGTTTTACTATCCAAATCCCCAGTAGGTTCGTCAAGAATTACTATTGCTGGATCATTTGCAAAAGCTCTCGCTATAGCAACTCTTTGCTGTTCACCCCCACTTAATTCTGATGGGGTATGATGTGCTCGTTCTTCTAATCCCACTAACCTTAAGAGATCAATTGCTCTTTTTCTTTTTCCACGACGACTTAATTTCCCAGAAAAATGTAATGGAACCATTACGTTCTCCATCGCAGTCATTTGAGGAAGTAAATTATAAAATTGAAAGACAAATCCAATTCGTTCCCGTCTTATTTCTGCTAAGTCGTTATCGTTAAGCATAGAGATATTTCTGCCTTCTAAATATATTTTACCTCTAGTTGGAGTATCCAGACCACCGATTAAGTTTAGAAGTGTTGTCTTTCCAGAACCTGAAGGTCCCATGATATCAATGAAATTTCCATTATCTATTACTAAATCCACTCCACGAAGAGCGGCAACAGCAGTTGTTCCTAAGAGATAAGTTTTATGAAGGTTTTCCACTACGATTAGATGCTCATAATCTTTTCCAGCAGTTTTATCACTTTTAATTTCTTTTTTCAATTTTTTCCTTTCTTCCCGAGATTGGGTAACCATTTCAAATTTCTGTCGCCTAATCGCATCTTTTTGTTTTTTTTGTTTCCATTTTTCAAAATGCTTTGATACTTCTCCCTGCCAAATTGCTAATTTTCCAGTCTCCTCTTCGTATTGCTCCATCAATGGAGTTTTCTTTAAATAATGGGTATCAACCATACGTAATTTACTCTTTTTTAATTATTTCTTATTGATGATTAACTGATTTTAAAAATTTCTATACTTTTTTTTAAGATTATATTATGATATTGCTAAATTAAAGTTTTCGAGACAATAAACCTATTACGGGTATGTTAATATAAGTACAGATATAAAAATTAAGGTTCTATTTTAATAGAATATTGTACTTTTAACCTTTACTACTTCTTAAATAATTCATTATCTTAAAATAGATATCCTCTTTTGCATCTGGTTTGTTCCCAGATCTTTTAGATTTCATATTCATTGGTAATTTTATCAATTCTTTTTTTGTTGTTATATCCAATATTTTTGGCTTTTTAGCTCTCCATATTGGTTCATGGGCTAAACCAGTTACCTCGTATTCAAGCTGAATTTTAACATTTGTTTTAAATTTGCCTTGTAAAAATTCCAATAGATCACTTCTAATATTTTTTGAAGATTTTGCTATGTATAACTCAAAATCCTGATAAAATGGTTCAATGATAATTTCATCTACTAAATTAATATCATAACTAGAATCTAAAAAGATTGCTCCGCAAATTGCCTCGAAAACGTCTGCTAAGATTCTAGTCCCTTGGATCTGCTGATTTCCGCTTTTAAACACAAAATTTTGCAAATTCATTCGGTTTGCGACTTTTTTAAATGTATCATCACTTTCTAACAAGGCTTTAATTTTGGTAATTTTTCCCGGTTCATCCAATCCTCTTCTGTGTAATTTTAAAATAAAGATTAATTTAATTACTGCATCCCCAAGTGTTTCCAAATATTCGTAACTGTTCACTCCTGTTTCATTTGCTAGTCTTGGGGTGGTAAGTGCTTGCGCTAAAAAATCCTCGTTTTCAAATTTATATCCAATAAAATCTTGAAATTCTCTTAGCTTTTCTTCCCTTTTCATTTGTATCTCTAGTATAGAATTATTTTCAGTTAAATTTAAAAATTTAGAGAAAGCTTAATTAATTATGGAAAGAGGAAATAAGGATAAAATTTTAAGAATAATTGATGAACTCGAGAAAAGTGAAACAGAGCTTGAAAAATACATCTCTGAGTTATCAATTTTGACAAGAAATGAAATGTTACAGGAAATTATGAATACAATCATTGAAAATAATACTGTTTTACAAGAAATCGAGAGATCCCAAACACCTCACTCCCATAGTATGATGGAAGAAAAAACTAAAAATATTCAAGAATTGGTTGTTAATTATGTTTTAAATATTCAAGAGAACCCAACCAAGAAAATTATATACTTGAGAGAATTTTTAGATAATTTAAAATCAATTTCTAATCAAGATAAAGAGGTAATACTTAATTCCTTACAAGATGAGAAAGATTTTGAAAGATTAAAAGAGAAAATGACTTCTTTAGTTACAATTTTTTTATAATTTTAGTTTTCCTAAGCTAATTTCTTTATAGACTAAATAATTGAAGTAAAATTAGAACATTCTTTATCCCTCTAATTTTGATTCTTCCAATTAAAAATTTCCCTATAACTTTCCCTAGTGAGATATTCTCGCTTTCCAGAAGCTCCAAAAAGGTCTCAGTTTTTGTTTGGAGTAAACCATCCCAACCAACCACTTTTTTTTTTAAACTGCTTTTTGGATTATTTTTCATACCTTCTACACTAATCTTACCTTTATCAATTATTAATAGCGCAGCATATTTTCCATCTTTTGCGTTTAAAAGAATTTTTACTTCAGTATCCTTAAATTTCTCCTTGAATTTTTCATTTTCATTTAAAGGTTCAACTTGTTTAGCAACTATTCCAGCAAAACCGCGTGGTCTTTTCTTTTTTTCCGTTGACATAATAATTAGACTTTATATTTATTAGTTTATAGATACACTACTAAATTAGATATGTTGCTCTAAAATTACTTCTAATCGCAAACAATTGTCTATGATTAAAGAAATATTATTTATGCTAAAAAGCATACGAAAAATTTCATATTTTTATAGAAGAATAAGTGATCTAACCCATTATACCATTAAAAAAAGCTTATTTCAGTATCCGTCAGCCTCAGAACCACTAAACAGATCTTCATAAGCTTTTCGATCCTCACTTGAGATTCTTTCTGATCTAAACCCCTCTTTTACAATGATTGGGGCAGATTCTTTTTCATCATGGATAATTTTCTTTTGTATTTTGTAATCTGCTTCCAATTCACCGAGTTCAAATTCCTCTTCACAGGCTTTACAGTACAATTTCTTTTTTTTCGGTATCAAGATATTATCACAATTCGGACAAAATCTCACAGCCCTTTCACCTCTTTTGAAGTAACTTTTAGTTTCGATGTTCTATTATCAAATTCTAACATTTAAGTTTTTCGATTTTGTTAGCTACGCTATTTCTAGTCAATTTTAACTATTTCAGAAATATAAAAAATATTATAGCTTTATAAACTTAACGCATAACTTACGTAATTGTTACTGTATTACGTATATATAAAATTCTAGTTTAAGTTGTTAATTTGTTATTAAGTTATTGTTTACTCGAAACATCCTAACCCAATTAAATATGTTACAATTTAATGAAAAAATAATTTTGAATAACCTAAAAAAACTCAAATAAATTTTATATTGACTAGATATAGTGTTGATAAAACATAATTGTAAATGTATTTTTTGAGAAAGTAATTTAATTTTTGTCAACTTTAATAAATTCAGGGATCTTTTGAATGAAGTTAAATTTATCATTTCAGCCTTTAATTATAGCTCATAGGGGAGCAAGCAGTGACGCACCTGAAAATACCATAAAAGCCTTTCAAAAAGCTATTGAATTAAAAGCTGATTGTATAGAGTTTGATGTTCATCAGACCAAAGATAGAGAAATTGTTATCATGCATGATAATAATACTTTAAGAACTACAGGTCATTTTGGTTTAATTAACAGAATGAAATTATCTGAGTTAAAGGAATTAGACTGTGGAGAAGGTGAAAAAATCCCTACTTTAAAAGAATTATTTCAAATTGCTAAGGGAAAGATTTGCCTTAATTGTGAGATAAAAGCAAGAGGATTTACCGCAAAATTAATAGAATTACTCCGAGAATCAGAAATGGTTGAGCAAACGATAGTAAGCTCCTTCAAGCGTGATGTACTATTAGAAATCCAAAATATGGATTCAGAAATTAAATTAGCATCCTTAGAACCCACTCGTACAGGATGGATAAAAAGTTGGCTCTCAAGAAAAGAACTACTTAATGTAGCAATCAAAAGGAATTTTTATGCAATCAATCCTTTTCATACACTAGTTACATCCACATTTGTAGAGAAAGCACACAAAAATAATATTAAAATTTTTCCCTGGACGGTTAATTCTGAATCAAGAATAAGAAAATTAGTTCAGTTGGGTGTTGACGGGATTATTACTAATCATGTATCAAAAGCTAAAGAAGTTCTTGCTAACTTTTTACAGGATTAGGATAATGTAAATTGAGATATATCATTATCCTAAAACATTTTAGATGTTCTACACTATTCTAGGTGAATTTTATTAATTATGTTTACCACACCAATAAATAATAATAAAGAGGTGCCATTTAATTGGCTCAGCTATTATGTTTAACTTCGATTGGGCGTCCTGGACTACCTTGATAATAAAATTTACCTTCTTTTCCTCTCCAATTTTTATGCAATACTGTATTTGGATATATTACGCTTTTTTCCGTGGTTATTGCATTTGGTCCAACGATTATGCCTGGGTATAATGTAGTATCTTTTCCTAATTTAAGCTCCATCATTGTAATTTTTCCAAAAATCGAATTAACAGCATGGCTTGATAACCCACTGGAAGGATAAATAAAGACATTATCCCCTAAATTTGTAAATTCTAATCCAACATAACTATCACAATAAATGACATTTTTCCCTATCTTATTGTGGCCTATTCTTCGAAGTGTTCTGTTTACAAGCCAAGGAAAGGGAGATTTCGATGTCATCCACATGGGAAATTTGATTATAAAACCTCTCTTGTGGTAATATTTTATCATTTTTCCTTCAGAACTTTTAACGTTATCAAGAACTCTGACAAATACTCCTTGTTGTGGAGGGGATTTCTTATTCCACCTTTGAACCCAAAGAGCAGAAAACTCAATCAAAATTATCAAATATATATAGTATAAGATAAGAAGAATACTCGGTAAGAGAAGAAAGTGTATGAATACGGGGATAGTGAGTAACTTAATGAAAAAATATTCGAATAATAAAAATAAGATTAAACATACATAAAAAGGAACTAAAAAACAAATAATATTTATCTTAAAGAAATCAAATGCAGGAAGATCAACTGATTTCTCGTTTTCCTTAGAATTTTTATTTCCCAAATCTTCCTTTTTAGTATTTTTCATAATATAGTTAATAGGAAAAGGATTTTTTAAAGTTATTTATATTCTCTTTTTATAGAGTCTTTTGAATTTGTGCTTCTAATTTAAATTGTTTCTTCAGCATTAATGGTACTATAACTTTAAAATCCATTAGAAATGCCCCAAGTGCTAAAATAGACATGAAAACCCCAAATAATGCAGGATTAAACCTTTCTAACAAAAATGTGCCCATTATTGGGCCAATAATTTGTGCTAGACTGTCAAATGTAGTAGTATATCCATTAATTTTTCCTACTTCCTTGGGGGTTACAGATTGAGTTACTCTACTAATCAAAATTCCTCTTGAACAAGACACACCATAACTAGCTAAAATCATCAATATAATGAATATCCATGGTTCAGGATAAACACGGGCAAATATCCCTACATATAAAAAGGTGATTACTAAAATAGAAAATCCTAATATTGTCATATTTCTTTCACCTAGCTTCCTCATCGTAGGTTTAAATACAGAAAATCTTACAACAGCTCGTGAAACTCCTGATATTGTTAATAATAAACTAACTCCTAATGTATCGAATCCAAGTATTAGCGTAATAAAAACGGCTGAAGTGGAAACATAAGTAATAAAAGAAAATGTATGTAAAGCATATTGCGTTAACAAATATAATACATCTTTATCTTTCCAGATATGAATATTTATTTTGATCTCTTTCTGTGCTTTTTCTCGCTTCGATTTGGGCCAGGTTTCTTTAATAAAAAGGAATGTTGTCAAAATTGTCAAAAAGGAAAAACCTGCAGCTACTAAGCCTGAAAGAGCTAGAGGGTAAGTGGGTCCAAATATGTGAAATACGGATAAAAAACCTCCCAATCCTGGGGCAACAAGTCCTGCAATAGTCATAACTACTCCGACATTTGTCATTTGAACACCTCTATCTTTGGGGGGAACCGCATCGGTAATAATAGCTTTTGTTAACGGAAAATTACCTCCAAAGATACCATCCACAATTCTGGCGATAAAAAACATTGGAAGTGAATTTGAAAATGCCAAAATTAAAAAAGCCGTACATGTACCCCCTTCGGCTATTAAGAGCATCGGTCTCCTTCCAAATTTATCACTCAACTTTCCCCACATGGGTGCAGAAAAAAGCGAAAATAATGCATTTGTTGCGAGTAATAATCCAATTAAAGATGGAGTGGCATTAAAAATTCCTATCAGAGAAGGGATATATGGTATAATTATATAAAATCCTAATACATCAATTAATAAACCAATCCAAAGCGGTTTTAGAATAGGATATTTTGTTTTTAATGTACGTTTAGATTGTGTTTGCTCTTCCATAATTTAATAAAAAGTATTGTAAATTAAATCATGAAAGAATGAATTGCATTTAAAATTTCTAATAATGAAAAATAAAGTATTAAAACACTATTTTGTATAATATTATGGTTTCGGAAAATCATAAATTTTTGATTAACGTTGAAATTTTTTAAAGAACGGATTTATTTCTTCAAAAAGTCTACTATTAATTGGTTTATCTCAGGTGCTCGAGATCTGGGTGAGGCGTGACCTGCTTTATTAATAATTTTGAATATACTATTCGGAATCTTTTCATGAATTTCTTCCATGATAGATAGAGGTGTAATCCTATCATGACTAGATGCTATCAATAACGTCTCGTTTTTAATTTCATGTAATCTATCATAAGTATCATGTGTTAATAATGCTTTTGCTTGAACTATGATATCATTCTCAGTCGGAGGATCTGTAATGCTGTTTTTTATTAAGTCATCTATAGTCCACAAACCATGCCATTTCTTTGAAGGATCTTTTTCTAATTGTTTACGAAATGATATGTGATAATCAATTCGAATTGATTGCCAAAAAGCTTTAACTGGATCTTCTTTATTTGCTTTTAAACCCTGTAATCTCATTTCCTTATATGATTCTGCTGCAGCTTCGGGAGTACTATAGTTAGTATTTATTAATACCATTTTATTTACTCGATAAGGGTATTTTAAAACGAAATTTTGCACTATCATCCCTCCTAGACTCCATCCAATAATATGAAATTTATCAATTTTTAAAAAATCCATAAGAGCATTTATGTCATCTGCAAATATTTCCATAGTATAGGGACCATCTGGTCTTTCTGATTTACCTGCACCTCTGTTATCAAATCTTATTATTTTGAAATGTTTTGCTAACGGTTCAGTTTGACCGATCCATGCTTCTTTTTTTGTTCCTAAACCGTGAACTAATAATACAGGGTCTCCATCTCCATAAATTTCATAACAAATATTTACTCCATTTATTAATGCGAATGCTTCACTCATAATTAATCCACATTGGTTATTTGTTTTTGTTATTAATTTTTTAGTAAAAATTCAATAATAGCGTTATTTACTTCAGTTGGACATTGTTTTATACTCTCATGACCTGCATTTTCTATTACCTTAAGGGAGCTGTTTGGGAGTATATTGTGAATCTCAGAAACACGATCTTTAGGAACAAGAACATCATGAGACGCAGTAAGTAAAAGTGTCTCATTCGTAATTTCACTTAACTTACCAGAGAAATCTAACGTTTTAAATGAATAAGCAAAATTTCGAATATCTTTTGGAGTAGGAGGATCAGTTATGTAATAATCAATAAGTTCTTCTGTTGACCATAATCCATGAAATTTCTTTTTAGGATTTGCCATCATTTCTTCTCTAAATTCTTGAGGAAAGCCTAATTGAGTGGATTGCCAAAATGCTTTAATAGGATCGTTATTAATCATTTCTAGTCCTTTTAACCTGAAGTGAATGTATGGTTCTGGGTCATAATCCTTCGGCATTTTCCTTAAACCTGAAGAATTTATGATAATAAGCTTAGATACATAAGAAGGATATTTTAGAACAAATTTTTGAGCAATCATCCCCCCAAATGAAAAACCTATTAAATGAGCAATTTCAATCTTTAGGTAATCCATCAACCCCTTAATATCATCAGCAAACATATCCATAGAGTAATGATAATTAGGTCTTGAACTTTTTCCTGCCCCTCTCATGTCGAAAGTAATCACTCTAAAATGTTTTGATAGTTCAGGAATTTGAGCCATGAATCCTTCCTTTTTAGAACCAAAACCATGAAGTAAGATTATCGGGAAACCTTCACCTTGACTAAAATAGCAAAGTTTTATACCATTTATATCCGCAAACGCTTCAACCATATATAGTAATAGACAGCTTAACTTTTAAGAAAATCTAAAATTATATTATTTACGAATGAAACCCCAATTTTTTGATTTTTGGTATTTTGAGTTTAAGAAATTTAAATTTCTCTACTATTTTTGAATATTCATTAATCGAAATCATGTTTTGACCAGCTGATCTCTTTTCAATAACATCTTTGGTAATTATTCTCCCATAATAATTATTTAGGAGATTGTGAATATCAATAGAATCGTTATTTACTCTATAGAATTTTCTTCTGGAATTTTGCTGATATAAAATAATTTCAAAATACTATATAAAAACTACATCTATTCTGAATTAGTAAAAAAAACATCTATAAATTTCTAGTTAAAAAACACAGCAAAATCACATCCTACAGATAGGATATCCACAAAATTTACAATTTCCTTCAACATCTAGACTTTCTTTAATTAATCCAAATTGTTTTCTTTCTATCACTATTTTAGAACAATTAGGGCATGTCGTCTTGTCATAATTAGCGTTAGGAACATTACCTAGATATACAAATCTTAAACCCTCGTTTATAGCAATCTCATAGGCATTCATTAAATATTTTAATGGTGTTGGAGAATCTAAATCGTGATCACTTGATTTGTAATGCGGAAAAAATCGGGATAGGTGAAATGGAGTATCTTCTCCTAAGTTATTAATGATTCTTTTAGCAATATTTTTAATTGTTAAATTATCAGTGTTCAATTTAGTAATTAGTAATGTAGTTATTTCTAGATGGACACCTAGCTCTTTTGCTAATTTGGCATTCCTCCATACAATTTCATTATCTGCATTACAATATTTTTGAACCATTTCTGCACCCCCTTTAATATCAATATTCATAGCGTCCAGCCCTGTATCAATTAAATCCTTTAAAACATCTGTAGTCATATAACCATTTGTAACGTAGGTATTATATAATCCATTCAGTTTTGCTAATTTAAAAACCTCTAATGAATATTCAAACAATAATGTTGGTTCATTAAAGGATATCGAAGTTCCTTCACAATTATTTTTAACTGCAATATCTATGAATCTTTCGGGTGAAATATAGTCCTTTTTTGTTCCCAGTTGATTCAATTTAAACGGATCTTGTTTTGAAATGTGATAATTTTGACACCAAAAACATGAAAAATTACAACCGTAGGTACCTATAGTTAATGCTGTGGTTCCTGGATGGAAGTGATAAAGTGGTTTTTTTTCGATAGGATTGAAAGATAAAGCTGGTATTAATCCATATACGATTGTATAGATTTTTCCTTCTTTATTAATACGTGTATTGCAGAAGCCTGTTTTACCCTCCTGAATTTTACACTTCCTTTCACAAGTTAAACATTGAGAAAATTTATCGTCAATCTTAATCTGATATCTTGATTTCTTAACAAAATCCGAATTCATTAATATCAATATTAAAACGGTTTATAAATGATTATTCAAAAAACTTATTGTTAAAAATCTATGATGCAACAATTAATATGATTATATAGAAAAGCATCAAGTTTCCAAGGATAATCCCTGTATCTTTTAGTGATGTCCGACCTAATAAATTATTCCTAGGTTCTCTGAACACATATAAGATACCAATTGGAAATAACAAAATAGGGAGGAATACCAGATATCGAGTAATAATAAAAGAAATAATTGCGATAAATATTGATATGATACATGCAATCCAAATTACTACTTGAGAGGTTCTTGGTTTTAATTTCGACAAAGAATCACCATCAATCATTTCATGAACCATCTGACCCGTGAATGCTACAGATATAATAGACGCCAGAATTAAAGATTCGAATAAAGTGAGATTTGGTAAAAATCCCATAAATAGATCTCCAGCATTTATCTTTATCATGAACCATGGCAATACTATGTGTGATGTGCCTAGTATAATGTGATTTATTATGACTAGAGTTTTGAAAAAGCAATAAAAAACCACCATGACTACTATTAGGATTAAATAAATCCCTAATAATGGGTTATTCAAGATCTCGTTTATAAAACAAGTTGTCCCTAATACAAAACTCCCAATAGAAATAACTAATATTTCTTTACGAGAATATCCTTTTACTCTTGCTAGAGTTTCTTTCTCATTTGGATCCTTCATATCAATTACATCATTAAGGGTATTACCGGTAATAGCATAAAAGATAAATCCGGTTAAAATCCAAATATGGGAAATTAAATCATAATTATTTAAATAAATGCACAAGAGTAAGGGAATTAATACAGAAAAAACATACTCGACTCGAAGAAGCTTAAAACCTTTACTCATCTAAAAATATCACATATCTCATAATAACAAATTAAGTTATAGTATAATCAATCTGATTTAAGATTTCTTAGACTAATCCACTTATACAAATAAATGAAGCTAATTTTATTGAGGATGGATTTGTTAAAAATCTCTGAATCCAAACCTGAATTTATCAGGATGCAAGCAATAATATCCAAAAGACTTTTCCCATCTTTTTTTAGCTCTTTTTTTATCAATTGGATCAACAACTTCCTTCTTTACATGAATTGGTTCCAATTTATTATTTATTTGTATTTTTAATTCTTCTAAAGCTTCTTTCAATAAATATTCTAAATATTCTCCATTTACAATCATTTTTTTCCCTCCATAGTTATTAATTTTTAATGATAAAATAATTTAAACAATTAATTAATGTTATGTATAAAAACTTAAAGGTGGTTAAAAAAGTTTAAACAAATTTAAATAAAAATTTTTCTAATAATAAATTATGGAAAGAATTTTTAGAAAACTACAAAAAATAAGTGGTTCATACTTTGTGAGTTTACCCAAAAAGTGGGTTGAAAATTTCAATTTAAGCAGTAAATCACCAGTTGCTTTAGATATTCTTAATGATGGATCCTTGAAGATTTTACCGAAACATGAACAGGAGGATATAAAATTAGAAGAAATGCTTATACTTCATTCAAGTCCATATATTGCGCGAGAAATTGTTAAACACTCTCTATCAGGTCAAACTAATATAGTAGTAATCTCAGATAAAGAAATTGATAAAACAATAAGAAGTGAAATAAGATGGTTAGTCAATGGACTTCCAAATACAGAAATAATTGAAGAGCAAGCGCAGAGATTAGTAATTCAAAACTTTGGTTATAAAAAAATTCCCACAAAAAAACTTATTCAACGTCTATTGTATTTAATTGCTAACATGATGGAATGTTTATTAGAAAACCGAATTGATGATTTGAAATACAATTTTGATCAGTTAAAGAAATTTTATTTTATATTGGTAACACATATACGTACATATCTTAGAACTGGGATATATGTTTCAGAAGACACAGATTTTACACCGCTTGAAGCTATGGATTATAGAATGTTTTGTGAAAAGATTGAAGAAATTGGTAAGATTTTAAAGGACATGAAAATAAATGAAAATACAAAAGAATTCTTCTTAGAGATTAATCAATATTTTGATGATGTTATGAATGCTTATCTGAAAAAGGATTTAATTTTAACCCACAAGACCTGGTTAAGAAAGGATCTTTTAGTGGAAAGAGCAAACTCTTTAATGAATAAGTCAAATTATGAAGATAAAGATAAGATTAAAGATATGATAAGAATTACAGAGAAATGTAAAGATATGGCTGCTTTTATATAAATTAATTATCTGGTACTTTGGATAAAACCCTTCCTTTTTTTCCGTTCAGCTTCCCATTTTTTTCTTTCAGAACGAAGTCTGAAAAGATCTACATCTTTAAAAATTAAATCTTCTTCTTTTGGGGGGATATTTCGTTCAATACGCTCTTTTTCTGGGGTGTAAATTAGAGAATTGCCATATTCTGCTACATTTGCAAAAAAAGTGTAAGCATATATTGAACGTCTGGCATCAAAATGAACAGCCTTAAAATCTGCTGTAACAGGCGTAAATGCAGGATTTAAGATGATATCTATAGGAGGCTCAAAATTTTTTAATTCGACTCTTAAATCCATGTCAAGAAAATCTCGACAAGTAGCAATCGCTATTCTTCCAAATTCTGTGTTACAGACAATAGTTTTATGAGGTAATGTATATGTATCTATTCCTTCTTTAAATCTTTGATTCCCAAGACTTATGATGGCAGGGATATGTTTTTCTTGTTCCCAGATTATTCCTTCAGGACCTATAACTAGACTTACATTACTTTTTGACTCTATGATATGGTATGATCCAGGAATTATATACATTTGATTTTTCTTAGCAAGAGTGGTTATCTTTTCAAGAATATACTTATATTTGAGATCTATTGTCATTTCTGGGAAAAGTAAAATGTCAATATGATTAACATGAGCTTTTTCAATCATTTTATATACATTTGATTCGATATCTTCAATGATATTTTGCTTAATTGTTAATAGACCCTTTGGCTTTTCTTCGAAAAATTCGGTCATTATATCTCCAGAATTGGACTTTCCAATTTGAGCAATTCCAACTCTACATTGGTTTTTTGGTGATTTTGAGTGATCTTTCAATATATCCTTATATTCTATTTCATATTTTTGAACTCTACTATCAAGTTCTAAGAATTTACTTGCTACTTCAGAATACTGTTGGATTTCTCCAATCCTTGGGGATTGGCTTATTTCGATAGGGCAAGATGGTGTAACTATTCCTCTAATACTACCTGATACGTTAGATTTTTGTATTGTATTTAAAGCAGATACAAGTATTTTTTCTTCTTTTCCTACTCTATTTAACCTTTCTAAGACTTCTCGTTCTTTATTATTATAACCAGATTTACCATAAATCTCTGCTGCCGATTTGAAATAATTTGAACCTATGTTTAGTAGTTCTTTTCTTTTATTGATGTCTAATTCTTCATCTGCTTGTATTAAATGCCAAGTTGCATCAAAATATGTAGATGTTGCTAAAGCCCAATCTGCTCCACTTTTGAAGCCTCCCTTTTCATATGAAATAGCCGCATTTCTCAGTAGTGATTTTACTTTTAAAAACAGCTGGGTTTTTATTTTAATATTATGAGTCTTATCAAAATTACATCCTTGCTCTAAAGCTAAACAGAAATATGAATTTCCTGTAGCTAATAATTTTAGTTTGCTCTCAATGAATAGAGAACTAGCTTTTGAAAATAATTGTGCTGATATAGCATATTTATTTGGGTCTTCAAATTTTTCTGCAATTTCTAAATTTTCCCAAGCTTTACAGAGATAATATACTGCTTCTAATTCTCCCCGTTCACGCGGGATCTTAAAATGAGAGCATATATCATTAAATTGGGTAGCAGCAAGAGCAAATCGCTCAGCAGCATCGAGATGTTCTCCTTTTTTTGCTAATATCCTCGCTTTCTCAAGATTTATTCTAGCTGAACAGTAATCCATTCTTACATTTGCTGCCTTCTCGAGTTTTTTTAAATCTTTTGATCTTTTCTCCAATTTCCTTATATTTCTAATGGCCATTCGAGCAAACTTAAACTTTTCTTTAGCATTCTGATAACAATCTATAGCATTCGTAAAATCCTCTAATTTGCTAAATTGTTCTGCCCTTTCAAGAATTGCCCAAGAAAAGAAATATGACGCTTCAAAACTGTTTTCTGGTAATTCTCTAAGTAAAATACATGCGTTTTCATATTCGTTTTTTGCTTTTAGGTGCTTTTCCTTTTTATGAAATGCTTTTGCATTTTCAATTAAACTCCATGCTTTAGCATACTTGATTTTAGTCTCAATTCTATCTTTCAAGGGTCTATACTCTATGGTTGATAATGATTTTTTGTGAGCATATTGTGCGCTTTCATAACATTCAGAAGAAACCATATGATTACCTAAGCGATCTTCTAATCGAGCAAGAAATTCATAGCAAGCAGCATTATAATGATAATAAAAATCTGTTTCTGATGTTTCTTTGATAATATCAAGGAATTTTTCCCTTGCTGCCATTAAGGGTTTTTCTTCAGCAGTTAGAATTCCTAATTCCTCATAAAGAAGCCCTAGTCGTATTTGAGCAGCTAAAAACAAATTATAGGATTCAACTGCATAATTTAAGTTATTCTTTGCGGCTTCAATTGCAATTTCTAAGTGACGAATTTTTTCTTTTTTATTATTACTAATGTCTGCCATTGTTTTATTTGCTCTATATCTTGATTCATAACCAGCTGACCTTGCAGTTCCTCCTTTAAATCCTTTAGAATGAATTCCAGTCTGATCTGCGTAGTAAAACATTTTTTCAATATATTCTTCTTGTGGGTCATCTTCTTCAGCAAGAAGTGCTAATTGGGAATAAAATTGAGTTAATATTTGATAATTTTGGGCAAAAAAAGGTCCAAAATTAAGGTTCTCTAGACCCTTTTTTGCATATTTTATTCCCGATCGAGCAAATGATATCCTTGTATCCGTTGCATAAAAACTCTTACTAGTAAAATTATGATAATAAATTAGAGAAAGACGAGATATTAGTAGACCATGAAATGTATTAAGACCATCATAAACTTCGCTTAACTTCTCAAGTTCGTGCACATCTTTAACAATTCTCTTCTGATAGTACTCAAACCTTCCAAAAATTCCAGCTAAATAATCTAAAGAGTAAATTGCATAAATTAAAAAGAAATAATCTTTGGTTTTCCTAAAGATCTTTACTGCTTCCTCTAATAAGTAAAATCCTTCTTCAACTTGTTTTAATCGTTCTACTCTTTCTTTAGCATATAAAGAACCATACATGCAATAAAAATCACCTACAATAAAATAAATTCGTCCAAGTAGGAGGAGATCATCATAATCCTTAGCTAATTCTAATGTCTCTCTACATCTAGTATAGAATTTTTTCCGAATATTTTCTTCCTTTTTATCTCCATAAGTAAGTCTCGTGTATCTGTCTATAATTAATAAGGCATTTTCAAAAGACAATAATTCTGTTCTCAAATCAACATTCTCAACTTTTTCTAAGAGATCAGAATATTTCCAGGCTTTCTCTAATAAGGTACGTCCTAATTCTACGTGATCTTCAAAATCATTTGGCTCTTTGCATATATACAATAAAAAAACTATTGATTGTGATGCTAAAATGATTACTTCTACGACATTTTTATTTTTTCCCAAGTTAGAATATGTTTTTATCAAATCTAAACAAATATCAATCGATTTTTTTAAAGCTTCCATTCCTTCTTCAATTGAAGTAATCATGTATCCCCTTGTATTAAGTGCTTTAGCTTTACATTTCATAGCGAGGAGCTTATCATTTGTTTGGTTAAAAAGGTTTTCTGCTTTATAATATGCTTTAACTGCTTGATTACCCCAATGTACGTACTCGTCTTTTGTATTTGAAGCCATAATTAATCGAATATAGATATCGCCCAATTTATCAAAATATTTACCATTTTGAACAGATTTCGCTATCTTTTCATATAATTTAGCTGCTTCTACCCAGTTATAAGCCTTTTCTTCCTTCAATGCATCAGATAAAACCTTCTCTTTAATGTTTCCTATTAACATTTGGAATCATATTGTTCCTTTAAATCTCGCAATTATCTCAAGAATAATTAATAAAGAGATATTCTATCTTAAATTTGTTTTCATATAATCGAGATAAAAGCTTGATAACTTGTTTTTTAAGATAGAGTTTTTATAAGTAATAAAAACCTATAATCTTTGAATGAAAAAGTCAGTTTTGATGTGCCTTCCTATATTTCTTTTAAAACAATAGCCTCTTCCGGGAGATAAGTTTTCAAAATATCACCAAGAATTTTATCATCATCTATAGGGATACCTCGAATCATAAATTGGGACTTTTTTAAAGGATCTACATCCCATGTAAATTCACTAAGAAGGTATCTTTTTAACTCCTTGAATTTTTCTTCAGGCTCAATCATAAAATCATCCATTAGTTGTTCAAGATCCTTTACTTTAATCATTTTTAACTCGCATACTAATTGATTATTATGTTAATAACATGTCTGATATGTATTTTATTTAATTTAGAATTCACTAATTTTATAACAAATCACTTTTCTTTATTATATAATCGATTAATTAAATCATGGATTGAGGACAGAATAAAACATGAAAAAAATCAAGTGGAAAATTAAATCAACAGAATGGGTTGATAATTTAAAAGAGAGCTTTTTAAAGAGCATTATCTATAGAGTTTTAACAATATTTTTGGGTATGTTAGTTGCATTTATAATTACGGGAAATTTAGTTGCTGCCCTTTCTTTAGGAATTGTAACTGAAGCAGTTCAATTTGTTAATTATTTTGTATATGAATCCATTTGGACTAATTTTCATGACAAGCGGTTAAAAAGGAAGATTTTTGAAATGAAAGAAGTAAATATCAAATTTGATTTTGATTTGATAGAAGAAATTTCTTATGAATTTTCTCAGAATGATACATTTCTTAAGGAAACTTATGATTCAATTATACGATTTTTTGATAAGATCTTGCAGAACAAATATTTGGGTGAAATACATGAGAGTGTGCTGAGGGATAAGACATATTTTGAACTCAAACATGAAAATAGAAGTTTCAATTAATTATTTCTTTTAAGAGTACTCTAGCTATATAATAAAATACATTCTAATTGCCAATCCAATTAAAATGACTGCTACAATAAATTGTAAATTATGCTTGTGTATTTTATTTGACAGTTTAGCACCAAATAGTGACCCTATGATAGCCCCAATGGCAATAAAAAGACCTATTAGATAATGGATTTTTCCAATTGCCATTCTAACACCAGCATTATAAATTCCAATGAAAAAGATCATTGAAGTCGATAATGCTGTTGAAACACGTATTGGTATTTCAAAAATAATTGTAAGTATTGGTACAAATAACATACCTCCTCCTATACCACTAAGATAAGCAACGAATCCTGCTAAAAAGAACAAGGGAATTGCTTTTTTTAAATTTTTTTTATGATCAAAATTTTCAAAGGAAAATATGTCTTGAGTGATATTACTTGATCTTTCTAATCTTGTAGATATAATTGCTTTCCGAATCATATTTATCCCAGAAGTAAGAACTACCGATGCAATTATAATTTTTAACACGGTGTTATCAATTGGCATAAATATAAATAAAATAGTAGCGCTGATTCCCCCTAATAAAGCAAAACCAGCAAATATAAGTATCAGTTTAATACTTATCTTTTTTTGTTTAATATAATTTATAAAAGCAATACCTGTGAAGAGTAAGATAATGAAAGATGAAGTATCTCTTGCTTCATCAATAGGGATCGCAAGTAATAAAATCATAAGGCTCATATGAAGAGCTCCTCCTCCAATACCAGCAATAGTTCCAATAATGCCAAATAAAACACCAAAACTAATCAAAATTATGATTAAAATTGCATCCATAAAAAGTGAAATATAAAGTTTTATTATTAGTTTTCTAAAAATAAGAGAGCTTACTAGAACAATAATAAAGGTGTAAAATAAGATCTATATAATAGATAAATATTTATAATTTAGATTTATTTTTGTTTTAAGATGCCCGATTCTAATTCAGATAAACTCCTGCTTGAATTAGTAGCTTGCGATCGGTGCAAAAATCCTTTTATGATGAATAAAGGAGACAAATTAAGAATGCAGGAGAATAATCAAGAAATTGTTTGTGAAAATTGTATTAAATTAGAAATAAGAAAGAAGCAACTTGAATTGGGCGTATTAAATGACGTTATTGAATATCAGAAAGAAATCGAGGCTTCAATTTTAGAAGTAAAAGATAAAATTGATATTTCTAAAGCTGAATTTAATAAGCAGCAATTTTTAGAAAGGATTAAAAAAAGATCACAAGCTTTAACGAAATCCATAGAACTCTTGCAAAGAATTGACGAAACAAATGAAGAAAAATACATAGATGACTATAAAAAATTATTTGAAAAACTCAAAAGAGATTTAGATTAACCTTTATATTTTAACCAACTTTTTTGAAAATTAGTGCTATATTCATTATTTTCTTTAAGGGTTGATGTTTCGCATCAATTTTCATTAGTTTGGATAAAAATTTTACAATCAAATCCCATATAATTCGAAAACTCCGGTGATTTTCATATCGATATCGTAAAGTATCCAATTTTTCTTCTATTTTAGAGGGATTTGATGATTGAAGATCTGAAATACGCATGAATTGCCCATACACTCCAAACGTCTTTAAATGTTTTAAATCAAATTTTTGAAATAGTCGTTTCAAATTATCAACTTCATATCTTCTATAATGACCAATTAATTTATCTTGATTTGTATAATATCTCATTCTATGAGGGACTGTTATGATGATTATTCCGTCTTTTTTGAGAATTCTGCTCATTTCTGAAATTGCTAAATGGTCTCTCTTAACATGCTCTAACACATCAAGCGCACTTATAAAATCGATGGAACTATTTCTATATGGTAAACGAGTAATATCTCCACACAAGGGATACCATTTAAACTTATTAATATATTGTGCTAGTGGAAGATTTGCAATATCATAGAAGGATTTATGTTCAATATCATTTAACATGGTTAGAAATGAATTTCCCGATGAACCAAGATCAATCCCATGTTTAAATTTAACTTTACCTTTAAGATTAGCTTTAATAATATCAAATTTACATTTTATACCTGGAGAAATATGATATTCTGTAGCAGTTCTACATGAAAAATTTGTATGCTTGTCGTAGAAATCTTTTAGCATTTCTTTTATTTTCCTTATTTATTACTAAGTTTAAAAAGATTCAAATATTAAAATTTAACATCTAGCATTCAAAGTTATTGATGTGTGATGATTCAATTAAGTGTATTTCTCGAGGATCGTCCTGGTGTATTAGCCAAATTCATAAAGCTACTAATGGATAATAAGATATTTATTAGAGCATTAACCGTTGCTAAAACACCTGATTATGGATTACTATTGATTTTAGTAGATAAACCTGAGGATTGTATTGATCTTCTAGATGAAAATAATTACCTTTCTTCGACAACAGAGGTGATAGCAATCAGATTAAACGATCATCCAAATGCGCTATTTGAAATCCCTAAAACTTTAGGTGATAACAAAATCAATATAGATTATTGTTATTCTACTCTAGTTAAAGAGGATTCGATGCTTATAGTGCGTGTGGAGGATGACTTTATTGAGGAAGCAGTAAAAATTCTCCACAAGTCAGGATTTACAATAATTGAATCATAAAATTTTAAACTTCCACTAATTTTAATAATTTCATCCTCTCAATTAATAATTTGATTGCATAAGCTGCATCATGAGGAGTAAAGAAAATTGTTGTTCTTTCTGATTTCGAAAATTCTCTTAAATCCTTAAAATCTTCGCCAAACATGATTAATGGAATTAAGGGTTTTTTTCTGTTTGTATCATTCCACGCTCTAATCATACCTCTATAATGCTCACTCGATTTCATTTCTAAGAAGGGAGGGATTACTACACATGCTACAACAATATCAATGGAAGGATCTTCCAGCATTAATCTTGTAATATTGTAATACGTTTTTTCATCTGCACCTCCAATCATGTCAAGGGGGTTTACTAATTTAACCAACGGTATTAAATGAGTAGAAAATTTATTAATCAACGTATCAGAAAATTCTGCTAATTTTAATTCAAATTGCTCTGCTTTATCACTAAATAATACAGAGCTTCCACCACTATTTGTGAGGACTCCTATATTTTTTCCATGAGGGATTGGTAAGAATGAGAAAGTTTTAAGTGCTGTTATGAAGTTTGATGCATTTTCACAAACAATACTTCCTGCTTGTTTAAGAGATGCTTTTAATACTTTATAATTACTTACGATTGAGCCAGTATGGCTACTTGCTGCCTTCATTCCTAAATTTGATCTCCCTCCTTTTAAGAAAACGATTGGTTTAAAAGGGATAATGTTTTTAACTGTTTTTAGTAGTTGTTTCCCATCATCTATTGTTTCGAGATAGACACAGATTATTTGAGTATTTTTATCATGGTTTAAATAATCTAAAATCTCACTAAAAGAAATATCAATACCATTACCAATATTAGCGAATTTTGAGCAACCTATATATTCTCTTTCCATGGCATAAAATGTTGCACAACCAAAGGAACCTGACTGGCTGATCATGCCAATTTCTCCTAATGGTGCGTTTTGGATAAAAGAGGCATTTAAACCGCTATTTAAATTTTGAATTCCTACACAGTTGGGCCCCATTACCCGAATTCCTTCCTTATTACATTTTTTGATAATTTCTAACTCTTTCTTCTTCCCTTCATCATTAATTTCACCAAAACCCGCTGTAATAATTATAATTCCCTTAACCCTTTTTTTTATACATTGATTAATAACTTCATCAATTACACGTGCGGGAACTAATATTATGGCGATATCAATATCCTTCGGGATATCTATAATTGAATTATAACACTGTAAACCTGAAATTGTCTGATTTTTATGAGAAACAAGAAATAATTCGCTTTCAGCATTTTTACTTTTGAGAATATTAATGGTCACTGCATTACCAAACTTTTTTGGATTATTCGTGGCCCCAATTAGAGCAATAGTCCTTGGATTAAAAAAATATGTGAGCATTCTATTTTTCTTCCTCTTCTTCACATATTGCATTATGAATACATACATCAATACAAACTTTACAACCTCTGCAGCTTTCCTGTTCAATAAATGCTTTTTTTTGCGTTTCATCAAAAATTAATGATGGGCATCCAAATTTGTCAATGCAAATTAAACATCCTTTACATTTCTCAGGATCTATATTAACTATGGGTGGTTTGAGTTGTTTAGAACGCAATTCATTCATTTCTATTAGGGAACATTTATGACGCGATATAAAAACTCTAACTCCCTCTGCCATAATGGCTTCCTCTAGTTTTTCAATCATTTCTGGTAGATTGTTTGAATCTACAACCCATAAATTCTCTTTTGTAACACCGCACCCAAGGACAAGATCTTCAATTACTACTCTTGTCCCAATTTCTTTGGTTATTTTGATTCCTGTTCCTGGATTATCTTGAAATCCTGTCATACTGGTTGCTCTATTGTCTAAAATCATAACAAGCATGTTATTTTGATTATGAACTGCATTTATAAGTGCTGGAATCCCTGAATGGAAAAATGTGGAATCTCCTAATATTGCTAAAACCGGATTTTTATTTGATTGAATTTTAGAAATCCCATTTGCTAGTCCAATTGATGCTCCCATACAAATTTCTGTATCTAACCCCTCAAGTGGTTTATATACAGCCAATGTATAGCAACCAATGTCAGAAGAATTGACGAATTTGGTTTTCATTTTTTTTTCGACTTGTTTAATGGCATAAAAACTAGAACGATGAGAGCATCCTGGACATAAGATAGGGAGCCTTGGGGGAATAATCAATAAATCTTGTGGAATCGGAATTCCTTCATATTCTAAATCCATCAATGCAGCCAAAGTTTCAATATATAACTCTGCAGAGAATTCTCCATTTTGAGGTAGGAAATCTTTTCCGTGAATCTCTATTTCTTTTGATAATCCTTCTTCAAAAGCTAATTGTTTTAGTATGTTTTCGACAAACGGTTCCAACTCCTCTACAACAAGAATACTGTCAACTGCATTAAATAACTCTTTAATTAATCTTTTGGGAGGAGGATACACCATACCAAGTTTAAGAATCGATACTTTATTTTTTATATCGAAATATTCAAGAGCATCTAATAATTGAGCATATGGGATTCCCGCTGCAACAAATCCATATCTTTTTCCATTAACTTTCTCATCTGAAATTTTGAGAGAATTAAAGGGAAAATCATCCGCAAAATCTGTTATCTCTTCTAATCGTTCTAATAGTCTAAATCTTAAAACTCTCGAATGCGAAGGTAAACATACCCAGCGAGAGCGATCCCAATCAAAGCCATATTCTCGATCAATTTTCGCAATTTCTCCAAGCTGTACATCTCCTCGACCGTGATTCAATCTCGTAGTTGTACGAAATAATACAATTGATTGAAAGTCTTCTGAAAAACTGAAAGCATATTTAATTAAATCCTTAGCTTCTTGGGGATTAGAGGGTTCAAAAACAGGGACTAAAGCGTGTAATCCAAAATATCTATTATCCTGTTCATTCTGGGAACTATAGCAGTTTGGGTCATCAGCAGATACTAATACCATTCCCCCTCGTGCACCTGCATAAGCTGCAGTCATAAAAACATCAGATGCAACATTTACACCCACGTGTTTCATACAGGCAACTGAACGGACATTAGACATCGATCCTCCATAAGCCACTTCAAATGCTACTTTTTCATTAATACTCCATTCCACCTTTAAATTGGGGTGGTAATTCTGCATTTCAGCCAGTGTAGTCAAAATTTCTGATGAAGGAGTTCCCGGATAACCCGCACCTATTATAACTCCTGCTTCTAATATCCCACGTGCTATTGCTTCATTTCCTAACAAAACAACACGCATACCTGGTGCATTTTTTGCAAATTGTGGAAGACTCATTTTTTTTCCCTTCTAATACAACAACCTCTTTCAATACCATTCTTAAAAGCAATATTATTAATTTTATAGTATTTCTCTGGAATTAACATCATTATTGATTGAGTTAATGTTTTTTTTGTGATAGGTAATTTTCCCGATCCCAATAAAAAACCTAACATAAAGATGTTTAATGTGCGAAGATTTCCCACTTTAAGTGATTCTTCATGCCCATTCACAAAATAAACATTTGGAGAGACTTGATGTAAAAACTCTTTAATTTTTTCAATATTAGGATATTTCATATCCATTGAATGAACTGTTGGTGGAACAATGATTCTGCTGTTTACAAAAAAGGATGTATTAGAATCTGCATAATTAAAATAACGTACTGCTTCACTTGCTTCAAACGCCAAAATAACTTGACAGTTCCCTTTTGCTATTAAAGGACCTTCGACATTATGTCCAAATCGGAGAAAAGAGGCAACAGACCCACCTCTCTGTGCCATTCCATGAGTTTCTGCTGTACGAACTTTATAGTTTTCAAGTAATGATGCTTTCGTAAGAATTTGTATTGCACTAATAACGCCTTGGCCGCCCACGCCGACGATCAGGACGTTAAAATTCCTAATTTCCATTATGCTCTTTTATTATTGCTCTTATGAAAAAAATATTGTACTATTGCTACTTAATGACTAGTTTTTATTTAACTTATACATGATCATAAACAATGGGAATAAGATCCCATAGATATCTATCTATATTAAACGATACGGGAAAAATAATACTAATATCAATAATTTAATAGCTGGAAATAAAAAAAAAGAAGATAATAAAAGGATATTTGATTTAACTTATAATTCTCCCTAACTCATTTCTGGTTTTCTTGGTTTTCTGATTTGTAATATAAAATCCAATGAAATAAGCTATTAAAGCAAGGGCAAATAAGACAATGGCAGAAAGATAAAACCATCTACCTAATTCTCCCATAACATCCATAATAATCCATTTAAGTAACCAAGTTGCTAATCCTCCTACAATAACGAATAGGATATCAAAAAGTGCATTCACAAAGCTATCTCGACGATTCTCATACTTAACTCCTAACTTCCATAAAATTGTATTTTCAATTATCTCCCAGCCAACACCAACTGCAATTACAAATGTCATTATCCACCACCAAGGCATAACAGCCGGAGTTAAAAAAATAAACTCGTAGATTGTAATAATTAAAGAGAAAATTGAAAATGCACCAATACCAAAAGCAATGTGGCCCCAGCTATAAAAATCCAATGGAGAGCGTCCAACATAATCCTCAAGTAATCCTACAAATGGAATATAACGTTTTTTACCAGATTCTTCACTTGACATAAAAAATCTCCTTACTGTTAAATAAACAAAATTTAACTAAGAAATAATTAGTTTTCATTAATTTATAATTGTTTATTGCTTTAAAGAATAAATAACCTTAGGACCAAAAAATAAATAAAACAAGTATTTAACTTATAAAAATCTCAGCTCTTAATAAGGTTTCAAAATTAGATGAAGGGCCAACTAGAACACTATATTTCATTTTCTCAAGTTCCCATTGTCTAGAATCTGGGTTGTAATATGATAAATTACTTTTTTTCACTTCTAAAATTATCGTTTTTGTTTCTTCTGGGGCTATCTCAATCTTTTTGAATGCTTTTAACAATTTCTTTGGTCTATCAATTTTAGAGTCTTCAAATCCAATATATAATTGAATAACTTCTTCTCCTTTCCTTTCGCCAATATTTGTTATATCAACAGAAGCAATAACAGAATCATTTGAAAGACTTACTTCCAGATTGATATATTTAAACTTAGTATAACTCATTCCATAGCCAAAAGGGAATGATGGTTTAATATTCTCTCGATCTAATAATGTATATCCATGATAATAACCATATTCTATTTCATCAGCATCTTTATCAAAGAAAGGTAAATGATCAAGATTTTCTGGAATAGAAAATGGTAATTTTCCACTCGGATTTACGTCTCCAAATATAATATTAGCCAATGCATTTCCTCCTTCCATCCCTGAATACCACGCCATTAAGATTGCAGGAACGTTATCTTTCCATTCCTCCATAATGATTGCACCTCCCCCGATCAATACAACCACACAGTTTTGATTTACTTTCGAAATTGTTCTAATTAAATCGATATCTTTGCTTTTTAAACTAAGGTTGGTTCTGTCTCCCCCACCTCTTAATACTCTCTCGGGATACTCTCCCTCATCTTTATATGTATAACCAACAGTTATAATAACTGCATCTGCTCTCTGAGCTAACTTTTGAGCCTTTTCTAAATCTTTACCCTTATCATATGCTATTTCTATCCTATCCTTTGCATAATTTTGAAATCCTTTTAAAGGAGTGACAATATTCTCTTGGTTGACATTACTACTTCCACGGTCGCCTGTATTTTTAAAATCGGCTAATCGACCAATTACTGCCAAAGTGTTAATTTCTTTCAGATTTAGAGGTAGAAAATTCGAATTGTTTTTCAGGAGAACCATACTTTTCTCTGCTACATTTAATGCTAATTGTCGATGTTCATCACATGCTATTAAATCTGAATCATATTCCTGCGAGTCCTCCTTCGTTGTAAAGATTAAAACAGTGCGGATTATTCTTCTTACCGCATCATTAATAAGGTCTATTGAAATCTGCTTATTCTCAACTTTGCTTATTAAACCATCCCCATAATATTTTGAACGGGGCATTTCAACATCTAGACCACCCAAAATTCCACCCAAAGTACGACGTAATCCCCTGAACCAATCGGAATGTATAAAACCTTGAAAACCCCACTCATCTTTAAGAATATCTCTCAAAAGATATTTATTATGACCACAATACTCTCCTCTAAATTTGTTATATGCGGACATAACAGTGGCACATCCCTCTTTAATACAATATTTATAATGTGGAAGGTAAACTTCACGTAATGTCCTTTCATCCATTATAACATTTACCTTAAACCGAGAATTTTCAATACTATTTGCCACGAAATGTTTTATAGTAGCCATTACGTTATGTTTTTGAACTCCTCTTACCAAAGCTGCTCCAAATTGACCAATATGAAAGGGATCCTCACCATAAGTTTCCTGTGACCTACCCCAAGACGGATGGCGTAACAAATTAATGCACACACCACCAAAAAGATTTGCTTCATGAGCACGAACCTCTTTACCTATTACATCCCCTACCTTTTTTTCTAATTCTACATCCCAACTTGCTCCTCTTGCCATAGATACCGGAAAGCATGTGGATCCCGTTATTATTACACCACGGGGGCCGTCTGTGAATAAAAAAGGAGGAATTCCTAATCGTTTTACACCCCCACCAGGATATGCCCTCGCACCAAATTTCAAATCCTTAATAGTATACTTAAAGAAATCATGTCCAGTCATTGAATATACTTTTTCTTCTAACGTCATCTCTTCAAGAGCATATTTAACAAATTCATCAATTTCTTCAATTGACATTCCTTTCCTAACTTTATATTTCTCTGATATCCTAATCAACTCAATAGTTTGAACAGTAAATCATTATTATTCAATCAATATTTATAATATCCCCTAAAGCAATTGAAAAAATGCATGGTTGCTTTAAAACTTAGTGAATGCAAAAATATATTGGTTTTACGCGGTTTTAATTCGATTTCGTTGTTATTAAATTCTTAATAAATTTAAAATAAGTTACTGTTCCTAACTTATCGATTAAAAATTTTTTTAAAATTTCGGAAGTGGTGACGGAAATAAATTGATTTCATTTCTATATTTTTGAAGAAAAAAATTTTACATGGTTTAAAATTTATGGCTTAATTTAGCTTTTATTTTTAAAATACAGAAGTAATAAAGAAATATTAAATTTTGTACCTCAATAGCGTACCCTACCAATGAAATTTACGGAATAATAGAATAGAGCGTTCATGAAATTGACGATAAATTCCAAACATTTATTAGGATGGATCGCTAGTTATGTAATAGAAAAAAATTAAATTTTTTTCTACGTTGTAATGGAATGTTTTTTTGCCATAATTTATTCCTCCACGAAAATTTGACTAAGAATTCATTCCATTACTTTTTTTTCTTTACTACTTTTCTTGATTTTAGTTTAAGTTTTAACTTTTTTCCTCCCTTAAGGTTTTAATTAGTAATGGCACAATTTCGGTAAGATCACCTACAATTCCATAGTGAGCTACCCCAAAAATAGGTGCTTTTCGATCTTTATTTATCGCGACTATAATTTCTGAATTTTGCATTCCGACTAAATGTTGTATTGCTCCTGAAATACCGCATGCGATATATAATTTAGGTTTAACAGTTTTACCCGTTTGGCCAATCTGTCTTTCTTGATCTAGCCAACCTAATTCAACTGTAACTCGGGAACCAGCTAATTCAGCTCCTAGGACATCCGCCAATTCTTCTACGATTTTGAAGTTCTCTTTAGATCCAACGCCCCTACCTCCCGCAACGATTATTTCAGCATCTTCAAGATTTACAGAACTCTTTTGTTTTTCAATTATCTTGACTATTTTTGTCACTGAATCTTTTTCTTTGAAATTATAGTCTATTTTAGTTATATTTACCTTTTTATTAGGAATTTCTATAGAATTAAAAATGCCTGGACGAACTGTCGCCATTTGTGGGCGGCTATTTGGAGTTCTTATTGTTGCCATTAAATTACCTCCATAAGTTGGACGCGTTTGCAATAAATTTCCTGTGGTTTGGTCAATCTCCAATCCCGTACAATCTGCTGTTAAACCCGCATTTAATCTTTTTGCAATCCTTGGTGCAAAATCCCTTCCTGTAGGTGTTGCTCCTATTAGTATTATCTCAGGCTTATGTTTGTTAATCAATTCTCCTAAAGCTTGAACATATAAATCTGAATAGTAGTTCTTCAAAATTGGTGATTTAATATATATAATCTCATCTGGACCATATAAACCAAAATTTTTTAATCGATCATCGAAAGTTGCTCCCAATATTACAAGAGTTAATTTTACATCTAATTCTCTTGCTAAAACATTACCCTTTCCTAGCATTTGAAATACAACTGGGTGTATAACATCTTTATAATGTTCAGCTATAACCCATACACCTTTATATTCTGAAAGATCGATTTTTTCCAATTCGAATTCCTTTCTTTCAATGAGTATTGCATCAACTGGGCACACATCAAGACAAGCACCACAAAAATTGCAATTTTCAGTAATAACAGCTACATCATCAACAATTTCAATTCCTAAAAAAGGGCAAGTTTCTGAACAGCTTCCACATCCAGTACAAAGTTCGTCATTTATAAATATGCTCATCGAAATATGTCCTCCTAAATTACTTTATCATCCTTCAAATTTTTGCATAATTCCTGTACTACTTCTTCATTTGTGCCTGACAATATTATTTGATCACTCTTCCTTTCTGGTACGTAAACTTTCCAAACTTCTGTCATCGATCCATTTCTCCCTATTCTACGTTTATCTGGTTTTAATTCCTCTGCATTTATTATCTCAACTGTTTTTTTAAACGCTCTTGAAATTCCCGCAATGGATGGAATTCGAGGATTATTGATCTCTTTTAAGACAGTTATTAATGCTGGTAATTGTGCTTCAATTACTACAAGCTCATCAATTCTAAAAGCTCGTTCAACAATAAGTTTGCTAGCCTTCAATTCAAACTTCTGAACATATGTAATTTGATTTATATTTAATTCTTCTGCTAGTTCCGGTCCAACTTGTCCCGTGTCTCCATCAATAGCTTGTGCTCCAAGTATTACAAGATAATTCGCTTTATCTTTAGATCCTTTCAATAGCTTTTTAATAGCAAGTGCCAATGTGTAGGAAGTTGCTAATGTATCTGCTCCCGCAAAAGCTTTATCACTAAGTAAAATTGCCTTATCCACACCCATAGCTAAAGCTTCTCTTAATACTTCTTCTGCCTGAGGAGGTCCCATACTGATCGCTATAACTTCTGCGTCATATTTTTCTTTAATTGTTAAGGCTAGCTCAATTGCATGTTTATCAATAGGGTTAGTTATAGACGGGATACCCTCTCTCACTAAAGAATTAGTTTTTGGATCGAGTCTAACTTCAGAAACTCCTGGGACCTGTTTAATGCAGACAAATATTTTCAAATTTATTCACAGTTCAAATCGTTGAACTTATAAAATACTAGTACCCTTTCTTAATAACTGATTTGCTATAACCATTCTCTGAATTTCACTAGTACCCTCATAAATTTCTCCCATTTTTGCATCTCTAAAGTATCTTTCTACGGCATATGCTTTCATTAAACCATATCCTCCATGAATTTGAACCGCACTGTGAGCTGCCTTCATCGCAGCCTCCGAGGCAACTAATTTTGCCATCGCACTCGCTAATCCATATTCCACACCTTGATCGCACCTATATGCAGCTTTATATGTTAATAACCTTCCTGATTCTATTGCACATGCCATATCTGAGATCTTCCATTGAATTCCTTGAAATCTTCCAATGGGTTGGCCAAATTGGGTCCTTTCATTAGCATATTTAACAGATGCTTCCAAACAGGCTTGACCGAGTCCAACACACTGAGACGCTATTGAGATTCTACCATAATCTAAAGTTTTCATAGCTAATACAAATCCCTCCCCTACATTACCCAAAATGTTTTCACTAGGAACTCGCACATCTTGAAATACAAGTTCAGATGTATTTGAAGCACGAACTCCAAGTTTATCCTCTTTCACACCCACGGAATACCCGGGAGTGTTAGTATCAACAATAAAAATAGTTAGTTCTTTTCTTGATCCTTTTTCTCCAGATTTTGCTACTACGAGTAGTGTATTAGCAATTCCTCCATTAGTAGCAAAGATCTTACTTCCGTTTAAGATCCATTCATCCCCATCTTTCACAGCACTTAACTGAACTCCTCCTGCATCTGAACCAGCATTTGCTTCAGTTAAGCAGAATGCACCCACTTTATCCCCTTTAGCAAGATCGATAAGAAATCTTTGTTTTTGGTCTTCAGTGCCAAATCTATAAATGGGGTATGCACATACACTGCAATGTACTCCAGTAGTAATGCCCCATGAAGCATCAACTCGTCCTATCTCCTCAGTCACAATGCAAAAACTCAATGTATCGTCATGAAGCCCAGCTCCACCATATTCTTCCGGAATACATGTACCAAAATAATTCATTTCTTTCATTTTTTGAAAGACCTTATTATCTAACTTGGAGTTTTGGTCACATTGCTCAGCTACAGGGGCAATGTATTCTTCGGCAAACTCACGTGTGATTTTTTTCAACATTTTCTGTTGCTCATTTAAAGCGAAATCCATATAATAACAACCGATTTTGTGTTAATTCATAATCTAATTATGAAAGAAATTAGTTAATTATGATAATTATATTTTATCAATCCACATCTGAAAATAGCAGAATTTTTGTAGCATCTAATTTTTTAAAAATTTTTGGATTGATAATCATTTTTGTATTAAAAAAAACTTGAGAACAGCTTATATTTTTTTAAGAAGAGATTTTTGAGCTCTGTTTTTTCTTTTGCATCATTAAATTTAGGTGTTTTATATGGTGTTTTTAAAAGCAATAGAAATGGATGGTAAAGATACACTAATTGACGAAAAAGAAATTGATGAATTCCGATCAAAAATACGTGGAAAAGTTATATTAGAAGGTGAGGAAAGTTATGAAAAGGCTAGAAAAATATGGAATGGGATTATTGACAAAAAACCAGCCTTAATAGTTCGATGTGAAGGTGTAGCAGATGTAATTTATTCCGTCAATTTCGCTCGTATTCATCAGTTAAGAACTTCTGTAAGAAGTGGGGGTCATAATGTAGCAGGGGGTGCATTGAACGATGGAGGGATTGTAATTGATCTTTCCAAAATGCGTTCTGTTCATGTAGATCCAATCAATAGAGTAGCTAGGGTTGAAGGGGGCGTTAGATTAGGTGATATAGATCATGAAACTCAAATATTCGGCTTAGCAACCCCGACAGGATTAGTGACCGAAACAGGTATTGCGGGATTAACTTTAAGGGGCGGATTTGGGCATCTTACAAGACGTTTTGGATTAACAAGTGATAATCTTCTCTCTGTTGATATAGTTACTGCCACGGGTGAATTAATAAGCGCTAACTCTGAAGAACATTCAGATCTTTATTGGGCAGTTCGTGGTGGTGGTATGAATTTAGGTATTGTCGTTTCATTTGAGTACCAATTATATCCTGTTGGTCCTGAAGTGTTGTTTATTATGAAATTATTCCCTGCTGAAAAAGGAAAAGATGCATTGCGCTTCTTAAGGGATTATATGAAGAATGCTCCTGAAGAATTAGGATTAATTGGATTTTATGGTACTATGCCCGATAATGAAAAAGTCGATCCTGAAGTTCAAGGTAAAAATGTATTTACATTTTATGGTTGTTACTCAGGACCAAAAAGTAAAAGAAACGATATATTAGGTGATCTTCAAAAATTTGGTGAACCACTTGCTGATTATGGTGGGGTGATGGAATTTACGAAGGCTCAGAGTGCATTGGATGAGGATTATCCTGATGGTATAAGATATTACTGGAAATCTATTTACTTAAATGAACTAACTGATGAAGTTATTGATCTCATTCATAAGCGGGGTATTAATAGGCCTTCAGAACTATCAACTTTAGATATTTGGTTTATTGGTGGAGCAATGAAATATTTAGATCCCCAAGAAACAGCCTTTAATAAAAGGGATGCTAATTATATGTTAGGAATAGAAGCAAATTGGATTAAACCATCAAATGACACTATGAACATCGAATGGGCGCGGAATACTTGGAAGGATGTCAATCAATTTTCTGATGGTGGATTGTATTTTAATTTTGCAGGATTTGAAGAGGATACGGAGCAACTTCTAGAAGATTCTTATGGAGATAATTATAAGCGATTAATCTCTATCAAACAGAAATATGACCCTGAAAATATATTTTAAACTTTTTTTCCAATATTTATGAGTAAATCAAACCAACATTTCGAGATTTCAAAACATAAGGAGTATTTATACTAAACTAATATCCTTGCAATAAAACACTTTTAACAGATTTATATCAAGGTATTGAAAATATAAACAATATATGGGATTCTAAGGAACCATTTGATTTTTTTGAAGCTTGGTTAATTGATGATAACAGCAATAAATTCCGATATTTTGTTTCTAGAGAGTAAAGAATGAAATGTTGAATATAATTTATAATCTAAATCATAAAATATTAGATTGTCTACTTTAAACCTAATAATATTTCATAAAAAAAAAATGACAAAAAAAATTGCAATATTAGCAACTGATGGTTTTGAAGAAGCAGAACTAATTTATCCTTATTATCGATTAAGAGAAGCAAATCATGAAACCTTTCTGATTAGTCTGGGAAAAAGACCAATAACTGGGAAGTTTGGATATATCATGAAACCGAATTTTAGGATCGACGAGGTTAGTCCTGATGATTACGATGGGGTTATAATTCCTGGAGGGACAAAGAATCCTGATTATCTAAGAAGGGAACAGAAGGTCCTTGATTTTGTACATAAAATTAATGATGAGAATAAGTTAGTTGGAGCAATATGTCATGCCGGATGGGTTCTAATATCTTCAAAAGTAATAAAGAACCGCAGGGCAACAAGTTATTATGCAATAAAGGATGATATGATTAATGCAGGAGCAAAATTTGAAGATTCATCTGTTGTTGTTGATGAAAATTTAATTACCTCTAGAATGCCAGATGATCTTCCAGACTTTATGAAAGCTGTACTAGGATTACTACAGAGAAAAAGATAAATCATTTTACGATTTTCAATAGCTTAATATTCTTGTTTTCGTCAATATCTTCGAGGGAATGGGTTTTTAAAACTACAATATAATATTTGAAAAGAATAACTAAATTTCCATTTGTCTCAATAGAACGAAATTTTATCAAGTAAAAAGAATTCAAATACTATTTTTATTATATTTTTCTTGAAAGATATGTAATTTGAACACAAAAGTCACAAGTATCTATCTTTTTTTGATCACAAACTACATTATTTTTTACAATAAATTCACGGGGAAATAAATGGTTGATGGCAGTACAGATTTAATTTTTGAAGCAATTGAAATGATCTCCTCTGATAACAAGTTAATAGGAGTCGGTTTAATTCAAGAAGGATTTTTTCTTTATGCGAATAAAGGATTCTCAGACATATTTGAATGTTCTATTCAAGATATTTTAAACAAAGAAAAAAATAATTGGTATGAGAACATTCATCCAGAAGATTTAGATCTGGTAAAGATTAATATTGAAAATATATTAAATCAAGGAATAAACTCATCTATTTTTTTTAACTGTAGAATTATTACGAAATCTCGCAGAATTAAATGGATAAAAACATGTTTTAAGGTAATCGGAGATCAAGATCATAAATACATTCTTATTACAATGCAAGATTATACGGAGGTTGTCGAGTTGAATTTTAAGGTTGGTAATTCCGAAAAAAAAGATATGCGATTTGATTTAGATTTTGATCAGCTACTTGATGAAAACCCATTGCTGGGAATTTGTATTTTTCAAGATAACCGTATAAAATATGTAAATAAACAGTTATCCGATATAATAGGGCATACATTTTATGATTTAATGAGCATGTCTGTTTATGATGTAATGGATTTTATACCTTCTGAATATCGAGCACTAATTAAATTGAATTTTCAAGAGGTGGAAAGAGGAACTAAAGAAACATTAGATATCACATACCCGTTACGACACAAAAACGGAGCAAAAATTTGGGTTCACTCTTATGGGCGACGATTTCATTTTATGGCTAAGCCAGCAATATTTGTCTTAACAAAATTTATCTCTACTTTTAAAGAAATGGAAGAAGCAGGTGATGATTCGATAAATCTAAATGAACCTGTCGTTGACGAGGTAATAAAGAAAGAATTAGAGCAAAATCTAAATCAATTGAACATAAAATTAAATGAGATAAATGATCTGAAACAAGAATTATTATATAGAATCTCCCATGAGTTAAAGACACCCTTAATTCCTGTAAAGGGATATGCAGATTTACTATTAAGAACGTACAAGGGAAAATTAGATGATAAAGTACTTACTTATTTAAGAGCGATTTTAGATGGTAGTGATCGCTTAGAGAATCTCATAAATGAACTATTAGAAAGCTCGAAATTAGAGAAAAGCCAAATTACCTTGAATATAAAAGAAGGTGATCTAATAGCGGTAATAGAGCATACTTTAGAGCAGTTAAATGATGTGATAGAATTAAGAAAGCATTCTGTAATTCTTAATTTAAACGATAGAATATTAACCAAATTTGATGAAAAAAAGATACAAAAAGTATTATCAAACTTATTACTTAACGCTATCAACTATACACCTAAAGAAGGCCAAATTAAAATAAGTACAAAATTATATAATGATGATATTTTGGTAAGTATAAAGGATGATGGAATTGGACTGACTGATGATGAAAAAAATAGACTTTTCCAACAATTTGGGAAAATCGAGAGATATGGTAAAGGATGGGATGTTTCTAGTGATGGTCCTGGATTTGGTCTATATAATTCTAAAAAAATTGTAGAACTTCATGGTGGGAAAATCTGGGTACAATCTGAAGGAAAAAATAGAGGAAGTACTTTTTGCTTTACAATTCCAATTGTATAATCTCATTTTCAGAACGCATCTAAATTATTTCACCCATTTGAAAAAATAAATATAAACATCTATTATTAATTTACATAAAGATAATTAGCAATTTAGAGTGATTTAAGATTGTTTGATCAAAACTACTTGGAAAAAGTCAGAGAAGAAAAAGAAAAATGGGAGAAGATATACGATAGTCTAAAGGAACGTGAAGTGAAATTTGTAACTGACTCTGAAATTCCAATTAAGCAATTATACACTCCTCTGGATATTAAAGATAAGGATTACCTTTGTGATATCAGCTTTCCAGGAGTCCCCCCCTACACTAGAGGTGTTTATCCTTCAATGTATAGAGGGAAATTGTGGACCATGAGATTATTTTCTGGGCACGGTACACCTGAGGAAACTAACAAAAGATGGAAATTTTTGTTTGAAAATGGTGAAACAGGTTTTAGCGCGGCAGTTGATTCATTAACATTTAACGGAATTGACCCTACTAATCCCGATGGTGCTCCTGAAGTTGGAACATCTGGAGTACCTCTCTATTGTATTGATAGCCTTTTTGCTTTAACCGAGAATATCCCTATAGACAAAATTAGTGTAGCTCTCGTTGTAGAACCTTTCACATCTGCACCTGTCTGTGCAATGTACTTTAATATGGCCCAAATGCGAGGATATGACATAAGTAAATTAATGGGAACTACTCAAAACGATATTTTAACAATGACGGTAGGATATATCCCATATAAAAATTGTCCTCCCAACCATATTCTGCGTTTAGCTTGTGATTTTATTGAATGGACAGTGCCTATGAAGAATGTCCCAATGTGGCATCCTATTAATTTTACAGGATATAATTACCGAGAAGGTGGGATTGACGCGGTTCAAGAACTTGGGTTTGTATTTGCAAGCGCTTGTTCTCATATTGATAATTTAATTGATAGAGGATGGAAAGTGGACGATTTTGTAGGACGTTTAGCATTTCACCTTGCGGCACATAAAGACTTTTTTGAGGAGATAGCAAAATTTAGGGCAGCAAGGAGAATCTGGTATAAATTAATGAAGGATAAATATGAGGCAGAAGATCCAAAAAATTTAGGTTTTCGATTTCATGTGCAAACAGCGGGTTCTTCCCTAACAGCACAATTACCTAAACTTAATATTGTCAGAACAGCAATCCAAGCATTAGAAGCAAATCTAGGTGGTTGTCAATCATTACACACTAATTCTTATGACGAAGCTATCTGTTTACCCTCTGAAGAAGCTGCTCTAGTTGCTTTAAGAACTCAACAGATAATCGCTGATGAAAGTAGGATTCATAATACTATTGATCCCCTAGCTGGTTCATATTTTATTGAATGGCTTACTGATGAGGTTGAAGAGAGAGTGTGGAAGTATATAGATAAAATTCAGCAGGTAGGATCAATTGATAAAGCTTTATCATCTGGATTTTTATACAAGGAAATGAGGGACGCCTTTCATAAAAGAAGGATGCGACTTGAAAGCAAAGAGGAAATAATGCTTGGAATTAATAAATATCCCGTTCCATACGATGACGTTACTGACGTTTTTAGGACTAATAAGAACGCAATTGAGATTGAAGTTGATAGAATTAATAAGTTAAAAGCTAAAAGAGATAATACAAAACTGGAAAAGATATTTGATAAGCTACGAGATGTATGCGAAAAAGAAGAAAATGTTATGCCTGTCGTAATGGAAGCCACAAGAGAAGGAGCAACTGTAGGAGAGATTTGTGATATTTATAGAGAAATATGGGGAATTTGGGAACCTCCATTAGCCATCTAATTTTTGAGGTGAAATTCACTGAGTGAAAAGAAAATAAGAGTTTTAATGTCTAAACCTGGAATTGATGGGCATTGGCGTGGGGGAATTGTTGTTTCAAGAGCAATCAGGGATGCGGGGATGGAATTAATTTTTGGTGGTTTTCAAAATGTTAATCAAATCGTTGAAGCTGCTATTCAAGAAGATGTAGATATTATTGGTTTAAGTATTCATTCAGGTGCTCATTTTGCTTATACTCAGGAAGTCATTGATCTATTAAAGGAACGTGGCGTTTTTGACAACATCATGATTCTTGTGGGTGGAGTCATTCCAGCTAAAGATTTTGCTAAACTACGAGAAATGGGAGTAGCAAACGTCTACGGACCCGGCTCTCTTACAAAAGATATTGTCGAATTTATCAGAAATAACGTCAAAAAATAAAAAAACAATGCTAAATTTTCTTTTTTAAATTAAAATTATCAAGCTATTTTTTTAATGGTGTTGCCATTTTTTGAAAGGAGATTACGATATTAATGATCTTATTACTAAATTTAAGAATAAAGATAAAATCGCTTTAGCAAGGTTAATTACAACCGTTGAAAATGAACCAGAGAAAGCTCATGAGATTTTCAAGCATTTTGAGGATATAAAACATGATTCCTATATTGTAGGAATAACGGGTTCTCCTGGTGTTGGAAAAAGCACATTAACCGGTTCGATTTGTAAAAAATTACTAGATGAGGGTAAAAGGATAGGAATAATATGTGTGGATCCTACGAGCCCCTTTAGTGGAGGAGCCTTTCTGGGTGATAGAGTTAGAATGACAAATATTTCTTTACACCCAAATGTATTTATGAGAAGCCTTGCTTCAAGGGGATATAAAGGTGGAATTTCAAGAGCTGTTTTTGACATTAGCTTGTTATATGAAGCTTTCGGAATGGATCTAATAATTATCGAGACCGTAGGTGTCGGTCAAGCCGAATTTGATATTTATAATTTAGTATATTCAGTTGTTGTTGTCCTTGTTCCCGGTTATGGTGATGCAATCCAGATGCAAAAAGCTGGTATCATTGAAATTGGTGATATTTACGATATAAACAAAAAAGATTTAGGTGGTGAAGACATTGCAGTGCAAATAGAGATGATGCTTGATGATTCAACGATCCAGAGTGGATGGAGACCTCCTGTATCTATGACAGATGCCATTTCAGGGGAGGGAGTGGATGATTTAGTACAAAATATCATGGATCACAAGGAACATTTAGAATTATCAGAAGCGATTAACGATAAGAAAAAAAATCGTTTTCGGTATAAAATCAAGGAATTGGTATATACGAAGATGGATAAAATTATTTCAGATAATATATTAAACGAACAAGAGATTAATCAAATTGTGTCTCATGCTCTAGATGATGGAAAGTTTAAAATTTATAGTGTGATCCATGATAAATTCGAAGATGTAAACTTCGAAATCAAAAAAAGATAATCTTCTATAAATATAACTGACTAAAATATTTCAAAATGGTAGAATTTTGTCCTGAATGCGGCAACTTGTTGAGAAAAAAAACTTGTGAATGCGGTTATGGAAAACCCAAATCTCTTCCTAAGAATGGCGTTTCTAATTACGTAATACAAATCTGGGATCCACCTTCCCCTAAAACCATCTATTGTAAATTAACTGCTAGTTCCTATGATAAACTTAATTCTTTACTAAGTAAAGGAATGGTCCCAGAAAAATTAAAGGAAGTAAGAAGAAAATTGAAAAATCATCTTTTCTTCTGTAATAATTGTCTTTATTATCATGCTGATAAATTTCTCTGCAAATATAAAAACAAGTATGTCACCTTGGAATCGATCTGTAGAAGTTTTGAGCCATTGCCAGATATTTAATTTTATATAGTTCGAAAAGTGCACCTTAAACCTTTATATATTTTCTTAATTGGCTTGATATAATTTTACATAAAATACAAAATCTCAATTAATTCTAATGAAAATATTTAAGGAAGGAGTTAGAAAATATTACATTCTTTTAACTGTAATTTTTAACCTATTGCTCCTAGCCGGAATGCTTAACTCAGCAAGTTCAGTAAAAGAGAATGCTAAACCATATATTTATTGTTCATATTTCGGAGGATCAGAAAAAGATATTATTACAGGAATGGCTATTGATTCAATGGGTAACGTGATTGTAGTCGGAGGAACATTTTCAACAGACCTTACCGTTCTGAATGGATTCCAAATAGAATATGGAGGGGGTTTCAGTGACAATATTCATGAGAATGGAGGAGATGGATTCGTAGCCAAATTTTCTCCTTCTGGAGAGTTAATTTGGGGAACTTATTTGGGTGGAAATGATTTGGATTGTTGTAATAATGTGATAATCGATTCTGAGGATAATATCTTGGTTATTGGTAAAACGATATCTGACAATTTTCCCACAACTGAAAATGCCTTAAAAAAAGAGTTCTGTGGTACTACTGATGGATTCATTTCAAAATTCTTTTCAAATGGATCCTTAGTTTATTCAACCTACATCGGGGAAGATGGTGCTGAAAATTTAGTAGATCTCGTTGAAGATAAATCTGGTAATATTTTCATAGTGGGAGCAACTGGATCATCAAATTTTACCACTTCTTCAAATGCTCCTCAAAAGATTTTCGGAGGGGGGGTTTTTGATACTATTATTCTAAAATTATCACATAACTTATCTGACATCCTTTTTAGTACATTTTTGGGTGGCAGCGAAGGAGACGGGGGTTATAACATTGCGTTAGATTACGAAAGTAATCTAATAGTAACGGGTTTTACATTGAGTAATGATTTTCCCTTAAAAAATGCCTTACAGGATGAAATTTTGGGTGATCAGAGAGATATCTTTGTCATTAAGATTAATTCTACAGGTCAAATTATATTTTCAACATATCTTGGGGGAAGCTCAATTGAGGATCCCTTTGGATTAACAGTCAATGCCTCTGGAAGTATTATTATTTCTGGAAGAACTGCATCTGATGATTATCCCACAGAAAAAGGTTTACAAAATAATTATGCTGGTGGTGTAGATGCAATTATTTCTATTATAAGTCCTGATGGTCAGACACTTGAATATTCTACTTTTCTCGGAGGAAATGGTTGGGACACATTGCATCAAATAACAGTTAACTCTTCGAATTCAGTATTTGCATGTGGAATCGGAAGTGACTATCCTACAAAAAATGCATTCCAAGAAGTTGTAACGGGTGGATCAGATATCGTTATAATGCAATTTTCTTCTGAAAAGCAAGTGGAATTCAGCACTTATTTCGGAGGATCTGGAAGTGAATGTCCGTATTCTATGAAGTATTATAATAATTCATTATACATCGTAGGACTGACTGATTCAGGATCGTTGTTTATCAGCGATAATGCCTTTCAGGATGATTATAAGGGAAATACCGACGGATTTATTCTAATGATAAACATACAATCTTATTTATCTTCTGTGAGTTCATCCCAAAACCTTAACCTGAGTTTAGTTCTAACCATCGTGATTCCAATTTCTCTAATTGCGGTGACAGGTACTATTCTTCTTATTTGGAAATATAGAAGAAACACATAAAATTCAGGTGTTTATAAATATTAATTCCAAACTTTTTTTCTTCAATATTGCTCAAAATGTACGAAAACTGCACCTTAAACCTTTATATATCATATGATTTCTCATAACATAAGCATTATAAGAAGTTAAAGTGTGTAAATAAATGAGCATGAAGAGCGATAAAATTAAAAATAAAATTATTTCATTTTCTATAGGTATTTCTTCTATTTTAATTCCGATTTTTCAATATGTACCATGTACTACGGTTTGGTTTGGAATAATGAGTATACCACTGATATCTTATTTGGGTTTCTTTTTTCAAAATCCTGGAATTATCTCTTCAGATATTCAATTTTTAATCAGCTCTAATGGATTCTATGTTGTATTATTTGGTTTTATAATTTACATTTATTCTTTAATCTATCAATTAACTCATAGAAAGCAACTGATGCAAGCTGGACCATATAAATATGTAAGACACCCCCAATATATTGCTTTTATTATCTTAACTTTAGGATTAACTGTAATTACTTTTGATACAAATCCAATTTTTAATTTTAATATCGGTAATTTTAACGGATTTACCATAATATTTATCATTTGGATTGGTGAAGTGCTTGCATATATTGTTTTAGGAACTATAGAAGAAATTGCCTTAAAAGCTAAATATGGTGAGCAATTCTTAAAGTATGCTAAGGAAGTACCATTTATGATCCCTTTCTTAAAATTAAAAAAAAATAAGAAAACAAAAATAGTATGAGAATTAAAAATAATAAAATTTTATTTTTATTTAAATCTGTAATCATCTTATTATCTCTTGCTTTTCTATCAATTCTCTTATATTTAGTTTTATCTTCTGAAATTCCGTTCTTTGATCCGGCTATAAGTACCATTAAATTTGTCATAATCGCTCTTTTAATACCACTATTAGTATTTATAACTATTTTAGCTGCTCTTACAATAAGAGAATATAAAAGCTACTTTATTAAAAGGCGGAATCATATCCCGCAGGGAAGATCATATCTCAGTCTTTCCGATGTTTTTGAAAATGATAATCGTATCGCATTAATTAATTATATTCTGAAGAATCCAGGAATTCATCATAATGAACTACAACGAAAATGCGATTTACAAAAAGGACAATTACAATGGCATTTAGATGTCTTATTGAAATATAATATCATAAAAAAAGAAAAATATGGGCAATTTACAATTTATTTTCCGATAACGACTTCATTCGACGCACAGGATTATTTGGAAAACCTCATCGCTAAATCTGAAACAACTTCCAAAATTTTAACACTTATCAAAGAGAATCCTGGAATTAATTCTTCTGAGATTTCTCGTATTCTAAATTTGTCTCGAAATACCATTAAATATCATGTCGATAAATTAACTGAGAACGATTTAATTAGCACCAAAGAAAAAGGTCGTAAAATAGAACTATACATTAAGCAATAACTATCAAAATAAAAATTATATATAGTCCCATAATTACACTTTAAGAAAAATAATTCAATTTCTTTTGAAGAAAGGGGACGAATTATAGAATTTTGTCTAAAATATAAATTTAGATTGGATAAATTTCAAAAAAGTTCTTTATAATAGAGCAAATTAAGGATAATAGATTTATATAAAGAAGTCTAATACAATTTTAATATTATCTTGGTGATATTAAAATGGTTGAATTTGAAAAAATAAAAAAGTTTTTTGGTATAATTTGGCTGGTTATCTTAGTAGTTTTATGGGTATCTTATCCATATTATCCTGGCGATATCTTCTTTTGGATGTGGTTGGCAATTATATGGACTATAATTGGTGGAGTGATAGGAACAATCTTTTTCATGATGGAGAGTAAAAGGAATGAAAAGATAATTGCGATTTTTTGGGCAGTTATTTTGGTTCTTTTATGGATTTTCTACCCATATTTTCCTGGTGATAATGTTTTAGTCTGGATGTGGACAGCTATTATTTGGAGTATAATAGGAGGAATTATAGCTTTAAGCCTATTCATAATAAAAAGATTAAAAAAGTAGATAATTTCTTCCTTAACATTATATCTAATTAAAACCTTTTTTTAATTTCTTCAAAAAGACTAAAATTGATTAGCAATTAAGGTAATTGATTTTATTTTGACCATTCTTTATCAATCATATTAGATCCTATAAAGATAAATTATCACCAGAAATGATTTCCAGAATTTTTACACCAAGATCTATTCCCCTTAAATCATTCCTAACCTTTTGTCGAATTCGATATGATATATAAAAAGAAAAACATTAGTAAAATTAATAATGGCTTATTCTATGGATATTTCTAAAAAAAGGTTAAAACAAAATGAATAATGAAGAAATTGACTTAAAAATAAGGAGTAAAAGTCTATTTGACGGGATTAATAGAACACCATTTAGATTTGGTAAAATAGAATTGTTGAAGGTTTTAGGCTTAACTGAACAAGATATTGATAAAAAACCCTTTATTGGAATAGTAAATACCTGGAATGAACTCAATCCGGGTCATAAACATTTAAGAGATCTTGCAGAAGCGGTGAAATATGGAATCCTTGAAGCTGGAGGTGTACCATTTGAGTTCTGCACCATTGGGGCATGTGATGGGTTGGCTATGGGAAATGTTGGAATGCGCTCAATATTACCACATCGAGAGGTAATAGCCGATTCCATCGAATTAATGATTGAAGCTCATAGATTAGATGCGATGGTTACTTTATCTAGCTGTGATAAAATCAACCCTGCGATTCTTATGGCTGCAATAAGATTGAATATCCCCACGATATGTGTTCCAGGTGGTTCAAATTTATACCACGTAAGATTCATGCCAGACTATAAAGGTATCGCAAATGAAAATTATGAAGATATTGCTCATAAACTTGGATGCATTACCTGTGCCACATATGGAGCTTGCGAGGCTATGGGTACTGCAAACACAACTCAATGTTTAATGGAAACATTTGGAATGACCTTACCTAATGCAAGCACAATACCCGCAATGACTCAAATGAAATATATGATCGCAAAAAATTCGGGGAAAAGAATAATTGAATTGTTAAAAAGTAGGATTACCCCTTCTCAAATTATGACTAAAAGATCTTTAGAAAATGCTGTGATTGTTGATTTAGCCATAGGAGGATCAACAAATTCGACACTCCATCTTCCAGCAATTGCTAATGAGATGGGAATAGAATTTGATTTAGAAATTTTTAATGAATATAATAGAAAAATACCAACGATTGCAAATATTGCTCCCTCAGGAGACTATGGTACCCCCGATTTATATACAGCTGGAGGAATCCCTGCAGTTTTGAGTAGATTAAAAGATTATCTATATCTAGACTGTTTAACTGTATCTGGACAAACAATTGGAGAAATTATTAAACAAGTAAAAGTATTGGATGAAAATATTATAAGACCTTTGAATAATCCTATCTTTCCTGAAGGAGGTACTGTCGTATTAAAAGGTAATTTATCACCAGATGGCGCTGTGGTTAAGCAATCAGCAATAAAAAATAAAGATATGTTGAAGTTTGAGGGACCAGCAATATGCTTTAACTCAGAACAAGACGTTACCGATGCATTAACTTCAAATCAAATTCCAAATAATTCGGTGATTATCGTTCGTTATGAAGGTCCGAAAGGTGGCCCCGGGATGCCCGAAATGTTGGCGGTGACAATGACTTTAGTGGGAAAAAGAGAATTAGATAAAGTTGCTCTCATTACTGACGGGAGATTCTCAGGATATACATCCGGACCTTGTATTGGGCATGTGAGTCCTGAAGCATATGTTGGGGGTCCTATTGCTCTCGTGAGAGATGGAGATATTATTAAAATTGATATACCTAATAGAACTCTTGATATTAATCTTTCAAATGAAGAAATTCAAGAGCGTCTGAAAGTTTGGAAGCCTTATGATAAAGATATTAAAAGTAGAGCACTTCTAAAATACCGAAGTCTTGTTTCTTCAGCTGCGGAGGGTGCAATTTTAAAATTTTAATCAAATTTTATTATATATTGCGTCTTGAAAGAGAAAAATATTTGGGTTTCACTCTTAATTTATAATTCTCCTAATGTGGGATCTGATCTAAATGGATTAAACATGGAAGAAAAATTTCCTTTAGTTTAATCAATCTAATAAGATTTTTCCATTTCTTATATTTCAATGACGATAAATAACCTATTAAAGTTAAATTTAAATTCTTTTCATTTAACCATACTAATATGTCGTTATTGAGCGATTTATACAAATTAACCAAGAAAGATATTGAGAGAGCAGCAGATGTACTCGTAGATGCATATATCGAAGATCCAGTTATGAGATTAGTATTTCAAGATGATAAACAACGGCGTATCCAGTTTAAAGTAATGCTTAAATTTTGTATGAAATATGGTGATGTGTACGCACCCTCTGATAATTTTGAAGGTGTCATGTTAATTTTACCTTATGAAAATGCTGACATGACGGTACCGAGAATTATTTTAAGTGGTGGGTTTTTTCTTTCAATGAAATTAATGAAATTTAGAAAAATGTTCGAGAAGAACATTGAAATAATAGAAAGCGTAAAGAAAAATCTTAATATCGGTCCTTATATTTATCTTTTTGTAATTGGAGTTAAGCAAGAATTTCAAGGAAAAGGTTTTGGGGGTAGAATGTTAAGAGCACTAATGGAAAAAGCCGATATTGAAAAAAAACCAATGTATTTGGAGACTCAGTTGGAAAAGAATGTTTCTCTCTACGAAAAATATGGATTTTATGTCTATAAAAAAAAAGAACTTCAAGATCCAGACTTGCCATTTTGGTTTATGGTTCGAGATGCAAATTAGATTTAATTGAAATTTACCTTTTTTGGTAAGAATCAAACTAATTTATTAATATTGGATATTTGTTTTTCTTACTCAATTCTTTTTGAATTATATCATTAAGAAGCTCTTCCCGTTCATTTCCCGAAAGCACTTCTAATTTTCTAATATTCAATGGGTCCACCTTCTCCCTAAGCAATTTCAATTCATTAACCGTTGGTGGAATAGTTTCTTTCAACTCATTTGGAATGATCAGCTCAAATCCAGTTGAATCTTTTACCATCTCAAGGTCAACACCAGGATGAATTGAATCTAATTTCATTAATTTAGTATTAACATCAAAATCTAAATAGGCAAGATTTGTAATAACACATTGAGGGCCTGATCCCCCACATATAGAAGGTTTACCCTCGGGAAACCCTACGCCAGATATAAAATCAATTTTCTCAGTATGAACGAATGTTCTGGTATCATGTCTAGGAGTATAGAGGAAAGAACCACGAGCATAAAACATACTGAAATCAAGGATGCCCGCTGCTCCCGGGAGTCTTATTTTTGGTTTATCCCAATTCCCAATGCAAATATTGTTTGTATTACCATATTGATCAATCTGAGCTGGTCTAAAAAATTCAATTGTTGTTAATTTATCAGAAGGAAGGGATTCTAAAGTGCATTCTACACTATCTTGGAATCTATAGGCTCTTGCAGTATTCATTTCTAAATAGAGTAAACTGACTTGTCGCGATTCTGATACAAAAGTATTTCCCATAATGTAATGATAAATAGCATCAGGGGCATGAGTAAGTTTGGCTAAAGTGAATGCTGCCCATACCATAGGAGTTGCTACTCCAACAATCATAACATCGTCATTTCTAACTTCTCTAGCCATTAACACCGTCATCATTTCATCTATAGTGTAATCCTTTGAAGGTTCATTCAACATTTTTATACCTCCTAAAGTAAAATATTATAAATTGTTTGAATACCCCCAGTTTCCTCAAGATATTGAACTGGAGTTTTTTCAAGAATAAATTTCTCCTTATATTCATTAAAGTTTGTCTTAAGATATTTCTGGATATGAATAGGATCATATGTATATATTGGATAACAACTTGTAGGATGTGCTCCAAAAGGAATTTTTACGACCGCATCAGTAGTTTGCTGGGGTAATTGTGCTTTTCCCGGTAAATACCTAATATCTTCGGTTTCTATGAGTTTTTCACATATGATTATCGTTTTTTTTGCAGTTTTTGCCATATCTGCATCCATCCATACAGCACCAGGGATATTTCCATTTCCGTATTCATCAGCATAAGGAGTATGAATTATTGCTACATCTAAATCAATTTTAGGTACTGCCATTACTTGAGTTCCAGAACCAAGAGGATCCTCAATTTGTTTGATATCACTCCTCACTTTTGGCATATCTGTTCCAATAATACCTTTTAATGGCATAAATGGAACTTTCAAGTAAGACGCCCTTAATCCTAATGCAATAGTAGCTTCACTTTCTTCAGAAACCTTAATAGAACCTGTTTCTACTGCTTTTCTATAATTTGGCGCCATACCGAATATTTCCATCCCGACAAAACAACTTCTCACTTCTGAAATGCACTCTCCCGCTATGAGCATATCTACATCCAAGCCACCAACAAATGTACATATTGAGAGATCTTTTTTATTCTGCCTAATTATCTCTCTGCAAGCACTGATTGCTTTTCTCCAAAAGGAGAGTCCTCCAAAGCCTACCAAGTCTCCATCTTGAACATAAGTAGATATTGCATCTTCTAAAGACATCAGTTTATTATTCGTCATATTATAACGCCCGATTAGGTATATATTGATTAATTTTTAATCTTATCTACTTATAATGCTGTATCAAATTAAAGAATTGAGAATGTATTCACTTATTTAAAGTATTTAAATGATAACGATTAACATAAAAATAATGATACTAATATGATCTAAATCATAAATCTTGAAATCATAAATAATAAAATTTAGAAGAAAAAATTGTAAATTGGTGATTAAATATGGAAAATAGAACTTACCCTGAATATAGTTCTCATTATCCGTTTCTCCTTACTACCTTTATGAAAAGACCCGTGAGGGTTTATCCAAATGAGATTGGAGTGGTTTACAGAAACCATGTTACTGGTGAATATTTTAGGTTCACATGGATGGAATGGTATAAGCGTACATGTCGTTTGGCCAATGCTTTGAAAACTCTCAAAATTAACCCTGGGGAACCTGGAAAACCTGGAGATAGAGTTGCGACCATGGCACTTAACAACCATAGACACTTGGAGATTTATTATGCAGCACCTTGTAGTGGGGCTCTCTTACATCCAATAAATATAAGGCTTTCGCCAGAGCATATCATTTATACAATAAACCATGCAGAAGATAAAATTATATTTTTTGATGATTTACTTCTAAAACTGGTTGAAGGTATCTATGATAAGATCAAAGATACAGTAAAAATATTTGTTTATATGTCTGATAAACCCGGATTACCTGATACTAAGATAGAAAACCTTTATGAGTATGAAGAGTTGATTAAAGCGGAATCTGATGAATATGAATGGCCTCATTTGAGTGAAGATAATTATGCAACTTTATGTTATACAACAGGTACTACCGGTCTTCCAAAAGGGGCTATGTTTACACACAGGGCTATTTATTCATTAATTATACACACTCTTGCTTATGGCGTTTTCAGCAATGCCCCTGGACGTGTATATCTTGGAGAAAATGCTATTCCTATGATGCTTACACCCCTATATCATATTCATGCATGGGGGGCGCCTTTTACCTCCGTTTTTATGGCACTACGTATTATATTACCAGGAACGTTTACAGTTGAAGGATTCTGTGAACTCGTTCAAACAGAGAAGGTAACTTCAGTAGGAGTGGT
>JBHLOF010000095.1:0-16033 GCA_048940805.1 Promethearchaeota archaeon
CACCCCCTGCTTATGTAGGGATAAAAACTGGTGATAGTTTTAATTGGGTTGGCACAGCTGATATGGCAAATGTTAACTCATCAGCAATTAGTCTTATAGGTGCAGATAATTGGACTTTAACATATAATATGCTGAATGAAATGATAGAAAATGAAACAGGTTTGCAAATAGGATCATTATTAGCTGGAGCAGCGAGGGTAAACGTAAAAAATATTACAGATGAAATGCCATTTTATCCATTTACAGGAGTAGGAGTATATGCTGAGATATTAGTATCTTATGAACCAGGATTATGGATGAATTTAACAGATGGATCCTATCCTTCTATGGTGATACTTAACCCTGCAGGGTTAAATGCGTCTAATTATCATTATCTTATGGAAGCATCACTTTTCTTACCAAAGGGAATAGATTTTAGCCAGTTAGCAACGTGGATTAATGCCAATGTTTCGAGTATAGATCCAGGTATACTCCCATTATATAACAATCTTACAGTTTCTGCTTTAGCAGATGGATTAAAAGTCACTGTTTTGGGAGACTTTTTTGAATGGCTGTTAGTTAATATGAGTGCTCCTTTCCCAATTCCTACGATTGGTGACGTTGAACTTCAAGTAAAATGGAACGAAAATGGAGTATTCAGTTTTGCTCAATTAACTTATGGTGGATTGGCTTTAGTAACTGCACAATTAATTCCTGGATCAGGAGAGATTCCTGGTTTTGTCATGCCAATTTTCTTGGGAGCAAGTGCAATTGCTCTTGTTGGAGCAATCTCTATAATTCGAAGAAAAAAACGTATAATTTAGAATTTTCATCCTTTTTTTTTTTTAATCTCTTGTTTTAGTAAAAATCATTATAGATTTATAAGATATTGACACTTTTATGCATGTATGGATTTTTTGAATTCTTTACTCTTTCTTTTTATTATCTTGGCATTTTTTTGGATTATAAAAGCAGACCTTTTTTATATGATATTAGGGACTGTAGTACTGTTTTATTTTGTGATCCAATCCTTCTTTGTCGATCCTCTTAACGTAATAATTTCAATCGGGCAATTCCTTCTTACAAATCCATTTGGATTTTTAATATTATTTATACCCTTGATAATTTATGGAATCGATCAAGGAATTCAAAAAATCAAGAACTCAAGAAAATGAGGTTTTCATTCGAGTTTATTTATTCTTCTAACACCAAGATAGAGTACTAAAAGTCCAAAAATTGAAGAAACACCAATGTTAATTAATAATATATAGATAAGAGCAAGAGAATGATCAAAACTAAATGGTATGATGGGTAAAATTATTGATGAAGCAATAACTAAAGGAACTATTTGTAGAAGCATAATAAAATATATGTTAATATATATGTTTTTGCCCCGTTCATCAAATAAAGGTCTAAGGCACTGAAATCCTATTGCTTGCATAAGAACTATAAACGAATTAGTTGGATAAAGAATAAAAAATAATAGACCAGTAATAAAATCTAAAGGAAATAATATACTAAAAAAGATTGTTAACACTACATCTAGAAATATGTTGATATAAAGCATTACATAGAAAAAACTAAAAAATAGTGATTTTATTCCTCTGAGAGATTTCTTATAAAGAAAAATTATATCTTTCGATTCCATTAATACGTAAATTCCAATAAATATTCCAAAAATTAATCCCCCAATCCATGATAAAACCATGACCAATAAATATTCAAAATAAAACAAGTTAGCAATATAGGGGGGGATTATCCAATAACCTGCAAAATCGAAGAGTGGGGTACCTAAAGAAAGAAAGATAAAAAGCCCTAAAAATGCCGTAAATGCTCCAATATATAGTAATTTTGGGAAATTTTCTTTTTTTCTGAAAAATTCTTTAAATTGAGTTATGATTAAACTCTGGTATCTATTTGGGGTAATCCATCTTAAAAATTGAAAATATCTTCTTTCTTTATTTATAGTACTTTGATTTGAACTTAGGGGAAGATCAATATCATAAAATATTTTAGCTTTTTTATATGCGATATAGAATATTATCAATGGAACAACTATAGCTAATCCGATACTTACCCATATATTCAAAATATATGTTTCTACTAATAGAGGATCTATGAGATATAATAAGATGTTTGAATACCAATAAGAAGGATATAGTACAATCCAATTTTTTAAATTTGGATTACTTTCAATGAAATCAAATAAAAAGTGGAAAAAATAAAATGACATAATCAATAGAAATGAGACAAAAATAAATAGAGAATTACTCATAGTTTTTGATTTATTTTTCTTTATCATTTGTTTTTCAAGCCAATTGGAAAGAATAGTCCCAATTAATAATCCAAAAATTTGTAATATAAAAATAGTTAAATATAGAATGAAATGATGTAATATTGTTAAGTTTGGATTAAGTTGGAGTAATAAACTATTAACTAAGGGTCCCAATCCTAAAATAAATAGGAAATAGAAAGGAAGTTGTCCTAAAAATTCCCCCAAAAAGATATCACTAGGTTTTGCAGGAGTTGCTAATATGATATCTTTTTGCCCTATTTCTGATTTCCTATAGAGCATAAATATTGGATACATTATATATAGCAAAAATAATATCATAAAACTGTATTCGACTAAAGTAGACAAGATGGGGATTACAAATTCTGTAAAATCTTCAAACAATTGGGGGATAACCGCATTGAATATAACAGGTCCTAAATAAAGTGCCCATAATAGAAAAATTGAAAATAATATGATAAAGAATGATTTACGATTTTTACGATAAAGATATGTCTTTTGCCTAATTTCATTTTTAAAAATAATTTTCCAAAGGCTCATAAAATACTTTTTTTATTCTTAAATTTGAATTTTGTAATTATTAAGTAGGAAAAGATTTATCAAGATTTCTTTCTCGTCTTTTTTTTACTTCATTATGGATCTTTGGTATATAGTGATTTCCTACGAATATTAATGCTACAGATCCCATAACGAGTGTGAAAAGAACTATTAAAGAAGGAGTATTAATACTGGTCGCACATAGATTATATCTAATTTCTTTTATGATTATTCCTGAATCTCCTTCAACTTTCACTTTTAATAATAAATTGCCACAGTAATCAAAGCTTAAATTACCCTCCCATAAAGGATCTTTACTATTAATCCTTACTAATGGTCGCCAATTTATTAATGGAAGATTAGATCGACTATCTATTAAACTCCATTTAACTGATTTAATTCCATTGGGATCCCAAGCAAGAACTCGTAGTTTCTCATCAACAGTATTCAATTCTTTCAAAGAATAATCTTCTCCAGGAGGATTTGTTATAATTGCCTGAGGCCAGTCTCCTACATATCCTATTGAGGTTGAAAGTCTATTGTTATCTAATGAAACTATTCTGTATATACCACCCCCTTGATCAAAATTGCCAGTTGTTATTTGTAAGAGATCATCATAATATTGAAAAGAATTTTCATGAATATGACCTGAAAGATAAAACGAAACATTATATTCTTCATTTAATTCATAAAAATCTTTACCGCTGAGACCAACATCTGATATAATGTTGTAAAAGGGAGGATACTCTAAAGGGTTATGACCAAAAACGAAGATTTTATCAAAATCTTTGTATTTTTCCAATTCATTTTCATACCAATCTATTTCTTTTCCATTTAAAAAACCTTTAAAGCCATATTCAAAAATATTATATGATTCCTTTGCAGTATCAAGACCAATAAAAGCGTAGTTACCGAAAGCAAAACTGTGATTAAATGCGTATTGCGTTGTATTAAAAGATACTCCCATCATAGAATAATTTAGAAAATAGGTAAAATTAGGATTGTTTGCCGCATCGTGATTACCAATAACATCCATGTAAATTGATGAATTCATGTTATTATCATTTAATGCTTTTCTATAATTTTCCCATTCAATTTGGTTTTGCTCTAATCCATTGTTAGCATGTACAATGTCACCCGTGTGAAAAATAAATAAAGGATTAATTTGCTTATATGTTTCGTTTAAAAATTTTCGAAATCTTTTGTCTTTATCATTATCATACCATAGAAAATGTGTATCTGAAATTTGAATAAACCAAAATATTTTATAATTTTGAAGGGATATAACACCATTATTCGTAGATATTTCATTATATTCTTCTATTTTCAATCGATTTTCATGTAAATTAGAAAAGTCGGAAAAATGCTTTACGTTACTTGCAAAAAATAAAAGGAATAGTAGAATAATTAATCTTTTAATAATATAATTATTCATAATTAAGTTTATTTGAAAAGTTTTTGAAGATTTTATATCTATAACAGATTTTTTCGAATTAAAAATTTCTGATACCATAATATAAATGGTACAATTAATTTGGTTTTAAAATAGCTAATTGAGCTAAATTTCTTAAGTAGAACCATATTGAAATAGAATTGTATGATTAGAAAATTAATATTGGAGTGAAAATTCCTCTTAATTCTAAAATTAAACCCAACTATTTAAGATTACTTTAGTAAATTAGGTGCACCTAAATCTTTAATAAAGTTAAAACCTTTTAAGATATAATAACTCATAGAATATTACTGAAAAAATGATTCAAAACCAAATTTCTATTTTAACTGATTCTGAGGAGGATGGCATATGGAAGCACCAGATTCTAAAGGAAAGATCATCAAGGAAACTGTCCCTTCAGAAATTATATCTATTATTGGGGATATTTTAGCTGGAATAATCCTTTCCATCTTAATTCTACCCTTTAGTAGTTTTTTAGTTTTGATTCTAATGATTCCTGCCCTTCTTTCATTAAGAGGTAATTTGAGCGGACCATTTATTGCAAGAACCTCGAAAGATTTCATAGTTGGTAGTTTTTCTCTTAAATCTTGGTTTGAAAATGTATTAGCTACATACACTCTTTCTATTATCACGGCAACAGGTATCGGAGCATTTACCATAATTTTAAATTTAACGATATTTCGATTGTTTCTCTTACCTATGACTTTTTACTTTGCCATCCCTCTTATTTCTATAATTTTAACTTTGTCTATTTCTATTCTTTGTTCGACAGGATTGAATTACCTTGCGTTTAAAAGGGGTTTAAATCCAAATAATGTAGTTAATCCAATCATGACAGCAATAGATGATTTCACAACAGTATTTTGCTTTTTTTTAACTATTATAATGTTGGGGGTGCCCTAAGTGAAGTATTACCTCAAGATTGTTAAAGAGTCTTTAATTATTGTAATAATTTCTTCTTTAATGGGTTTAATCTCAGGCACACTGCTTTCTTTCAATGAAGATATAATATATACAATTCCTGTTATGCTCCTAATCTTACCAGCCTTAAATTCTTTAATCGGAGATATTTCCACGGTTCTTGTATCACGACTAACGACTCACCTTTATATTGGAACACTTCAACCAAAAATACAAACATCCGAGAGATTGAAACAGGATTTTATTGGATTATTCATAACTCTTTTCATATGTTTATTTGTTTTGATATCTTTAGGATATTTCATCAGTTTGTCATTAGGAATTCAAATTGTCAACCCTTTTGCTATTATCCTCATTTTATGTTTTATAGTTTTCTTAATTTTTGCGATGATGTTTATATTATCATTTATCAGTGCCATAGTTTTATTCAATCGTGGAATGGATCCAAATAATTTTCTGATACCTTTTATTACCTCGTTAGCTGATTTCCTTACCCCCTTATTTTTAATCGTCTTTATAATAAATTTTATATAAAACCAAGAGTATATGAAAAGTGAGTGAATGATACAATATGACCAAATTGAGTAAAAAGTTCAAATATAGACCACTATCGTTAAAAGATATCATTAGAGAAATGAAACAGAATATTGATTTAATGATTGATTTATCATATAGTGCTATAAAATTTGGAAGTAAAGAATTAGCAGATGAAGCATATAAAATAGAACAAAGGATCCATGAACTTACATTTATATTAAATTTTCAAGTAATACAAGCCAATCCTGGGAGATTACAGGAAGTTAAACAGCTGGAACCAGTGGTTGTAATGGGTTATTCCATTGATAAAATTTCTGATGCTCTATCTGACATCGCTAGAATTGTATACATCAATAGTGATATCTCATATCTTATTCAATTATTTACTGATATCAGTTATGTACCAGAACCTATAGTAAAAATAGTAGTGAATAAGAACTGTTTATTTATAAATCAAGCGAGAAAAGATATCCATTTTCGTTCTAAACATGGCGTTGATTTAATTGCGATACGAAGAGAGAATGAATGGCTTTTTACAAAAGAAGAAAAAGTTTTAGAAAATGATATTTTAATAGTAAAGGGAGAAATTCAGCCTATAGCTGATTTGAAAGCAAAATGTAACGATAATGAACCATTTTCATTTGATATTGAGAAAGAACCGAAAACATTTATAATTAACCTCGAAAATCCAGAAATTTCCGAAAAAGTTGAAGAAATAAGGAAAAACTATGTCTTGATAACTGATATCTCAGAAACAATGATTGAATTAGCTTTAGCAGCATTATTCTTTAAAAATGAAGAAGTTGCAGAGGATATATTAGAAATGGAAGAACTCATGGATGGATTAAACTTAGCTTTTGAAAAAGATTTGTTAGATCTCGCTCAATTATTAGAAACTCCGAGAGATCTAACAGGAATTATGAGGATCATTTTTTCATGTGAACTTATTTCTGATGCTGCAAGTCATATCGCAGAAAATATTCTTAAAGGTTTTGAACCCCACAGTATTTTACAACAGGCGATAAGGGAAACTTCCGAAATAGTGGTAAGAGAAACTCTTTCTGAAGATTCTTTCTTTAAAAACAAAACCTATAGTGAATTACAAGATAGTCGATATAAACGGGGTTTCCATATTATTGCTTTGAAACGGGAAGATAAATGGATCTATAGTTTTAAGCCTGATTTTGTATTTGAGGAAGGGGATCGTTTGATTGGCTTAGGTCCTGAAGAAACACTATTAGAATGGAAAAGATGTGTAAATCCTGAGAAATTTAAAGAGTAATATATAAGGTTAATTGACAATGGTTAGAGAAAATTTTCGGGATAGGTTTCAAAAAACCATAATAGAAATAGCAAATCAAGTGAAAGTTAATGGTAATTTGTCGCAAACTGATAATATCATTAATCTATTTAAAGCTATTTTAGAAATTCATGAGCTAAACAGATTTATCTTCGTATACGGTGCAGGACGGTCCGGATTTGTTGGTAGATGTTTTGCGCAAAGATTAATGCATTTAGGAATACGATCATGTTTTATATCTGATGCTGTGACTTATCAGTATACCAAAGAAGATTTATTAATATTAATAAGTGGTAGTGGGGAAACAACTTCTACTGTTGCAATAGCAAAAGAAGCAAGGAAAATTGGTGGAAAAATTGCATCATTTGGTGCTAACCCACAAAGCACAATTGGAAAAATCACAGATTATTTTATTGAAATTCAAGGCAAATCTAAAGATATGGCGACAAGTCAAGAAAGCCTTGCTCCATATACAAGTTTATTTGATATTTCAACATTAGCAGTGTTAGATTCATTAGGGGGATTATTAATGAATAAATTAAGCGTGACTGAAGCAGATATTGATAACAGACATGCTACAATAGAATAATATGGGAAAATTTATGAATGATTTAATCGAAGTAAAATTCATTTCGCCAAAAAAGGGGAAAGGTGTAATCGCAAAAAAAACAATTAAAAAGGGAACAATTATAGATAGAGCTCATGTTATCCCAATACCAAATCGAGATTGGAAAAAGATAGCTAAGACGATTTTATACAATTATTGTTATATTTGGGAGGATCCAAAGCACTCTCCCGAATTTAACAATGCTATCTCGTTAAGTATTAGTCAATTCATCAATCATTCATATGAACCAAATGTTAGATATATTTATGATTATGAAAATAACGTTATTGAATTTGAGGCCTTGCGAGATATTAATAAAGCTGAAGAAATTCTGGTAAACTATAATGGTTTAGTTGATGATAAGAGTCCTGTTTGGTTTGAGATAGAAGAAAGTTAACTACTCTTTCTTAAGCTTTTAAGAGTCTTTAAATTCATTATATCGAGTTTATCATCATTTCCTTTAGGAGTTTCAAGAATCCCCGGCATTTCTTTGAATCTTTCATCATTGATAAAGAATCTAAATGGTTCCTTTCCTATTTTTCCTTGACCTATATGCGTATGCCTATCCACTCTAGAGCCACAATCCTTATCGGTGTCATTTAAATGAAAAGCAAATAAATACTTAAGACCAATTATATCATCAACCTCATTCCACATCTCTTCATACTTTCTTTTTGTGGTAAAGTCATATCCCGCTGCGAAGGAGTGAGCAGTATCAAAACAAATTCCAATCCGATTTTTTTTTTGGATCTTGTTGATTATAGTTTTAAAATGGTGGAATTTATTTCCTAAACCTTTTCCCTGACCCGCTGTTGTTTCAAGTAAAATAACAGTTTTCGAAGTTTTTGTTGCGTCTATTAGCTTATTTAATTGATCTGCTATTTGGCTAAAAGCTTCATCCTTTGTTATTTCCTTCTTGTCACTTATTGGAATAACTCCAGGGTGCATGTTTTCATATTCTATGTTCAATTGATCAACTTTAGTAAGTTCGTCAAACATCGCATTGTAAGATTTTTCTAGTTTTTCTTTTTCTAGAGTAGCCAAGTTTACCAAATATGAATTGTGACTTATTACGGGCCAAATTTCATCCTTTAGTTCTTCTTTTTTATTTAAAAATTCGTTAATTTCTTCCTTTTTTAAAGGACCTGAAGCCCAACCACGTACGTTTCTAACAAAGATTTGAAGTGCTTCACATTCAAGTTCATTCGCCCTTTCAAACGCTAAATATTTCCCCCCTGAAACACTCATATGTGCCCCAATTCTCATTTAAATCTCCGAAATAATTATAGTTTTATTAGATCTTATATATATTATACTTTATTTTCTTTTTTATTGATTAGTCTTATTAAATGATCCTAAATTTACTTGTGAAATATAAAAAGTAGAAAGAGAAATCATGTAGCTTTTAATTAGAGTTATAAATTAGTTTTTTTCAGATTTTTTCTTTCTATAATATCATCAACTAGAAAAAAAGAAGGTCAAAACAAACTTATTTTCTATTAATTTAGCCTTATACTTGATCCTGACTCACGCTGTTATAAATCCATTTTAGATTCCATCCATTCAAACAAATTAAGATTATGTTTATTTGCTAATTCTAACATATCCTTGTGACTAATCAAACCAGGTGTACGTGGGAGGTTCACTTCATTGAACATAAGTTGATGCCACATTGAACCGACTAGCCATTCCTTTATTGGATTTCGATTATTTGCTAAATATGCATATACGCGTAAAATTTCATTTCTAGGATTAAATCCAAGATCAAGATATCCTAAATCTAACAATAAAATATCTGCAGGTTTTTTCATTAACCATGAATTCAATCCTAAAACATAACCAAAAAGAAGATTTCCAAGACGTTTCCGCTCAGTACCATGAACACGATTGGTTATCTGATTGTTTGTCATAGTACCGATTTTATAAAGAATATTTTCAAGAAATCGAAAAAGATTATGATGACATGTAGACATACCAGAAAGAAAAAAATCACCAGTGATGAAACAAATTATTTGAAATCTTTGCTTTTTTTGTAGATCGTTTATTGTTTTAAGATTTTTCCGAACCTTGTTCCATTTGATGCCTGTAATTGGCGGTAAATCCTCTAATTCTCGGATTTGTTCATCTATTATCCAACCATTTCCTCCGATTTCAAACACATCATTCATCATTTTTTTATGATCATCAATTCCATGGGTGAGATAGGGAAAACATACCAATATTCGGTTTAGGAGGAGTTCTTGTAGTTCATCCAGATTCTCTCTGGATGGGAACCAAGAATAAAATCGACGGATAAATCCTTCCATGAAACCGTTAAGTTGTTTAATTTGATCCGCAATTGACATCCCTTTTAAGAAATTAACAATAACTTTTTCGATATAAGTCATGGATCCCTGGCAATCAGGTTGAGTAGATCTTTTCCCAGAGGACCTCCAGCAACCTAAATGAAAGAGTCGTTTTTCATCATAGTAATGACTACCAATAAAATCAAGCAATTGATCAATTGTTGTAGGTACACCTTGATCGCATAACACAAGACTACCGATAGCACTCCTAATATACCGCGTAGTATCGTCCAATTCCCCAAGACTCTCTTGAATTTCATTAAAAATCTTTATTTCATTTGTCCATTGATCTGGTTTGTAAGTCAAGGTCCAAAAGGAATACTTCACATAGAGATTTCCCGATTTATCACTCCCAATAAATAAATCATCATTGTTGATCATCCAGGAATCTAGTGCACTTCTATCTTTTGTACCTTGATAAACACCTTCGAATCCTGGTGAAATTAATTCATATGGTACTAATTCTCCTTTTTTAACCATAATTCACACTTTGAAATATCTTGATATTTTTGAAAAAAATTATCATTATATAGTTTAACTATAATATTTTCTTTTTCTTCTTTATTTTAGTTTGCATACAAAGACTTGTTTGAATTTATTTTCTTTGTTCTTTCAGAAGAACCCTTCTTTTTTCTAATGGATATCATCCATGTATTTAAATTATTTGGGTGATTCAATCTTAACTTAATAGATATCAGTCAAGTAAATATATTTAACTATTCACTAGTTTTTGCATCAATTAATTATATTATAAGATCTTGCATTCACCTGTAGAACATATAAAAAAGAGAAGAAAAATGAAAAATTTCTTAAACTATTGGAATGCCATAACATTTGCCTTTGAAAAATACGGTTCACTTAAACGGAAGTCGATGGATATTCCATATGTGGTTCATCCAATTCGAATTACAACGATTCTACATGCGAACGGTTTCAATGAATTTGATCATGAAGAGCTAATGATCGCTGCATTGTTTCACGACCTTATCGAAGATACAAACTTAGATTTAAACGAAATTGAGCGTCAATTTGGGAAGCGGATTGGAGATATTGTGATCGAACTTACAAAACCTGAAGGTGCTACAGGTCGTAAAAAAGACAAGTGGTTAGAGAACTTTGTTACAAAGTCTAAAGAAGCAAAAATCATCAAGCTTGCCGATAGAATTGACAATCTTATGGATATAGGCGATATATGGGATACACAAAAACAAAAATCTTACGCTGATCAAGCCAAAATTATTTTAAAGTCATGTGGGGATGCGAATAAACAACTGGCAAGTAAATTAAAAGAAATGATAACTAATATTCTAGGAGATTAGATTAAAATTTTCTTATAAATTGTCCCAGAACTGGTTTAATTCTTCTACTTTAAATGTAAACTTTAAGCCTGTAGGCTCAGAGGGTTCATTTCTTAAAAATTCTGGTAAGTCATTTTGATCTTTTGAAATTCCCGCTTTTCGATTAAATTCTAACTCAGTTTTTAATATTTTCTTTCCTATTTTAATCACATCTTCCCTGGTTAATTCCAAATTATACATTGCATTTAAGGCTCCTTTCACAACATCCATATTCTCAAGACTTGGTCCTATGAAATAACAACAACCTAAGGAATCTAAAACTGTCGTGTAAATCTGCAATTCATACGATAGATCTATTTTTCCTTTATTCTCTGTAAGTTCACCATAATCTTTTGTTTGACTTGCAACTCTTCCAGGGATGGCGGCACCTGCAGTGTGATCTGCACCCATAGGAGTCGTGGCATAAGTTATACTCATAGCCTTAAAAACTCTTGGATCATATCCAGAAATTCCTTGACCTTTCACATGGGGAATTCGTTTGACGTTAAGCATCTTTCCTAAATGAAAGACTCCATTTCCATATAATTTGCCTACATTTGACCCCTTTTTGATTTCTCCTAATATTTCAAATACTCTTTTCGCATCTCCCCATGCCACTTTACCTGTATCCATTGCAAGACCCATTGTGACTCCAAATTCTATAGTATCAATACCATCATCATCGCATAAATGATCAATTTGTGCGATATCATCTAAGTTATTGATGAGGAGATTAGATCCATTAGCAAAAATAGTTTCATACTCAAGGCTTGATGTGACATGATCCCCATTCTCATTCACAACTATATTAGAGCATTTAATAACACATGTAGGACTACATGGTACACGTTTCTTACCACCCCTAGAGGTTACAATTTCATGAAGTCTCTCTCCAGAAATATTTTCAGCTTCATTATACGATCCCATCCTAAAATTTTTAGTTGGCAATCCTCCATAAGTACTCAATCCTTTTACCATATTCGGGGTTCCATAAATTGAAAAATTCTTCTTTGATTCGGCAAGTTCTTTAGCAAAAGGCTTTGATACTTTTCGAAATTTATCGATATCGGCTATATATACTTTTGAACTTGTTCTTGGTTGGATAATAATTGCTTTAATCATCTTAGATCCCATTATTGCTCCTAATCCTCCTCGAGCCGCATGACGACTTGGATATCCCTCTAAATCATTGGCCGCAACAGTTGCAGCTTTCATTAAATGTTCTCCGGCAGGTCCGATTGAATATATGCCCACTCTTTTTCCATATTTTCTCTTTAATTCTTCATGAAGCTGATAGTTCCCGAAACCTTTAAACATAGCCGCAGATTCAAAACTTATTCCATCATCATTAAGCAAAATCAATTTTAATGTTGATGACAATCTTTCTAAAACTATTGCACGTAGACCGTGAGAAGTAAGCATTATAGATGGTCTGCCTCCAACATTTGCTTCTTTTATGCCATTAGTTAATGGGCTCTTTCCTCCAACTGAAGTACGTCCAGAACAAGGAAAAGGACTTCCTGTAAGTAGCCCCGCTGCAAAAACAAGTTTATTATCCGCTCCCAAGGGATCACATGATGCAAGTACCTCATCAGAAATTATCTGTGAAGTTAGCCCGCGTGCACCTAACAAATAATATTTAGATTCTTTTGTTATGGTTTCATAGACTACTTCTTCTGTTTTTAGATTAATTCTGGCTATTTTCATGTAACTTCTTTTTATAGATTTAATTGAATGAATACAGAATATATTTTAAAGAAAATTACTCTTTTTTAATATTTTGACTTGTATACTTATATATTAAACTGACAATGGGAATTGAAAATTACTAACACTTAGAGTAAAACCTAGTTAAACAAAATTTTAAAACTTTAAAACTCTTAATGAAATTATTTTATTATCATCTATTTTTAGCTAAAACTGTAAGAACAAATTGATAAAATAAGAATTATTCTCTGAAAAAAATTATATTCAAAACATAGATTTAAATATACAACTATACCATATATTCATACCACATCATATTATGAAATTAATCGTGATGGTTTTATTGTCGATGTAGTCGTATCCTCTTTTAACTTAATATTTTTTGGGAATTGATATGAACGACCAATATCAACGTTATCTAAAACGAAATGATTCAATTGACCCCGATGTTACCCAATTTCACTGTTGCGATAATCCCTTCATCGAATCCCGAGATGGTAATGAAATTTGTATAAATTGTGGACTAATATTCGAAAGAACCTTTGTAGGAAATGAAAGACGGGCATATACTGTAGAAGAGATCCAAACACGACGTCGAACAGAACCACGTTGGAGAGACTTTGGGCCCAGAACTATGCTCCCGAACACTAAGACAGACAGCAAGGGAAAGAGTATCGGAGCTAAAGAGCAGGCATTATTCTCTCGATTATCAAAAATACAGAATTCTCTGATTTCCAGTATCGAGCGGAATTTTTGGGAAGCAAAACCAAAATTAAAAATGTTAACAAGTAAACTTAATGTACCAGAGTATATTTCAGAAACCGCATGGAAAATTTATAGTATAGTTGCAAAGAAAAAATTAACGATGGGTCGTTCTATAAATGGTTTCATCGCAGGATCTTTATACGCTGCTATACGAGTTCATGATTTTCCTCGATTATTAGACGAAGTGTGTGAAGCATCCTTGACACCAAGACGAACAGTTCATAGAAGTCTTGCAATGATAATTAGAGAGGTGTTACCAGAATTAAGACTTCGATATCAACCAATCACAGCTGAATGTTTAGTATTTAGGTTTGGAAATGAACTTGATTTACCAATCCAGATTCAAAAGAATGCAATCAATATGCTAAAAGATGCTTCAAAAAATGGTTTACAGAGAACAGGAAAAGACCCCAAAGGTTTAGCAGCCGCGTGCATTTATATTGCCGCAAAAAATGGTTCAATAAGAAAAACACAATCCAAAGTAGCTGATATTGCAAAGATTACTGAGGTCACTCTCCGTAGTCGTGCTAAACAGATTAAAAGTAAGCTCAGATAGAGAATCCTTAAACTAGGGGTTAAAATATTAATTCTTTTTTATTTCTCAAAGTGATACTGAATTATTCTTTTTTCACTTCTAAAGCTTCAATCTGAAGGGTCCATTTAATACCAAAGACAGTGATTATTAGCCCAATTATCATTGAATAAGTATTCACGGACATGAAAAATATCCATAATATTGCAGGGGTAAGTGTTGTTATATCTGGGCTATACAATGCTGTTTGAAATGTCACAGTTCCGCTACCTGTAGAAACAGGGGTTTTTCCTAAAATAACAAAGTAAAACATCTTCACAAAAGCTCCTAATAGTATCATCATTCCCATTACAATCATCAACTTAGCTAATGATTTATCATGGATCGTATTGACTTTCGCAGTTTTAAAAATAAAAAATCCAAGAATTAAGAACAAAATTATAGCAAATATATTAAATAACCAAAGTATTGTTCCTGTTAATGTAATGTAGCTAGATCCGTAAATAAATTCTGATAAAAGGACAGGAGTACCATTTAAATCAAATTCAGTAAAATTTAATAAAATTACAAAGACAATCTCTATAATAGATAAGCAGATAAAAATTAAGCCAATAATTTTGAGAAATTTTACAATTTTCCTATGGTCCATACTCATCAACCATATTAGCAAGAAAAATTTTTTATTCTATTATATTTTTACTTATTATTGTTTTTGAAATTTATAACAATTTTTAATATTATTGTTTTTTCTGCAAATCTATTTTATTCAATTAAACAATATCGTTGATTATTTGAAAGATAACGGGAACACCACACCAGAACAGTCTGTATGTCTTCATAAAAATATGAAGAGAGGTAAGGGCCATTATCACTGTCTAGATTGTGGGAAACGATTTTCAATTAAAGAATATTACAAACTAAAGAAGAAAAAAGAGTTACTTCCTGAGGAAAGCCTTGAATTTGAGAAACCAGTGAGTGATTTCTATTCAGACTCACAGCTTGATTATGAAAGGAAAATTAGGGTTAGTGATTCAAGAGCATTGCAAGATCCAGTGATTAAGGAAAAATACGATCGATTGAAAACCCTAGAAAAGTGGTTTAGGGATTATGAATCGGATTTTACTGAACAAAAGAAGACTATTGATTTAATAAAAAGCCGTGGAATCGGTCTGACTATTGATAATGTAAAATACAGAGAAATTAAAGAACGGTATTTACGATATAATAAATATCACAGGCATAACTATCAAAATATGGTTATAATTTTCCTCGCCATTATATGGATGGAAATAAAGGATGCCACCAACATTCGGATTGATGAATTTATTAATGTCTCAAAGGAATTAGGACATAAAGTTAATAAAAAAATGATTACCAACGCGATGTTGAAAGTGAAAAGAACAGAGAATATGATTCAAGAAAAAAAAAGTAGTTCTGAAATAGAAAATGAGATTAAAGAAAAAATTAAGGTAGTTTTTCAGAAAGATATTAATAGTATCCCGTTAGTGGAAGTTAAACAGTTTTTCCGGAGTCGAACTGAGTATGAGAAAAGAAAAATTACTATGCAATTAATTGCTGATAAGATCTTACAACAAATATCTTACAAACAAATCCAAAACTTGAATTATAAGGCGTTTGTCGCGGGACTCATATATTATATTGGCCAGACATTTGATAATCGGAAAATTTTCACTCAAAATTTAGTCGAAAAATACACGAA
>JBHLOF010000009.1:0-61684 GCA_048940805.1 Promethearchaeota archaeon
TCTGTTGATGAATCTATTATCTCCATGATTCAAGAAAGTAATAATACCTTAAAAAATATAGAACAACATCTAAAAAACCTTAATTTAACTCTTCAAAATGCATCGTTAACAAGTTTTCAATATACTCAACCACCTCGTCTTCTAAATAGAGATTCCGGTATTGGAGTAGAAAGGATAAAGAGAGTACCAAGTCCAAATTTAATCCAAAGACAGATATCCTCTGGTAAATTAATGGTAATTCAAGAAATGAAAACCATTTTCAAACAAAATATCGAGAAAAATTCAGATTTTAATGTTAAAGATATTTTAAAGCCATTAACCGAGGAGGAGCTTAATATGATAATGTTAGATGATGAGATTTTGCAGGAAAGAGAAAAGGAAGCCATTGATAATCAGATAAAAAGATTTGAGAAAGAAAGACAAGAAGAAAAAGAAATCAAACTTGAGAATTTGAAAAAACCGAATTAGAGAAATAATCTAAGAGAAGAATTATCTTAAATAAGTACCAAATCTTTAATTATTTTCTAATATTGGATATAAAGAGGTAATGTATTCAATAGAGGTTATAAAAAATTCTATTAAATTATATTATCGGAACAGCAGGAAGTGGTAAAAGTACCCTTACTGGGGCGTTAAAAGAATACATCATTAATAGGGATGCAGAGACATCTGCGATTACAATGAATTTAGATCCTGGAGTGAAAGCTATTTCATATACTCCGGATATTGATATTAGAGATTACATTGTCTTAGAAGAAGTAATGGATCAATACGGTTTAGGTCCAAATGGAGGTATGGTATTAGCCTCTGATCTAATGGTGAATTATTTAGATGATTTAAAAGATGAAATTGATGAATATAACGCGGATTGGATAATTGTAGATACAGCAGGACAACTCGAATTGTTTGCTTTTAGAGAAACGGGGCCACTTATAGCCAGTGCGCTAGGTTTTGGTGATATTCAAAGATCTGTGTGTTTTTTATTTGATTCAAATTTTGTTCTAAGGCCTAATGGTTTTATTTCGACTTTGCTTCTAGCTGCTTCTGTTCAGTTTCGGTTTAGGAATATTTCCCAGGTAAATATTCTCTCTAAAGTAGATCTTATTGATGAGGATCAAATAGAAATGATTGTTAATTGGAGTCAGGACTTCCAGGCTTTAGAAGATTCTACAAATGAAAGAGAAAAGGGATTGATTAGAGAATTATCTATGTTGGTTTCAGAAGTTTTTATCCAAATGGGATCAACTAGTGAATTAGTTCCGTGTTCTGTAAAAGAAGACGATGGATTGAATCTTTTGTTTGGGAATTTACAGCGAGTTTTTGATGAAGATAAATCAAAATATTATTGATCAAAATAAAAAAAGACGACAAATTATATTATTAACTAAGCTTTACTAAAATAGTATGAAGATTATAGGCCCCATAGCAGGTGTTGGTTCCAGATTAAGACCATTCACATTTAGCAAACCCAAAGCATTTTTAACAGTTGCAGGAAAAACAGTATTAGACCATATACTTGAGAAATTTAGTAATACCTTTGATGCCACTACTGAATTGATTCTAATTGTAGGCCATAAAAAAAGACAGATCATAGAATATGTGAAAAAAAAATATCATGACAAATTTAAACTCACTTTTATTGAACAAGATCCAAGAGGATATTTAGACGGCATTCCATTTTTTGGTGGGCTTGGTGAAGCAGTTTATTTATCAAATGTAAGATTTGAAAAGCAAGAATTCAAAACTAAGGAACATGATAAACGGGAAGGGGCACTAATTTTTTTAGGAGATATGATCCCTATTGATGAATACTCTTATTTTATGTATCGTTATTTCGAATCCGACGTAGATGGTATTATCACAGTAATGAAGGTCCCAAAAGAAGATGCGCGCTCATACGGGGTTGTAACTATTGATGATGATGATATAATACATAAACTTGTTGAGAAGCCAAAAGATTATATTTCGAATTTAGCTATTGCCGGTGTTTATGCATTTTCAAATTCAGCTACACTTGCTCTTTTTCAAATTATTAAAGGTTATCTGGATCAGAGAGCAGAAGATATAAAAGAAATTTTTTTAACTCAAAGTCTACAAGATCTCGTCGATATGGGATTTAAGATAGCTGCAGTCCAGTTAAAAAAGGGGATTCTTGATTTTGGTAGACCTTCAGAGTTATTGAATGGAAATAAGTTTCTTCTGCAACAAAATTCGGTTAAAAAAGAAGATTTTCAGAAATTTCGCATATCCGTAGATCGTTCATTCATAAAAAATCCCGTTTTTATTGGTGAAAATACTAAAATTACAAATTCAGTTATCGGATCATTTGTATCAATTGGGGAAAATTCAATCATAGAAAATTGTATCTTAGATAATAGTGTTATTGAAGACAGAGCAGAATTGAGAGCCATAATAACGAGTAACTCAATTATAGGGTGTGATGTGAGAATTGAGAATATCAGTAAAGATAATTTAATTATCGGGGATAAAAGTAAATCCTAAATAAAAACTTCATCACGACTTCTTAAGCTAAAAATAAAAGAATGTTTAATCTCTATATAATATAGTTAAATATTAATTTTAGAAAGACTAAAATAGTATTAAATACCTTCAAAATTTTATACAAATTAGAAATCATGCCATATCATATTGCTTTTGATGTAGCTCATAAACCTAGGGGGAGAATTGATGATAATTTATCTGAACTTCGAGATCAATTAAACTCGAATGGGTTTGTCTGTTACAATTTCCTTGAAGTTCCTATCACAGAAGAATCACTGATGCCATACGATATTTTAGTATTTGTCTGTCCAGATTTCTCAAGAATTACTGCAAATGAAATCACTCAGATTGTAAAGTGGGTAAAAAATTCAGGTGGAGGATTGTTATTATTATCTCATGCAGGGGGGGATAAAGGGCGAGGGAGCAATTTATCTGAAATTTCAGAACAATTTGGGATAGCATTTGAAAATGATCAGGTTCTAGATGAATCTAATAACTTAGGTTTAGAAAATATTCCATTAATATCTACATTTAACATCCCTCATCCTATCACAGCTAATATTGATACTTTATGCTACAGATCCGGATGTTCTCTTTCAATAATGGGAAGTGGCTCCTTTTCAATTGCAGATTCAAACGAAACTTCCGAGCCTTTTTCATGTCCTCTAGTCTGTGTAACAGAAATAAATAATGGAAGAGTCTGTTGTATTGGAAGCTATGAAATGTTTAGAGACAAAATTGGGGGTGGATTTCAGTGCTCTGATCATCCAACTTTTTCTTTAAATATATTTAAATGGTTAGTATCAGATTATCGCATGGAATTAAGATCAAAAGAGGAAGTCCCAATTCCGGTGACTCAACCAGAATTCGTTAGTTCTGAAGTAGAAGCTCAACCTGAAGTTACAACTTCGGCAGCTCCGAGTGAAGGTCGAAGAATTAACATCGATTTTTCGATGAGAATTTCAAAAAAAAGTGAATTAATTGAATTATTAAAAATATTTCAGAATCAAATTAATACTATAAAAACAACAATTGATAAGTTGATAGAAAAATCAACAGAATCAGAGGGTGATATTATTGAAATCAATTCTGATTCAATTTCTCAAACTCAAGTACTTAATAATGATATTCAAGTTAGTGAGAAGGAGAGCTCAAAACCAACTAAATTAAATACTGAAGAATTTAAATTTGATGACAAGGAACTTACAGCATTACCTCCCAAACCAGAAAGTATGGTAAAAGAGGAGGGAGAAGCTGTTGATGAACCAGATTTAAAACCTGTTCCTAAAATGAAAACAAAATCAAAATCAGTGAAAGACTTGAAAGATGAACGTGAAGGATTAACGTCAAAATTAAATTCTGTTCAAGAATTATTAGACTTTATTGGCAAAAGACATTCATCAGGTAAGATTGATGATGAGGAATATTCAAAAAGGACAAAGAGTCTACAAAATGATATAAAGAAAACGAAGAAAAAGATAAATACACTGGATAAACTATTGGAGAAGTAAAAGAGAAATATTAAAAAGCTATTCTTTATTTTTTGGCTTTACCGGGTGGTCTTCTGGAATATATGGCTGTGCATACCGGTTCACAATTTCGAAAAAGTCTTTATCACTTACACCCTCAGTCATTTTCTTCAATTCTTTCTTGACAATATCAAATGACTTCCTTAACTCTTCTTTGGATGTTGTTTCATGTTTCATCTTTACTTCCGTAACTATTTTTCTTATTATTTCCTCTGGGATATCCAAATCTAAAACTTTTATTTTATCATGTATAGCATAAGTGATTGATTTTGTTCCTGAGAACTTTCCATAATAAAATTTTCTCCTCCTTCCAACCATGTGGGGATTTATAGGCTCATATGTTAGTGGATGAGCTAAAATAGCCGCAATATGAAGACCACTTTCATGTGAAAATGCATTATCTCCTACAATAGGTTTATATTGTGATAATGGCTTTCCGAAATACTTTTCACAAACATGACTTAGTTCTGGCATCCTAGTCAAATCAATTCCCGTTTTAATGCCTAATCTTTCAAGAATAGTAGCTACCTCATCTAGAGCAGCATTCCCTGCTCGCTCTCCATATCCATTAATGCAAGTATGGGGATATTGACAACCTTCTAAAACACCAGTTATAGTATTTGCCACAGCTAGACCAAAATCGTTATGTGTATGAATTCCCATTGGAGTTTTAGCCTTTAAAGGAATAATTATTTCATCTTTAATGCGTTTAATTAAGTAGGACGTAGATTGAGGGGTTAAAACACCTACAGTATCCCCTAGTACTATTCTTTCAGCTCCATATTCAATGACAGTACTAAATACATTTTTTAAATGTTCGAAATCGCATCTAGTTCCATCCTCAGAAACCCAATTAACTTTTAATCCGTTATCTTTAGCATATTGCATAGCAGTTGATATTTGTTTTATCTGTTGCTCCTCAGTTTGTTGTAATGTTTTTCTAAAAATAGCAGAAATTGGCATAAAAATCACAATTTCTTTAAGGTTTGTATCTATACAAGCATCGATATCATCCCTTCTAGGCCTGGCAATTCCTAATATCGTTGAATTGTTAAAATTTTCATTGACAATTGTTTTTACAATTTTTTTTTCCGAATCTGATACAGCAGGAAATCCAACTGCAATTAATTTTACTCCAATTTCATCCATCAGTTTAGCTAAATGTATCTTTTCCTCAAGAGTTAAATACACAGTTGGGCTTTGTTCTCCATCACGTAAGGTTTCATCCCAAATCTCAATCTGTGTAGGTAAATCGTGATCTCTGAGAGAGATTTCATTATAATCAACAAGTAAATCTCGGAGTTCCTCCTTTGAGAATTTATATGACATAAATATACCTTTTTTTTATTGATGATAGTTAAAATTATAGGGAACAAATAAATTTCATTTAAGAAAAAATTCACTTTAAATTAGTAAGAAAAAGAAATAGGTTGAAGTTATTTAATTACATCAGTTATAAAACATGTTTCAACAATCTTAATCCCCTTTATTTGAGATATTTTTTCCTCAATTAACGGATTGAACAATTCAATGCTACCAATTTCAACCTTCATAAAAAGTCCACAATCTCCAGAAAGTCTCCATATGTTTGTGATTTCTTCAATTTCAAGTAATTCACTTATAATTCTCTTGATTTCCTTAAAATCAGGTTCTACTTTTACAGTGGCTCTAGTTCGAGGTTTATTATCAATAGAATAATCGATTGTAAATTTTTTAATTACACCTTCATCCTTTAATTTTTTAACACGTCTTCTAACTGTTGCTTCAGTTTTACCCACATTTTCAGAAATATCATTAAAAGACATTCTACTATCTTCTTTTAATAATTCTAATATTCTTATATCGACAATATCCATATTATTGAACCATAAATTTAGTTTTAATATTATTCATGTTAGAAATAATTTAACTTAATTATTAAATTTGATGAATTGTTTATTAAATTCGCTCATATTTATTAAATACGCAAAAAATAATGTCTAAAAAGTAGTATTCACATATATCAACTTATTAATAATTTATTAAATTGTGATGAAAACCTTTCTTTCCATCTTAGATTAACTTGATTCTATATCAACAAGATTTAAAACAAAAAAATTAGGAATAAGAAAAAATGTAAATAATTTCCATTATCTCCTTTTAGATAAGTAGAATAATATGATACTGGCTGCCCCTAATGCAACAAAAATGATTCCACCAATTAAAAAACCAATGTATATTGCATTTGCGTAGGTGTATACATCCATCGGTAGATTTAATTTTTCTTTCAAATGAGGTAAGGAATAATCCTCATTCATGGTTTGAAACCACATAATAATTGCATTCATTTGAGTATCATCCAACCCGTGGTATCCTTTCAATGCATCATATGCGTCCTTACTGATCGTAGCCATAAACCATAAACCGTTTCCTTTTTCGTTAACAAGAGAATAAGGATTATTAATATTCCATAATGCCTCTGAAGTACTTCGAACTATCTTGCTATCTGTAGGAATACCTATTTCCCAATCCGTAATAGAACTTAAACCAAAAGCCGGGTCAAGATCAATACCATTAATAAATAATGTTCCATTAGCCCATTGACGATGAAATTCATATTCTGCTAAATCTAGAGTTGTCTGTTCAATTAAATCCAACACTATATTCGGAACAACATTAACTCTAAATGAATCGAATAACCATGTAAGAATCATATCCATCTGAGTCGAATCCAAACCAAATAGCAAAGTTAAATCATTTTTTGCCACCGTATCTCCATTATATGCATCTATCCATTTCAATATTCCATAGTTATCAATGAATGAAGAAGAATTATCGGTATCAAATAATGCTAATGCTGTGTTGTATGATATGTTCGATTGAATTGGAATTCCTACTTCAAGACCTTTTTGTCCAGCTAAAATTTCAATTCCACTGGGTATAACTGTACCATTGGCCCATTGTTCTAAAAACAATATACCAGCATATTCCCCTGTGGTCAATCTAATTCCAAGAGGTTGTTGAATAATAAAGACAGTAGGAGTAAGTGTATTTTTAGCTTTTGTAATTAACCATGCATACAAAGCATTAAATTGATCTTGTGATAAATTAAAGGTTGCATTTAATTGATCTTGAACAGTTTGATTCCCATTAGCAGCCATATACCATTTCAAAATACCTGTATCATTTACTATAGCATTTGAATTCATTGGATCCCAGAGATCCAATACGGTATTATAAATTATGTTGGTGGATGTTGGTAACCCTGCTTCTAGACCTGTTTGAGCAATTGCTCCAATTATTGTGCCTAAGAGATAGGATTCGAGGTATTGACCAAAAGGTAAAAGTTGAGTCCCCCACGTAGCATTATATACATTTTGCATCAATGTTCTATTAGTACCGATATCAGAATACGCAGAATCAAAGAAATCTAACCAATTTAGTAAACCAAAGCCGGAACCGATAGATGTGAATATTCCAGGATAATCTTCATGTCCATCTAATAATCTATCTATGGCAGTAGCTGAGAAATTTAGACTATAAGTTCTACCAGAATAATACTCAGATATTCCCCTTATTGAAGTAGAATAGTTAATCTGGAATGTATAACTGTTAAAGAACAGGTCCCTAGCTATTGTTGAATTATATGTTGGAGAAAGTAAATTAATTGCATCTCTGATTCTAATAGCAGCACTTCTAGCCTTAAGCAGATCTCCAATATCCTTACTCAATTCATTTATCTGGACACCATCTGTATAAATTGTCGCATTAGCCCATTGTTCGTAAAAGTCTAATAATGCGGCAGACTGTAGAGTTAATCCCTCCAAAGCCAATTGAGCGGGAATTACAACATCCATCATATAGTCAGTTAAATAAGTAGTGAGGTTGCTTAACTGGTAATATGTAGCATTGTATTCGGCTTGCATAGTTGCATTTCCTGAGGTTTCTGAAAAATATTCTAAATAATCCCTCACACCTTCACCTAAAAGGATATTATTTAATATTCCTGGAATATTTGCAGTTCCAGTTAAAATTCTTTTTTGAGCTAGTACACTATAGCTAAGGTTGCTAGTTCCTCCCGTTCCATATTCTGAAAATCCTTCAATAGGAGTAAGGTTTTTAGTAGTAATTGACCAACTCTCATCATTGAAGAAAAGTTCTTTAGATCTATCATTGGCATATTTAGATGGTGAAATAGTATTATTCCAGGTTTGTGGAATAATAATATCCCATAAGTAAAGAGACACATAGTCTGCAACGGATGTGAGTTGACTCCAAGTTGCATTATAATTTAGGATTGTATCATTCATTATCGCGGGTTTATTAGTTGCATTTTCATATAATTCCATAAATTCTAGAATTCCCGTTCCATTTTCGACGTCCTCAATTAAGCCAGGATAAGTGAGATATCCATCCAATAATCTTTCTTGGGCGGTCAACGAAAAGTTAAGTGAGTCAACTCGATCAGTAATGTATTCAGAAACACCTCGAATAGCAGTACCATTAATGAAAGTAAGATAGTCCGCTTGAAACGTATAATTATTAAAGAATAAATCCCTAGTAACTGACGAATTCGTTGAATTTAAATTCATAACCTGCCATAAAGTATCATTAATGATCTGTGCTGATAACGGACCATTAATATTGTCAAGAATATCATTGTACACAATATCAAGACTATCACTAATAATCTCAGCTGTCATGGATCCATTTCGTCTTTCTAAAAACAATGGTTCTGCTAAATTTTTAAGATATAGAAGAGTACTTGGTATAAATTCGACTTCTACGATTTCATCTTTTATATTTAAAGTTTGTTCTGTTTTAATCACTGGTAAAACTTCTGTAATTCCTAAGCCAAGATATTGGGCTTCAATATCCGATATGGCTTCATCTTGAATATGCAAAAGAGTACTTGGTAAATTTGCTCTAACTTGTTCTCTAACAAATCCATTTGCAATAAAGCCCGTTGGTATTAACCCAATACCAATAGCTAAAAGTATCACTGAAATATTTATTTTTGATTTATTTAACATAATAAATATTTTGTACTGTATAATATAAAATTTATCAATAAAAAAGCAATTGATCTAATTATTTCAAATCCAAATTTGAGCTGATTAGAATATCACAAACCAAACTAATCTCAATTTTAATTATTCTGTTTAAAAAAAATCTATTAATCCTAATATTTAAAAATCTCATACACTAAAAAAAAAACTTTTTTATAGAGTTTATATTAAATTGCTTAATATGGTAAAACAAACTATACTTAAATTGGGAATTCCAATTTTATTTCTAGCAAGCATATATTCTGGAATCTATTATAACTTCGCGATATGGTATAACTATAGTACGTTTGAGTCTTATTTCTCATTCTTCGTTGCTTCTTCAACATTCACCAACGGAATAGCGATTGCTTTCATAATATTTATGATTCTTCTCGTTGTTTCGATAAATTTCATTAATAAAATCGTTATAAAACCAATCATGACTTTTTTTGTAGTATTAATTGGATTTTGTTGTGTCTATATCAGCTTCACATTTCGATTAGAGTGGTTTAATCTTTATTTCATTTTAATGGGTATATCTGTTGCGTATCTTACTCCATGTTTGATTAAGCTAACATCAGATATATTAAGGGAAAGAACTGAAAGAACATTATCTAGGCAAGCATTCGCAGTAATCTCAATAATCTGGATAATTGTTTCAGCAAGCTTATTTGGGGCTCTTGGAACTTATTATCCTGCATCATCATGGAGAATTCTCTATTTAGTTACGGGGATAATTAACATCGCATCGTCACCTTTGATCAGTCTCTTATAAAATATCCAAATTTGTCTTTATAAAATATTATAAAAGTCTTTGAAAACTTAGTACATTTTTTTAGTATTTACTTCATCGTTATTCATATACATTTATAAGTCTACTATACAGCCTTACCCTTTTGATCCATAGGGAAAATAATACTAATTAGTTTTAAAAGAAATCATAGCAATAATAATATTATTAGAAAGATTATTCAATTCATTATAATTGAGAAAACAGTATTTTCATGTCAAACGAAATTCCAGATAATGTCAAGGATTCTTTAAGAGCAATTGGACTTACAGATTATGAGATCTCTATTTATCTTACTCTTATCAGTAAGGGACCTATGGATGCAAGAGAGCTTTCCGAAGCTTCGGGGGTTCCATATTCAAGAATATACAACATTCTTACTCAACTAGATAAAGAAAAAATGTGGATAATAAAAGAAGAAGAATCGAGACCTTCCCGTTATTTTGCCAAGAGCCCTGATGAAGCTTTAGTTATAGCTAAAAAACAGTATAATGACAATTTCAATGACCACTCAAATAAAATTATTCATACATTAAACCCGATTTATCAATCTCATGATACACCCATAAAGATTGCATTATATATTCATCGAGGTAGAGATGTTTGCATCAATAAAGCATTATCTCTCATAAATATTGCTAAAACTTCAATTTATTTGGTTTCCACAAAATTAGATTTTTTGAAAGTTTTTTATGATGATATAAAAAAAGCTCGAGCTCGGGGAGTCACTGATTTGAGATTACTTGTTGAGGCTAAAGCTTTAGAAGATAAGGATTTTCAACCTATCCTTGAAGATTATAATTCTATTTGTGAAATTAGATGGCGAGATCAAATTTTTGGCAGTGCTGTAATTGTTGATGAGGGAGAAGATGCATTTATTATCCTTTCTGAGAGCTTCTTCCCAGAAAAAATGTCATATTTTGGTGTTGCAACTGACCACGTAGCTTTTGGACCTGCTTCTTTATATTATTATGATTATCTTTATAGATCTGCTAATTTGGCAAAATTAAATTAAGTTTGTTTTTGATGAAAGATTATATAAAAAATGAGATAAAACTCATTTCTTTCATTTTAAAAATGTTCTTTTCCCTAGATAAATAAAAAGTTCCGCCAACTCGAAAAGTGTTAAAGGCATTACTAAATTTGCCATATCTGTACGTATTTCCTCCTTATCCCTTCCTGAAAGGATTAAAGTCCTAATATCTTCAACATAATCATCCATATTTAAAAATAATATTTCAATTTTGTCCACACCTGTAAGTTCCTCAATATCTTTATCTAAATGTCGCTCTACGTTATTAAGTAACCCTAATTTTAATTTAGGATTTAGATCATGTTTTATAATAAGCTTGTTCATTTCCTCAATAATAATATTTAAACTTAAGTTCCAGTCTGCATTTTCCTTATATTTTGGTATTAAAATATCACTAATTATAATTTCAAAAAGCGTTGTTGGCGCCTTTTCATCAAATTCTATTTCTGTTCCTGTACTTAATTTTACTTTTATTAGATCCTCACTCATTCCCATTCTCAACTTAAATCGTCAATATTGATAATCCTTAATAATTAATAGGTTAAGATTTAATAAATATTTTTAATCATCAAGTTATTTAAAATGTCGATAGGCATATGAGTATTTTTATATAACAGAGGAAATAATATGTAATTTTGATTTCTATTAAATAAAATAGAAAAAGCAAAAAATCGGAAACCATGAATCTTAAAAATAAAAAGAGGAGACGTAATTTATCTAATAACAGGGTTAAGGGTTGAGGTATTTAGCCGATTGCTCGACTTTAGGTATAAGAATATATTGTCGTTTCATGGTCTTCCGATCTTTTATTTGAACAATATATGTTGAATTTTTCTACTATTTAAAAATTTCCTTTTTGTCGTGTGAAAAAATTGAAAATTTCAATAATATCCTAAAATTTTTAAAAAATTCTGAAAACTTTTTTGAAAAACTTAAAATAATTTATAAAGTATTAATAAATTGTTTTAATCTTTACTTAAATAGGTGAGAAAATTTTCATTTGAATATTCTATTAATGAATTGGTATAATCAATTATCTTCTTTGCAATTTCTGGGTTCTTGAGCATTTGAACATCGACTTTTTCACCTCTATCCCATAATAAATATGGGGTGTCTTCATATGGCACATTTTTTTTAACTTCTTCGATCCAGCTATCGGGTAATTCATTAGGCAAATCGACATCAAGCATTTTTGCTAAAAATATAGACCATGCTCGCGGTACAACAGTCATTAAATATCCTCCTCCTCCAACTGCCACCCACTTATTTTGGCAATATTCACGCACAGATGTTTTTAAGGTTTGAGCTATGTCTTTGTAGACAGATAATGAAAACCCCATATCCGTTAAGGGGTCATCAAAATAAGTATCTACTCCTAGTTGGCTTATTAAAATATCGGGTTGATATGCTTCCAATATTTTCGGTGTGGTTTTCCTAAATAATTTAATAAAAGTTTTGTTATTTGTTCCAGGTACAAGAGGAAAATTGATCGAATAACCTACTCCTTCCCCTTCCCCACGCTCATCGATAAATCCCGTCCCTGGAAAAAGAAATCGTCCATCTTGATGATAAGATATAGTTAGTACATTTGGATCATCATAGAACAACCATTGAACGCCATCTCCGTGGTGACAATCAACGTCTACATATGCAATTTTAATATCCTTTTTTAGAGTTTTCAAATAATGGATAGCTACTGCGATATCATTAAAAATGCAAAACCCCGACGCTTTTTCTCTCCCAGCATGGTGAAGTCCTCCCGCAATGTTAAAAGTAGCTTTGAAATCTTCATCATTCCAAACTTTATCAGCAGCAATGATAGTTCCTCCCGAAACTAAAGCTGCAGCTTCATACATACCCTTAAAGATAGGGTTATCCCCGGGACCTAGACCATATATGTAAGGTGGAATTTCTCTATCATCTGGATTATTACTTAAATTCTTAACGATATCAATATATTTAGGTGAATGAGCACGTTCTAATTCTTCTCTTGTTGCTAATCGAGGTTTAAAGATCTCAAGACGTTCATTTTCCAACAATAATAATTTCTCCATCAGACTATAAGTTAATTTAAGCCTAAGTGGTCTAAAGGGATGATCTCCCCCAAAATTATAGTTCAGGTATTCCTCAGAGTAAATTAATCCAACTTTATCCACCATGATAGTGATAAAAATCTAAAATACTATTAATTCTTTTTAAAAATAATTTATAACCTAAATAAAGCAAGGTTGCACCATAGTTAATAAAATCCGAAAAAAAGCAGTAATATTTAAGAGAATTTGTATTATCAAAATATCATAGGAAAAAATAAATATCTTTGTATAGAATACATATAAAATTAATTTCTAGCTCAAACCAATGAGTCTTTCCTTTCGAAAATTCATAACTCGGGTAGGTCAAAAATCAGAATTTAAACCCCTTAAGAATCAATTATTAAATTACCTGAAAAAGGAAAGCGAAAATAAGTACAAAAATTATCCGAGATTGTTAGATCTAATGAAAGGATATTGGCCAATATATAAGGATCGGGCAAGAATTTCACATCTTTTAAAAGATCATCATAATGAGGTTTTTTCCTTTTATTTAAACACATTTTTCCACTTTCGAAAAAGAGGCCTTTCCTTCGAAGATCCAGAAGCACCAACACCTGTGGATTTTAAATTGGTCTTTAAGTATCATTATAATTCGAATGAAATAAGAGTGGTTGAAGAAGTAATGAAGGAGCTAAATATTCAGGGTACGACGGAATCAATTTTGAAAAGAGTGTTTATATTTGCGATAAGTTCATTCAGTTATATTGTTGAACAAATTTTTGGTAGGCCTTTTGCGTTCCAATTTTTTGATATTTCCGCTAATTCTCTCCCTAATAATGAATGTGAAGTAGTAGCTATAATCTCAGGAAGAGAACAATAACATTTTTAATCTTTTGTTAAAAATGAACCTAGATCCATCAGATCGTCACCACGTTTAACCTGAATTTTACTCTTGATTCCCTTTGCCTTACGTTCTAAATGCAGCAAAATGTCAAGGGGAATTTTTCTAGGTACTCCACCTTGTTGTCGGACAATAGCGATTAAATAATCTATATTTTGTATTACATCAGCACTAATTAGTTCATTATAAATAAATTGGTAAACATATGGTTCATTATTCTTTATTTTATTTAAATAGCTGTACGCTTCTGGAGCTAAAACTACTTGTAGAATAAAATCTAATTTATCTGAAATTGAAACGACTCTCTCTTTCGCAGCGTCTTGTCTTTTTTTAGCCTCAATCATCGCCTTCATTTTCCGCATTCGTATTTTATCCAATTCATGCTTTTCGAACTCTTTGTTGCTTTCATTCATTTTCCGTCAATTCTCGTTAATAATATTCCATTTGAGTGTATCAATCTCTAGTGTTAAAAAATGATTACCAAAATAATAATTTTTTGAAGATTAAAACTGAAAACAATAATGTTCAAAAATTAGGTGGTCCCTCCCCCCGGATTTGAGCCGGGGACCGTTCCCGATTTGGCAGAATATTGCCAATAATCTCGGTTTCGGCTGACGTAACTTCATTAGCTATATGCTTTAGTACGCGATATTATCTACAGCCGAGCACTCTGACCACTGAGTTAGGGAGGGGATAATTTTAAAAATTAATAGTAAAGGAATTAATATATTTTTTATGTTTTTCCGACAAATCTATAGTTAGAAAAAAAAGATCACCTTATTATTTTTTTTAACTCCCAAAATTCTCCCTTATTCTAATGAAAACTATTAAATTTGTTAACCATATAAAATATTAAAAGAAAAATTTCCCAATAAAAAAAGCTAAAGTACTTTTGTTGTGAAAAATTTTAATACTATAATATATATTTTTATAAAATTATACTAATATAAGAAAACTTAATACGTGAAATTTTTTAAAGGTGAGAACCATCAGAGAAGAAACTGACTATACTGAAGCAATTGAGGCTTATAAAAACGATGCTTCTGTTATTTTAGAACCATGGGGTAGAAGTATTGATCATCTACGTCTTACAATCATAGGAAAAAAGGGAACACCATATGCAGATGGAAAATTTGTGTTTGAAATAAAATTTCCTGATAACTATCCTTTCGCACCACCTTATGCATACGCGGTGACATTGATGTGGCATCCGAATATAGACTCTTCAATTCCTCCTGGTAAACTTAATATCTGCTTAGATTTAATCAATCCTGATTTAGTTGGAAAAGTAGATGCTTCAACTGGAGCAAGTGGTTGGACACCTAGCAAAACTCTTACTAATATTATCGAAGCATTGAAAGGAATGATGCATGTTGAACCACCTTTCTTTAATCCTGGGGATCCATTAAATCATGAAGCTGGTGAGCAATATTTTCGAGCTCAGAAAAAGTTCGAGGCAAAAGCAAGCGCTTGGACTAAAAAATATGCAATGGACTAAAAGAATTTATTAATTTTTCTATTCTATTTTTCTTTTTCAAGATATTGATTCCCCCATTGAATGAATTATTATAAAACATCTTTCTATTGATTTCTCATCTCTGTAGTTATTTTATAATATAAATATTTTTAAAAATAATACTATTAAAGAAGACATCTAAGTCAATGGTGAAAAGATTGCTTAAAAAATCGAAAGGATTGAAAACCAAATATATCGATCAAACTAAATTTGATATCTCTTTATTTAAAGACGATCTAATCAATAAAGCATCAAAAATTATACCTAAGATGTTTTTAAGCATTCAAAAAGCAAGAAGAGATTATCAAAAAGAAATGGAAAGTCCCGCTAGTGAGATTCAAGAAGCATCAAATGAATTTTGGAACGAGGTTATTGAAAAGGCAAATTCATTAAGTATTGATCTTATTGGTTTTGCATCTATCGATGAAAACTTAATATTCGAAAAAGATTATGTGGGAGGAATTGAATTTTTATACTCGAATGGGATCGTATTAGGAATGGAAATGGATTACGATGCTATCAATTGTGCCCCAGATCCTCCTGCAGGATTAGAGTCTTTAAGGATTTATGCAGAATTGGGAGAAGCTACAAATTTTTTAGCAGATTTCATACGATCTAAGGGATTTAGAGTAATTGCTTGTCACCCATTAGGGGGTCCAATTCTTTATCCTGCTATGGCTGTAAAAGCAAAGCTTGGGGAAATAGGTAGGCAGGGGCTTTTAATTACAAAAAAATTCGGTCCTAGACAACGTTTATCTATAATCACTATCAATGCTGCTCCCTTACCCCAAACTAAAGACGAAAAATTAGAAATTTCTAGTTTTTGTCAAAGATGCCGAAAATGCTTAAATGCTTGCCCTGTTGATGCAATTTTGGATATCCCTATTCAAAATCAAAACGGAACAATTACGCGTATTAATAGTGAAAAGTGCTTTGAATATTTCTATAAAACAACAGGATGTTCAGTTTGTATAGAAACATGCCCCTTTCATAGAATTGGTTATAAAGTTCTTTATTATAGACAAATATAAAAGTTAAATAATTATTACATAAAAGCAACTACAACATTATATTTTCTTATTTCTGATTCTGCTAAAGCCTTTCCAAGTGGAGTTAAGGTTAAAATATCATTGCTTTTTATTTTTAAAGAAGTTAACTTGATATTAGGATCTCTTAATGAAGGCATGTAAGGATTCCAATAAATTTCCTTTGTCATAGGATTAGTAATCATCCATAGCTCCGGATCTAATTTATATTCTGAAATTTCCATAGCTTTAAAAATGTAATTGATATCTGCATCAAAGGGTACAACAATTTGAACGTTTTCTTCACCTTCAATTTTACCACAAGCAAGGCAATCTTCTCTTTTAAGAATATGCAAATGATCAAATTGACCATATATTCCATTGTAATTAACATATGGGGGTTCCATTGGATCACCAATGTTTCTTCCCTTAACCCTGAACAAAAGTTTAAGAGCCTCCTGTGATTCAATGCTAGAGATTATAGAGCTAACTGTTTGGATTGCGGCAATTTTATTTCCAAGGATGTTTTCCATTTCTTCAAATTTATAATCTGGACCAAAGGTTTCCTTGATATTTACCTTCCATTCTTCAATTTCCTTTTCAGTTAGGGATTCTCTTTCTTCGTCAGCTACGTTTTCTTTAAAAACTCTTTCCCTTAATTTTTCCAATTCATCCTGAGCAATTTCTTTTAACTTAATCACTTCATCATTTAAATTAAGGTCGGGCTTATGACCATATTTTTTCTCAAATTCTACCTCAGCTTTTATCACGCAATGATTTCTATTACGAGGTAAACCTTTAAGAGTACATGCAGCAACTAATTTATCATCAGCAGGAGGAATCGGAACTAAACACCTATAACAGGGAGTCTGATCTAATATTTCAGGAGCATATTTCCAATCAAATACGATCTCAATTTCTTTCCTAATTTTATTAATAATCGGATTTATATGCTCCTCCTTAATTTGTTCAATTTCCTCTTCCAACTCCTCAATCCTTGTTAATGCTTTAAAATAATCGGGATATTCCATATCACTAATTTCCCATAGTCGAGTTTCTACTACTTTCTCAATTTCTCTCTTTCGGTTTTTGTATTTAATTCCTGAATCTTCAGGTATTACAATCTGTACATGTCCTTCAAATCCAACAGTTCCACCTTCTACCATTGGTTTTTTCATTCTAAGGCAAATTTTATTCAAATCCAATCTAGCATTGAAGTTATCTAAAGCCGCAATAACAACATCTGATTCTTCATAGACAGACATAGGTAATTTTTGCAGTTTTTCAAAATAGAAATCTATTTCTACATAAGGATTCATCTCTTTCAGTCGTTCAGCTGCAACTTCTGCTTTTGGTCGTCCTTCATCTCCAGAGCGAAAAAGCATCTGTCTTGATAGATTTGAAGTCTCAATTGTATCTAAATCAATCAAAATAAGTTTGCCTATTCCCATAAGTGCAAAATCCTTGGCAATTTCACAACCTAGAGCCCCAATACCAACAATCATTATGCATCCATTCGAAATAATTTCTTGATCCCAACCATCAATGAGTTGTTGTCTTGCATACATCCGGGATTTTACTATATCTTCAATTTTTTGTATCATTCAAAAAACCACTATTAAGCTAAATATACTATAATAATTTAATTTCCAAAATTTAAACTCTTTCAGTTGGTAATTTAGAGAATAAGGATATAATAATATTTAAAACTAATTTTAAAAAAACTATTAAATCAATAAGTAAAGGGAAAGTTCTTTTATTTCTTCTTCTTTTCTCCCGCCTCTTTAATCATTCTCTTGAGATTTGCTACTTCCTCTCTTTCTTTTGCCATTTGTGTTTTTTCTTTAAATTTTAACTCCTCTTTTTCTTTCTTTTCTAACTCTTGGATGAGTTCTTCCTTAATTTTTATTAATTCCCCTACTTTTCCACGAAAATCTTTAGCTTCCTCTTTAATCTTTAGTTTTTCTTCTTTTTCAACCTTTTTTTGTTGTTTCCTCCTTTCCTCAATTAAATTCATGATTTCGTCTGCTGATTGATGAATCTCACCAATGTTTTCTTTTATGATTTGTTCTTCAACTTTGATTTTTTCTACTTCTCTTTTTCTTTGTTTCTCTAACTGCTCTTGAATAATATTTATTCTTGATTCCTCTGACTTAACTCTCTCTTCTAAAATTTTCATGTTATTGCGTTCAGCTTCAATATACTTGACTTCTTCATGCCAACCTATTTCTTTAAATTTTTGGATAGCTTGTTGAAAATTCTCATCTGCTCTTTCAAAATTATGATAAGCTGTCCATTTTTTTCCCTCATCGATTAATTTTAACCCTTCATCTCTGATTTGGTCTGAACGCTGTTTGCTTAATATTAATTCTCTATATTGTCGTTCTTGTTCTCGCTTTAGCTTTTCTTGTTCTAATCTTCTTAATCTAACTTCTTCTTGGAATGTTTCATAATCTTTCTGTCTTTGTATCCGTGTAGCTTCTTCTAATTGTTTCTTTTCAAAATAGCTGGATTGCTCTTGTTGTAGGTCTTTTATTAAAGCATTTAAATTATTGATCTCTGGTTCCCAGCCAATATTCTCCGCCAAAATATTCCTAGCTAGAATATATAAGGAAATAGCTTTCTCATAATCAGGTATAGACTGTTTAAGGTATTTTCCTGCTTCTTCTAAAAATCCATAAGCGGATTCTCTTATATCCATCTGTTCTTTTATAAATCTCTCTCTTTCTTGAATTGCTAATTGTTGTGCTTTTTTCTTTTCTCTTTCTTGACGTTGTCTTTCTTCAATTAATAATTGTAAATCTTTTTCTTCCTGAATGTTTTCCATTTCTCTTTGAAATCTTAGCTCTTCCATCTCCTCTTTATCCTTCATAATTTTTTTTACTCTAATAACCATATTATTGATATTTTCAGTGGGAAATTGAATTTCATTTAAAATAAATTCAGCTCGCCTGTAGGCTTCAATTGATTTATTGTATTGTTGTTGTTTTAGGAATTCTTCAGCTTCATCTAAAATTTTAAAGGCTTCTTTTCTTCTCTGTTCTATTGATAGTTTTCTTTGTTCAATTTTTTCTAATGATATTTGCTTTGTAGCCAATCTATCTTTTTCTTTCAATGCATCTTCAGCAATTTTTTGCTGCAATTTCCATTCTTCCTTTTCTTTCTCTAGTTTTAATTCAAGATCTCTTTGTTTTTGTCCTAAATATTCTCGTTTTCGGTCTTGAACCTTCAGAATCATTTCTCTTACTATATCGGTAGGAAATCTTATTTCATTAAGGATTATCTCTGCAGAATAATAATAATCTAATGCTTTGTCATATTGTGCCTGATTCAAATAAATTTCAGCTTCCTGAAGCAGATCAAATGCTTTATCTCTTCTTTCCTCATTATACTGAATTTTTTCTCTTTGTTGTTCTATTTCAACTCCTTTGGTTTTAGCTTTCATCTCATCAATTTTTAACTGGTCTTGGATTTTTTGTTGAAACTCTCTTTCATCACGTTCACTTTTAAGAATCATTTCCAATTGCTTTTGTTGCTTAACAATAGATTCCTTATTTTTCTCTTGAATTTTATATATCATTTCTCTTACTGATTTGGTTGGGAATCCAATTTCGTTCAAAATTAATTCAGCATCACGATATTTGTGCATGGCATCTTCATATTGACCTGCTTTTAAACTTTTTTCAGCTTTGTCCATTATTACAAATGCTTCTTCTCTTTTTTGTTCAAAAATCTTAGCTAAATTTTCTTGTTTTTGAATTTCAATTTGTCTTTTTTGTAATCTTTCTTTCTCCTTTTGCGTGTAGCTGATTATTTTTTTCTGGAAATCTAACTCTCTTGCTTTTATTTCTTCTGACATTTTCTGATCAAATTCATTCTTCTTTTCTAGCTCTCTCTTTCGAGTCTTAATCGTATTCATGGTTTCATACACTAATTTGGTATAATCACTCGTCCATCCGATATTAGTCAAAATCGTAATAGCATTATCGTATTTGTTTAAAGCACCATTAAAATCATTCTGTTGAAGTAAATCTTCCCCCATTTCAATCAGTTTAAATGCGTCTTTTTGTTTAATTAGATTTTGAACAGATATAAGGTCCTTCCTTTCTCTGATTTTAATATCTTTTAATGCCAATTCTTTTTCTTGTTGTTTTTGAAGATTAATTTTTTCTATGAAATCGTTATGAGCTCTTTCATTTTCAATCGTCTTTTCTAATGATTTTTGTTTTTGCAAATCATTTTCTTTTTTCTGATTTTGAATATTCAAGATTGCCTGCTGAATGATAGGAATTTCATCATTCCATTGAATTTGAGCAAAAATGTTTGCTACTTCATAGTATTTCTCTATTGCTCTATCGTAATTAGATTGTGAAAGAAAATTTTGGGCATCATCTAATAGTTTAAAGGCATTTTCTTTTTGATTTTCACGATACCCAAGTTCTTTTTCTCTTTTTCGTAGTGTTATTTCTTTGTGCTTAAAATTTTCTTGTTGGATTTTCATTTCATTTAGAACTTGCCCTTGAAAAGCTTTTTCCAACTTTTCTTGTTCCAATGCTTCTTCAAATTTTTTCTGTTTTTCAATTTCAGCCTCACGTTTCTTTGCTTCAACCACATTAATCGAATCTTTAAGTGTTTGAATTTCATCAACCCAACTAATTTCCTGAAAAATATTAATAACATCATGATATAAGTCAATTGATTCATCAAATTCTCCCTTTTCTAAGTGTGATTGAGCTTTCTCCAACATATTAAATGCCTTTTCTCTCTTTTCTTCCTCGATTATTCTATTTTTTTCCTGTTCCTTTAACTTTTCTTGCTTTTCAAGCATTTTAAGCTGCTCTAGTTTTACTTTTTCTACAATCTGTTGTTGAAATAATAAATCCTCCTGTTCTTTCCGTATATTCATTTCCATTTGAGATATTTTTTTTAACTCCTGCGCTTTTCTTTTTTCTTCGACTTTTTGGATAAATTCTTGAAGAGTTCCAGTTGGAAAACCAATTTGATTCAAAATTAATTCCGATTGTCTATATTTATCTAGACATTGGTCATATTTACCTTGATTCAATAATTCTTCTGCATCATCCATAATTTCAAATGCTTCTAATTTACGAGATTCAATATTGGATAGTTCCCTTTCCCTTTTTTGTAATTGGATTTCTTTTAAATTAATTTTTTCTTGTTCCTTTTTTAAATAATCTGTGATTTTAGACTGAAATTGTTCTTCTCCTTTTTGGCGTTTTAAGGCTAATTCATATTCTGTTTGGTTTTCATTTTCTTTCTCCAATTTCCTTTCTAGTATATTATCAATCGTATCATTCAGGATTTTTAAATAGTGTGAACTCCACCCAATATTTTCCAATAGTTCTTTAGCTTCTTGATAATTTATAGTTGCTTTATCATAATTTTCTTCCTGGAGGAATGCTTCTCCTGCCTCTATCATCTTAAAGGCTTCTCTTTGTTGAGCTAAGTATTGAGCAGAAACCGCTTTTTCTTTTTCTAAATTTTTAGATTCCATTAATACATCCTTTGCTTCTCTTTCCCTCTGATATTTTAATTGTTCAAGAAAAGCTTTTTCCAATGCCTCTTTTTTAATCGCATTCTGCATTCTCTTCTGTTCAAATAACATATTGTCTCTCTTCTTCTGCTCAATATCTTGTATTCCTTGCTTTATAATTGGTATTTCATCTACCCACTGTATTTGAGCAAAAATACTAATAACATTATGATAAATCTCAAGAACTTCATCATATTTTCTGAGGGAAACCAATTTTTGAGCATTCTCTAATAAACTGAACGCTTCTTTTTTCTTTTCTTCTCGATAAGCAATTTCCTGCTCTCTTTCTCTGAGAATAATCTCTCTTTGTTTTATGTTTTCTTTTTTAATCTTTATTTCCTTAGCAATTTGATTTTGAAATAATCTGTCCTGCTTTTCTCTTTCAATTTCAGTCTGCATTTTAATTTGTTCCTGTATATCCGCTTCCCGTGTTTTGTTTTCAATTTCTATAATTGAGTTTTGAATTAAATTAATTTCCTCTCCCCATTGTGCCTCAACAAAAAAGGTTATTGAATATTGTAATATGTCTATCGCTTTATCATAGTTTCCTTTAGAAACTTCTTCTTTTGCTTGTTCTAGTAATTTAAATCCAGCATCCCTTCTTTCCTCACGATATCTTAATTCTTCTTCTCTCTCTCTTAATTCAACTTCCCTTTTCTTAATTTTTTCACGTTCTTGTTTTAAATATTGAGAAATTTGCATTTGGAAAGCTTCATCTGCTCTCTCTCTTTCGAGGGCTTCTTTCATCTTTTTTTGCTCGTTGATTTTCCTACTTCTTTGCAATTCCTCAACTTCTAGAATTGAACTTTCGATTACTGAAATCTCATCTCTCCATTGAATCTCTGCAAAGATGTTTCCTGCATTTTGATATGCTATTATGGCATTCTCATAATCTCCTTTTTTCACATAATTGACAGCTGAATCTAAAAATTTGAAGGCATCTTTCTTCCGCTGTTCGAAAAATTGTAATTCTTTTTCCCTGTCTTTTAGCAAAATCTCCTTTTTTTCAATTTGTTTGCGTTCCTTGTCTAAAAGATTAACAATTTGATTTTGAAACTCAAGTTCAGCTTTTTCTCTCTTTTCCAATTTCTGCTGAAGATCGTATTGTTTTTTAAATTGTGAATTCTTAATTTTTTGAACGTTTAAAATAGTATTCTTAATATTAGATGTGTAGATTTCCCATCCTGACCCCATTTGTTCAAGTAGTTTTAATGCTTCATGGTATTCACCAATAGCATCATCGTATTTTTTTTCTTGAAGGAGAGTATCAGCGCTAGCTAATATATTAAAGAAATATTTTTCCCTCTTCAATTCTTCATTTCGTCTTTCTTCAAATTGTTTTTTTCTTGAATCAATTTCTTTAGCAGTTTGTATTATCTGTTCTTTTTGTTTTCTATAAATTGCTTCTTGAAGATTTGTTAGTTCTTTTTGCCGTTCTTGTTTTAACACCTCAGATTTCCTTTCTCTATCTTGTTTATCTTTTGCATCCTCTATTAAATTAAAAATTGGCTGTATATATGCATCCCAGTTTATAGATTTAAATAATTCTATTGCTTCCTCAAAATATTTAATAGCCTTATCATAATTCTTTTCTCTTTCAAATCTCTTCCCTATATCTATTAATTTGAAAGCATTTCCCTGAATAGCTTCTTCTCTTGCCTTTCTCTCTTCAAATTCAACTAACTTTTCTTTCGTTGATTCTGATTCTAATTTCTCGGATTCACTAACAACACTAGTGCCTGCCGCTTTTTTTTGAGATTGGAACTGGTCAAACTGCTCTTTATCCTTTCTAAGCTTTTCAATAATCACTAAAATATTTTTGGTTTGTTCTTGCCACCCTATCTCATCTAATAATTCTATAGCTCTTTCATAACTCGTTATTGCCTGATTAAATTTCTTCTCTTTTTCAAAAAATTTTGCTTTATCAATAAGAGCAAAAGCATGTTTTTGTTTTTCTTCTTCTTGTTTTTTCCTAGATCTATATAGGGCTATTGATGTTGCTTTCTCAACGGTTGATTTTTGCCCAAACATATCCACAACATCAGGCTCATTTTCATCTATGCTCTTCAGGTATTCTTCAGATGGTCCTAATTCCGCTTTTTGTAACTGTTGGGTTGGTTGTTCTCTCTTCAAGACTTCGCTAATATTTTTTACTTTTAATTTTATATTTTCTAACTGAGTATCAGACCAACCAGATTGGGATAATAATGTAATTGCCGATTGATATTGTTTACTTGCCTCTTCAAAAAAACCATCAAACTCTAATTTTTTTGCTCCTTCTAGAAGTGCAAATGCTTGATCCTGCAACTTCTCAGATTTGGCTTTAATCTGAGTTTGCTGATAAATTTCTTCTTTTTTCAAATAATCTTTAAGATCATCTATTCTTTGATAAATTTCATTAACTCTATGCATCAAGTAACCACTTTTTTTTAGGAATTCAACCGCTTTTTCATAATTTGATATTGCCTTTTGTATATCTTTCTCTTCCTCAGACTTTTGTGCAAATTCTAGATATTTTATGGCTTCTTGAGCTAATTCTTCTGGATTTAGCATTTTAAATGAATCTAAATAATTCTAATTTTATCTAAAAATTAACAATAATTTTACTTACTTTAATTTATCCCCACTAAGTAATTAAACTTTTTATATGGTGATAATTATTTAAACTAAAATATCGAGTACGTTAATTGTTTTTCGATTTACTACAAGTGAGAATTCGTAAATCTAAAAAATTAAATAAATTTATGGTAAATTTAAGGTATGGAATTAAAAAACAAGAAAATCGTGATTGATTTTGAGCCAATTTCAAGACGAGTGATTGTAAAAACTGCTCTTTCAATTTATGATCTCCTCTCTGAATTAAGTATTCCAATAAGATCAATATGTGGTGGGGCAGGAACATGTGGAAAATGTAAAATCTTAATCCAAAAGGGAAAAGAATATTTAAATTCTCCAAGTAATTCAGAACTAAAATTTCTAGAAGAAAAGGAGATTGAAGATGGTTGGCGTTTAGCTTGCCAAGTTAGAATAGATGTAAAGCAACATTTGGCTCTTGAAAGTCTAAATTCACCTCAATTTCGAATATTTTTACCAAATGAATTAATCCTTGAGGATTTTAAAATTCTTACAACGGGAATTAGTAAGTATGTAAAATTAAACCCAATGGTTAAAAAATATTTTATAAATGTAGATAAACCCTCTTTAGAAGATCCTCATGCAGATTTTGAAAGAATTATCACCAAACTACGTTCTGTTAACAGGGATTTAAATCGAACAAATCAATTCAATATAGATTTTGATTTAATGTATGATTTGCCAAACGTATTAAGAGAGAATGATCACAAAATAACGGTCGTCTTATGGAATAATAAAACTATAATTGCATGTGAACCAGGAAATACAGTTAGTGAAAATTATGGAATAGCTTTTGATATAGGAACTACCACTGTTGTTGGTTATTTAATTAATCTAAATGATGGGAAAATATATGCATTAGATTCTAGGTTAAATAGTCAGACTGCTTATGGTGAGGATGTGATAACAAGAATGACTTTTATCAAAAATGATAAGAAGAACCTGAAAGAGTTAAACTCAGTTATAATTAATGATATTAATAATATCCTATCTAAGGTATGTAATAACGCAAATATCGACCCTGCACGGATTTATGAAGCTAGCATCGTAGGAAATTCCGTAATGCACCATATTTTTTTAGGAATAGATCCGACTAATATTGGGTTAAGTCCCTTCGTTCCTGTAGTTCAGCAAGAATTAAATATAAAAGCGAAATATTTAGATATGAACATTTCTCATTCGGGGAATGTTTATACCGCTCCAGTGATCTCTGGTTTTGTGGGTGCTGACACTATTGGTGTAATAGTGTCTTCCAGAATCTATGAAGAAAAAGATTTAACCCTTGCAATAGATATAGGTACTAATGGTGAAATAATAATTGGAAACCACAAAATCCTTGCAGTGGGTTCCTGTGCTGCCGGTTCGGCTTTAGAAGGAGCTCACATAAGTAGTGGTATGAGAGCAGCAGCAGGAGCAATAGACACATTAAGAATTACTCCTGATTCTTTAGAAGTCAGCTTTTCAACAATAAAAAATAAGGAGCCATTAGGAATTTGTGGTTCTGGATTAGTTGATGCTATTTCTGAGATGTTACGTTCAAAGATTATTACTAGGAGTGGAAACTTTAATAAGAAGTTACTAGAACATAAGAGATTCAACAAATCAGACAAAAAGACAGAATTTATAATTGCTTGGGAAACCGAAACCTCACTTGGTAAACCTATCACTATAACACAGAATGATATACGCCAAGTTCAAATGGCAAAATCAGCTTTTTATTCTGGAACGAGGTTAATTCTTCAACATTTAAAAGAAAAATTGGATATTAAACAGGTATTTTTAGCTGGAGCTTTCGGTAATTATATTAACCCTCGAAATGCAAAGTTTATTGGAATGATACCTGATATTCCAGATGATAAAATATACCAAATAGGTAATGCTGCTGGAGTTGGTGCGCAGCAATTCTTATTAAACAGAAATTTGAGAGATAAGACTAAAGATTTACTTAAAAAAATTCAGTATATTGAAATAGCTACAAAAGAAGATTTTCAAAAAGAATATGCTGAATCTATGTATTTTCCTCATTTAAATTTAGATTTATTTCCAAGTTTAAAGGAGTACGAAACAATACCAAAACGTTAGGATTAGCTTTTTGATCTCAAATTTTCAATTTTTTAGATTACCCTAAATCACAGTATTGTATAAAATAGGATTAGGTTGACTAAAATTTTGATTGAGTTTATGTAAAAATATTTATATTTTTAACATATTAAATCTATAATTTTTCAAGAGAAATTAACTCTTGATAATGTAGAATCTGGCATGAAACTTTCAGATTCTACCAAAAATCCACAAGAATGGGAAGTGGATGACGATTTAATAGAAAAAATGCGAAGATATGAACAAGAATCTAAAAAAAATGCTATTTGGAAAAACAAAATAACTGGTATGTTTCTGTTGTATAAGTGGATGGAAGAAAATCCACAAGATAAGAAAAAGAATACAAAACCAAAGAAATCTGATTAAAACAAACAAATTTAAAATTTAATTTGGTTATTCTAAAATTAGGGAGAGTATGTTTAATTATGTCAGAGAAAAACAAATGTAGGGAAAAGTCTGAAATCTTTGAAATGGCAGTCAAAGAATGGAGATTGAAAGAAAGGTCTGAGAGCCCAAAAGAGAAAAAAGACTTTATAAAATGTAAATTTTGTGGATATATAGTAGCTAATCCTTTTCCTAAAAACAAATTATGTCCTAAATGTCGGAAATTTATTCCAGAATTAATTGGCTTATTAAATTTTGAATTACTAAGATGTGAAAATTGTAAAAAACCACTTCGATTTGATCCATTTGAAGAATATCCTGAAGGATATCCCAAGATTGATGGTGAAACCTTTCAATTATGCCCTAAATGCTTCAAGATTTTGAAAGATGTAGTCCAAGATATTGAAGATATTTTTGATGATGAGTAATTTTTTTTCATTTAACATTTACAAATTCGTGGATAGTTTTATAAAGACATAGCTTTTTAGTATATGTGAAAAAAATATTAGCATTTTTGAAAAATGCCGATAGAATTATTGAAAAGGATGTGAGAAATAGAAATGTTAAATGAAAATTTATTTAATAAGAAGGCTACTGATGAAAATGGATTTCCTAAAGGATCAGAAATATCAAGGACATTAATCTATATTTTTAATGATAAACCAGTACATTCCCTTAAGGGAATAGAAAATATCTACGCTAAAGTTTATAATATTCCACACGAAATAAGATACAAACGGGGTAAATGGATTAAAAATAGTTATTATAAAACATATTTAATGGAAAAAATGTAAGTCTGATTTTGAGTATAATAGGAAAACACGAAATAGATTTGTATCAAATCATTTTAATGAAATAGTTAAATTTATTGATAATTCCCCTCTAAAAGGAAATAAGGACAGAATTAAGGAAATGCTAAGGAAAATCTATAATAAAAATCTAATTGAAATTTTAATATAAATATTATCTTATTCTTTTTTAACGAACCTAAGATTAAATCTATGAGATTTAAGATTATTATTAAAAATTTATTTATTACATTAATAGTATTTAGTAAAACGGAGTTTTTTCATTCTTATACTTTTTCGTTAAAAAAATTGGATATCTCTAAGTCAAAGTATTGTTCGGTATTATCAAAATTTAAAAATCCTTAGATATTTTAGATCTATGACAAATTTTTAAAGATTTTCAAAAAATTTAATATAAAACCTTTTAGAAAATCTATAATTTAATTTGTATTAATAAATTAAATAAATTATTAAATATCATAATTTTAATATTAATTTATAGAAATAACAAAATAATTATTAACTAAATTCAAATAAAACGACGTGAGTGTAGCTTAATGTCAAGTTTTAAACTGAAAGTATTACTTACTGGCGCAGCTGCCGTCGGTAAGACAAGTTTGGTCCAAAGATTCATTAAAAACAGATTCCAAGCCAATTACAAGCTAACTGTTGGAGTTGATATTCTGACGAAAGATGTTGAGTTCAGAACAGGAGAAATCGCAACATTAAGCATTTGGGATATTGGTGGGCAACAACGTTTCGAATTTATACGTAGTACTTTCTATAAGGGAGCTGCAGGGGCTTTATTGGTTTTTGACTTAACAAGAGAGCAAACATACTCAGAAACACGGAAATGGCTTACAGAAATTAGACAATTTGCAGGTGAGGAAATAGCGTTTGTATTCATTGGAAATAAAGCAGATTTAATAGAAGATGTTGGCATGGTTATCGATAGGGATGAAGCCCGTTCTTTTGCTGAAAATGAGGGGAGTATATATATCGAAACATCTGCTAAAACAGGTATAAACGTTGATGAGGCATTTACAGAACTCACAAAGCGAATAATAGATTCCCGAAGTTAGAAACAGAACCTATTTACTTATTTTTAATCTTAATTTCCACGAAATTTATGTAGTTAATGCAATTTAGGTCCAAAATCTTCGCATAAATCATCGTGAATAACATTTATCGCATCAATTAATCTTTCTCTCTCAACTACAAGTGATAAATTAAGTTCATCTAATCCTTGAGAAATCGCTTTTACTTTGACATTCTTTTTATCTAAGGCATTAAAAATTTCTGCTTTAGTTTTTGTTTCAAGAATTTTTAATCCTATAATATTAATTACAGCTACTTCTTCCCATTTAACTTCAAAGAAATCTGTAAAAAATTCTGAATCATTTAATGCCTTAATTGCTATTTCAGAATCTTCAGCATTTACGATAAAGGATGTACCAATTTCTGACGAACTCTGTGCAACAAAAGATACACTTATCTTATTTTTACTCATAGTTTTGAAGATTTTAGCTAGAACCCCTGGGACATCAACTAAACTTGCAGATATTACGGTAATAATAATAGCATATTCAATTACTGAAATTCCTTTGATTTGTTCTTTATCTGAAAGGCTTGAGATTTTGGTGTAATTATTATCTAATGGTTTTTCGAAATTTCTGATTTCTAGAGGTATTTTATATTTTTCTATTGCTTCTAAACATTTAGGGTGAAGAATTTTTGCCCCAAATTTCGCTATATGTTTTGCTTCCTCGTAATCTAAATTTTTTATTAATGATGATTCAGGAGCATATTTAGGATTTATAGCTAATAATCCATCAACATCTTTCCACAAAATAACTTTTATATTTTTATCATTACTGCTGTTATAAAGGGAGTGAGCTAGAATTGTTGCAGTATAATCTGAACCTCCTCTTCCTAATGTTGTTATGTAACCAATTTTATTTCTAGCAATAAATCCTGTTAAACACATTACGATATCTTTATTAGGATTCTCAATAAAAGGTATTAAAAGCTTCTTTATCCGAGAATTAGTTAATTCATATAAGGGATAGGCATTATTAAACTCGTCGTTTGTTATAATGACTTTATTTGCAGGGATATATATTGATTCAATATTACGACTTAAGAGATATTGGTTTAATATATATGTGGACAGTACTTCTCCAAAACTAAGCACGTAATCGCTATAGTATGGTTCTAATCCGAATTCTTTTATGTCTGCGAAAGCATCATCCAGTTCACTCAATTTATCATCAATCCAATCCTTTGCTTTAATATAATACTCCGAGTCCTCTTCGAATATCTGTTCTATCACATCCATGTGCTTTTTTTCAATCAAAGAAATATTTTTATCTGTTTTTATTTCATCTCCAAGTCCTAAAGCAGTATTTTGGAGTAAATCTGTTATTCCTTTAAATGCTGACACAACAATTATTTTTTTCACATCTTTATAGATATTTATAATCTCCAAAATGTTTCTGAATGCTGTTTTATCTAATAAGCATGATCCTCCAAACTTCATAACAATTATTGGCATACTCTAAAACACCTATTTGTTAATTCTTAATTCTTGTAAATTTATATTTTTTTCAACGATTTTTATAAGAATTTAAAGTAAATGTAAAATGTTAATTTAATTTTTTAATTAATGTGATTGACTTTCATTTGCATTCAACTGGTTCAGATGGGTTAGATACACCTTCTCAATTGATAGATAAAGCAATGGAGCTTAAATTGAAGGCAATTGCTCTTACTGATCACGATAACATTAAAAGTTTAAAAGAATTTATCTTATATGGGGAGGAAAAGGAAATTATTGTTTTACCTGGAATAGAAATCTCGATCCGACATGAACCAGTTCGAGAATTGATAGATGTTCATATTATTGGGTTAAATATTGATTATGAATCATTAAAACTTATTAATGCAATAGACGAACAAATTAAAGGAAGAATTGAACAGAAAAAAGCTATTGTTAAGCGTCTAAGAGACGAATTTGGCTATAACATTACTTTTAAGGAAGTTAAAACCATAGCAGGGAGTACAATAATCGGGAGACCCCATATTATAGAGATATTAATCAAAAACAATGCTAATAAAATTAAGGGGATGTCAAAGAACGATCTATTTAAAATGATAAGTATAGGAGGGGAAGCGTTTGTGGATAGAGAGGTAGAATTAAATTTCGAAGAATGTATTGAATTAATTAAGAGTGCTGGTGGTGTTCCAATTCTAGCTCATCCTGGAATCTATGAAGTTTCAGATAGAAAAAAATTTATAAAATTTTGTGTAGGTGCTGGAATAGAAGGAATAGAAATTGAATATACCTATTCCAAAAATAGACCATATTATGAGACGAATAAAGCCCTATGGGCACAAGAATATTTTCCAAATTTTTATCGTAAGCTTGCAAAAAATTTTAATCTATTGATGTCAGGAGGTTCGGATTATCATGGAGGGAAGAAGGGAATAAGAATTGGAGATGCCAATGTTCCAGATAATTATTTAAAAAGTTTTATTTAATTTTTACTTTTCTTTTAAGAGGTTTTGCATTTCTTGAATCTGTTTTTCAATTTTGTCTTCATATTCTTTGATTTTTTTCTTTTTTTCTTCAAGCTCTTCAGTAGTAATTTCACCATTTAATTCTTTCATGTCAAAATCTAACGCCATTTTGTATAAATCAGCTTTTTTTAGTTTTAATTCTATAAGAGTTTTTTTTGCATGCTCAACTTGTGTAATATCAATCGCTGGTGATGCTTTAAAAACCTCCATCTGTTCAGCACCAGGTTGTTTTGAAACATTAGGTGTTGCTATTTCAATAGGATTTTCTATTTTGATGGGTTTTGATGATTGTTGAGTTGATAAAGGTATATTATCATTAAAAAGTTCTGAAGGACGTGTAGGTGGTTTACTGTCACTCCGTTTTTCGGTTATATCAATTTCTACGGTTTTTTTAATTTGAGCCCTATCCCCCTTTTGAGTAGGAATATTTTTTACTTGCCCATAAGCAGAAGTTTTTAATTTTGATCTAGCATCTTTCGGCACTGAACCCATTGTTTTTGGTCTGATTTTTACCATAAAATCCTCAGGATTTAATGTGAATCCGACATTTTCACTCTCAGCTACGATTTCTTTCTCTTTCTTTTGATCTTGGATTCCTTTACTTGATTTTATCCATTGTCTGGAAGTATCATGTTGCATGCTCTTGACACTTTGGTTAAGCACTTCCTTAGTTGGTGTTTTAATTTCTGATGAGGGTGTAAAGTTAGGCGATTCTGGTATTATCTTTTCTGAGGATCCTTCTAATTTCGATACCTCTTGCACCACAACTTCTTCGTGAGTAGTTTTTCCACCTCGATCAGATTCTATCGCGAAGGCTGGTGTAGGTGGAGGAGCTCCAATTTTATTGAGCATTGTCTTAATCTTTTGAGACTTTTCAAAAAATTCTTTACCAAGTGAATCATCTCCTAATTCGATACATAAATAACTAATTTTATCGAAAAGAAACGCGGCTTTTTCAAAATCTGCACTTTTAAGTGATTTTGTTGCTCTCTCTATCAATTCATCTCTTTCTAACAATGGTTTTAATAATGGAGAAACTTCTGCACTCATTTCTAAAATGTCGGCAATAATTTGAATCATTTTATCTCGATTACCGGGATCCTTTGCAATCATAGAATATGATTTTAAGCCTAGAATTCGTTCAATATGAGCGGGATTTTCAGCTCCCTTTAAATCTTGCTTATTTCCAATTACTGCTATGTGAGCATTAGGTGCTTCTACTTTGATTAATTCCAAGAAAAATTTACTTTTTTCAATGTTTTCTAATGTGGAGTCTGTGATTAAAAGAACAGCATCGCTACCTTTAATAAAATTATTCCAAAGATAACTGAATTGTTCTTGACCGGCAAAATCCCATAGATGGAAATGTAATTTACCAATTTTTACAGTTGCAATATCTCCTGTAATTGTTGGTATGTGTTGTACTGGAATTTCTTCGGCTCTTATCAAGCGTGTTATGGTGGTTTTACCAACTCCTGAAAATCCTACTAACGATATCTTTGGACGAAGATTTTTGTGGATTCCGTCTACTATAGGATCAAACATTTCAAAAGTTTTTGCATCAAAGCGGTGTTGTAATATTTCTTCAAATAGATTTATAAATTCCCCTCTACATTTTACCAATTCTTTTTTGATATTATCGAACTTATCAGTTAATCCAGTAACAAATAAAAATATTAAATTCAGGTACTTTTGAGTTATGTAAGACACTCTGAATTTGTAATAATCATGAAATTCTACAGTATCCTCCTCTTTAACAGATTCATCATTTAGTATTTCTGTTATGAGATAATTTAAGGCTTCATGCTTTAGAGCTTTTCCAAAATGTCTATAATACAGTAATTCATCTCCCCTGTATATAAAAACTTGTCTAAGCATGATATTCCCTTGATAAAAACTATATATTATTAATTTGAAACAAATTTTACTAAATCTTTTATAATTGAATATTTTTCCTTTTTTATTTCTTCTTGTTTTAGAGTATCTCCTATTTTTGCTAGCTCTTTTGCAAAATTAAAAACCGAAAAATCTTTAATCTCCTCCTCTTTTGAACTTTCACTTAATTTTTCTAAGAATTTGCTAATACTTGGCATAAATTTTGCCAAATTAACGTTTAACCCAAGTTTTGCGATCAAAATCAACTTTTTGCTAAAAGAGAATAAGTAATTATGTTTTTGAGCTTCTAATGCGAATGAATTAATCCTTTCTAAGTTTAATTCTCGGGCTATTTCCTTAGAATTAGAGATAAGAGAAAGCAACATTTGAGGAATAATTTTCCCTTTGGAAAATTCTTTTATCTTTGATCCCAACACTATTCCATACTTATTTGCGATAGCACATTCAGCATTCAAATCAGATTTCAACTGTACGATGATTTCTTCGTAATTAATTTGACTCATTATTTAGAAATTTTGGTTTTAAACACATAATGAAAACCTATTTATTTATATTTATTTTCTTATTAAACTCATTATAAACATTAGAAGTTTATGACATCAGGGATTATTAAAATTAACTTTGAACATCTATAAAACCCATTTTGTTGATAAAGAATCCGATATAACAATCATTTCAGATTCAAAAAAAGCAATTAATAGAGCGAAAAGGAGTTTCAAAATTCATCGTAAAAACTTGGAAGATTACACACAAATTAATTCAACATTTCTAAAATCTTTTTCACCTGTGAATGTAGTCAGCAACTATAAAATAATTAACCTAATGACAGATGTATCATCGATTTGTAATGTAGGACCTATGGCTGCTGTCGCGGGAGCTTTAGCAGATTTGATGTTAGGAGTAATGAAAACTAAAGGAGATAATGAAAAAGGTGAGATTTGCAAAATTGCTTTAGTTGAAAACGGGGGTGAAATAGCGATTGATTCTGAAGAACCCATGAAAATTGCCCTATATGCAGGGCAGAATAGCTTAAATTTAAATATTGGATTTCTAATTACGAAAGAAGATTGTCCAATTGGTATTGGAACTAGTTCGGCAACAGTGGGGCATGCTATTAGTTTAGGACAATCTGATGCTGTCACTGTTTTTGCTGAAAATGCTGCTTTGGCGGATGCTGCAGCAACAATGGTAGGTAATGCAGTAAGAGGAAAGGATATTGAAAAATCAATTAAAAGAGGACTAGAAATAGCAGATAAAATAAAAGGAGTAAGAGCTACTTTTATTTCAAGAGAGGATAAAGTTGGTCAAATCGGGCACTTACCCCAGTTAATAAAAATTGAAGGAGATAAAGACCTAATACTAAAAAACAAATTAGAAGACCATTTTATTGGTGATTTTGAAATCTATAAATAAATTTAAAGGTTAAATATAATTCTGCAATTTTTCTTTTGTAAGTTGCCATTCGTAGGTTTTCTGGAGACCCTCATCTATCTTGATCTTTGGACTAAACCCTAAAATTCTCTTAGCTTTATCAATTTTTGAATGTGTGATTTTCACATCACCTTTTTGTTTTTCAAGGTATTGGACATTTTTAGGACGATCTGTGATATCACACATCTTATCTATTAGTTGGTTTAATACTATTGGATTTGAACAACCCAAATTAAAAATTTCACCTGAGGATTGTTTAATTTCTGCCGCCAAAATTAACCCTTCAACTATGTCAGATACATAAGTGAAATCACGGATTTGACTCCCATCTCCAAATATTTTTAATGGTTCATTATTCATGATTTTATTGAAAAATATCCTAATTGCCATGTCAGGTCGTCCCCTAGGACCATAAACAGTATAAAATCTCAAAGAACTAACAGGCAAATTATTTTCTCGAAAATAATAATCGGCATACATTTCACAACATAATTTTGATACAGCATATGGAGATATCGGGTGTTTTGGGTGTTCTTCATCAACTGGGGTATAAATAGGATCACCGTATACAGATGATGATGATGCAACAACTACTTTTTCAACATTGCTTTTTAATGCTTTTTCAAATATATTTAATGCGCTTATAATATTATTTTTCGTCACATTAGATGCATTCTGAATAGAAAACCTTACCCCAGGAGTCGCTGCTAAATGAAAAATAACATCGAAATCAAAATTTAAGTCTTTGAAAATGGAATTATCAGTCAAATCCCCTCTAATTAAATTAAAATCCGTTTTGATTTCATAATTTTGGGTAATTTCTTGGAAGTTTTTTTCAGTTTCAACACTGCTAAAATTATCGATAACTAGAATATAATTAGAATTGCTAATTAATTTTTCAAACAGGTGGGAGCCTATGAAACCGGCTCCGCCAGTGATCAAAATATTCTTGTTTTTTATCATTTTTAATCCCCTCTTATATTACCCAATAATAAGGTGTAGATCCACCATTTTCGCTTTTTGATATACAGATTCTATTTAAATAAGTGAGGTTATAATACATTTCAATTTCTTCTTTATTCAATTGACCAATTAATGTAAAGCCTGAAACTAAGAGAAAATTATCAGTCAATATTAGAAACACATCTTTTCCTAAATTTTTCTTAAGATCCGTAAGAAGATTCGTGCCATTTTGAACATGGAATGTAGGGTTAAAAAAATCATTTGAAGCAGTGTAAAAAAAGATAACAGAATTGAGAGAATTAGTTGCATTATTTTCATTAAATGGATAATCATAATAAACGAAAATTGAACTCCAGCCAAATTCTGCAATTATAATGTTTTGCTTAGAATCATAAGTAGTATACCATTGAACAGTACTTACTTCACGTTGTTTTAAGCTATAAAATTCAATAGACGAAGATATCTCAAGATAAGTTGCCATAATGGAAAAAGAGGTAAATAGAAGAATAAAAATTTTAAATCTGAGTTTTTGAATTGAATTTGTTTTAATTAATTTGTGAAAATAAGAAATAAAGCCAATAATAATTAAAATAGATGATAAATAAAAAATCCGAGAAAAAAATGAGAGTGTGCCTGTGATTATATCAAAGGAAATCCCGGCAATCAATAAAATTCCTAATGCCAATCCCCACAATAACAAAGGTTTTCCCTTCGTTTTATATCGAAATATTATTAGACCCCAAATCGCAAAAAACCAAATAATTAGGATATCAAATGCACTAAACACCGTGATTATATTAAAATTAAATAATAAAGAATTAGCTATCGAAAAAATTAATCCCAATACTACGACCAAAATAATCGCCATCGGAAATAAGTATTTGTCTTCTATTCTTTTAAATATTTTATGACTCTTCCCAAATATAATTGAAGTATATCGACCTTTTGTGAAGATCATCTTCCTACGATAATGTAATAATACTAATCCCTCCAATATCCCAATTCCTACAATCCCGAATAGAATATAATACCAAGATATTGATCCTAATTTAGAAAAAATGGTAAAATGTCCAGTGCTTACATCTAGTAAATAAAAAATAAAGAAAATACACAGACATATACCCAATAATAGTAGATCAAACCCTCTTTTGTAATTTTTAACAAAATAAATAAGATATACCCAAATATACGAAACTAAAAAGATTACAGCGATTAACGAGTGGATTAACAAGCAACTAATAAATAATAAGATAAATATTAAGTATGAAAATAAAATTTTTGATGAAATTTGTTTAAACTCCGGCTCAATTTCCCTTGTGAATGATTTCAATCTTACATATAAAAGAAAAAATAAAGTTATTCCGAGAATTAATGCTAAACTTGAGGGCCAAAACTGAAACATCATATTTAAGTAACCTAATGATGAAAAATTCAAGACTAAAATCCCGAATATTGCCAAATTTTTATTTTTAAAAATTCTCATTAGAAGAACATAGACTACCAAGGAAGATATTGGAATTGTGTAGAAAACAAAGAATTTTGGGATTAATATAAAATCCATGCCTGAAAAATAGTGAATAACAGCCCCAAAAATATGAAACCCAAATGTACCGAAATAATCATTGAGAGGTAAATAATTAATGTCAGTAATAAATTTAATAATTGATATATGTATCCAAGGATCCGTCCCTATAAAAATGGGCGTCTCCATTATACTCAATAAAATAACTAGAAACATAAAAATTATTAATAATATTGAGTTTGCAGCTTTATATCTTTTGAAATAGGAAATAATTGAAAAATTTCGTGTATATTCATATTTTTCTTCATCAGTGAATTTTAAATTAAAAAATGGTGAATTTCCTTTTTTTAGATTAAAAATTATGCTAACTAAGATAAAAACAACATAACTGAGCAATACACTAAAGAAAAAAAACCAAGCGGTTATAGCAAATCCGAGATAAAAACCAAAAATCCCAATGATTGTGTAAAAAGCTAGATTAGTGACAATTGTAATTGTTAATCTTTCAAATAAGTTCAAATTATTATCCTTTGTAAAAATAAATATGATAGGATAGACTGGTAAAAAAAGTAGGGTAAAGACCATGCTACAAAGTACACAAAAATTAAAAAGACTTTCAAGAAATGTAATACGCGATAACCCTGTAATTATATTAAAATCTGATATCCTAAGAAATATAGAGAATAGCGAAATTATTGATAATAATATTAAAAATAAGTTAATCCTTGTTTTTATGTAAAATATTATATTGGTTACTCTTAAATTCTGATTTCTCATTTCTATGTAGGACTTTACTCAATTTTCAAATCAATTTTATATTTATTTTGATACCATTTTAAGTAGTTCCTTAACCCTTGTTCCTGATCAAATTCTGGCTCAAACTTCAGTAATTTTTTGGCTTTGGAAATGTCAGCATAACTATGAAGAATATCTCCTGGCCGTGGGTCAGAGTGAATAATTTTAAGATTTTCCTTATTTGTAATTTTTAGCATTAATATTGCGAGATCGTTGAGTTTTATTGGTGAATTTGCACCTATATTAAACACTTCTCCGGGAGTATCATATTTTAACGCTAATATATTTGCTTTAATCACATCTTTGATATAAGTAAAATCTCTTGAATGTTGACCATCCCCGAAAATAATCAGATCTTCATTTCGAATAATTCTTCCAAGCCATATCGCGATAACTCCACTATACGGGGAATCTTTCTGTCTTGGTCCATAAACATTAAAATACCTTAATGTAGTAGTATTTAATCCATATAAGTGATTATAGACATGAACATATCCTTCGCAAGCCAATTTAGATACGGCATAAGGTGACTTTGGTAATTTTTTCATATCTTCTTTTTTAGGTAAGGAGGGTTCATCTCCATAGACTGAAGAACTTGAAGCAAATATGATTTTTTCGATATTATTCTTCCTTGCGGTATTTAGAATGTTTAAAATTCCATTAACGTTAACATCATTACAAGATTGGGGCATTAAAACAGATTGTGGGACACTAGTAAATGCAGCTTGATGATAGATAATATCAATATCCTTGGTAATATCTAACAATAAATTAATATCTCGAATATCCCCTTTAAAAAATTTAAAGTTCGGATTCTTTTGGGCAGATTCTAAATTTTCTAATCTACCATTGAAAAGATTGTCAATTCCGGTAACAATAGCACCCTTTTCAAGCAAAATATCTGTTAAATTGCTACCTATAAATCCAGCAGCTCCAGTAACTAAAATTCTTTTATTTTCGACAGTCATTAAGCTTTATGAATGAATTATCAATCGTAATTATTAAATGAATACGAACTATAATTTGAAATTTATCTTAATTAATGAATTAAAATAAGAATTTGTAAACTCTTAATATAATGAGCCCTTATTCTTTATTTAATTAAAAAGTTATTCAATTAAATAAATTTTAAATTTAATAAGATCAATATTTATTCAGTTAATTTGAAAAAGTAGAGATTAAAAGGCGCCTTATTTTTGACAACACTGAATACAAAAAGAAAATCCAATAATTTACTTGATAACTCAGAAATAAAAAAACGTAATCCAGAACACCCGTATCAAGATTTGTATGATTACCTCAACAGATTCAAATTTAATAGGGATAAAACTCTTTTATCAATAGTTTTACCAATGTACAATGAAGAAAAAACAATAAAAACAATTTTAGAGCAATTACCATATAACGAGTTAATAGAGATCATCGTGGTTAACGATCATTCTACAGACAACAGTTTAGAGAAAATTGAAGAAGTTAAACCATATAGAGATATTACCGTAATAAATCATAGTATAAATAAAGGGTATGGCGGTGCAATAATTTCCGGCATCTCCCAAGCAAGAGGAGATATTATTGTTACAATGGATTCAGATGGACAACACAGTCCTGATGACATTTATAATCTAATCAAACCCATTCTTGAAGAAGAAGCAGATTATACAATAGGATCAAGATATAAGGGAACATATTTTTACAAATTACCAGTTATGACTAGACTAGGGGAAGTTTTTGTAGAAAAATTAATACAAATCTTCTTTGGAGTAAGAATAATGAATAATCAAACGGGATTTCGTGCTTTTAATAGAAATGTGATCCCCATTTTCGAAAATATTCGATATAATGGCTACGCTTTTTGTACAGAGCAAATTTTAAAAGCTTCGATATCACATTGTAAGGTTAAAGAATGCCCCATTAAAGTATATAGACGTGAATATGGTTCTTCAAGTATCAAATTAATGTACTTGGCAAGAAAAATCTTCTCATGTTTATTTTATTATTATATTAAGAAAATAAAATCACTCATAAAGAGAAAAACTTAAAACCCTAAATGGGCATTCTACCAAGAAAAAGGTTTAATATCAATATACTTTTTGTAATTCTAATAATGAAAAAAATAATTACTTGTATCGGGATTCGCCCAGATATAATACGTCTTTCCCAAATCATTAAAAAATTGGATAGGTTCTTCAATAATATAATTGTTGATAGTGGTCAACACTATGACTACAACTTAAATAAAATATTTTACGAGCAGTTAGGAGTTCGTGAACCAGATTATAATTTAAACATTAAAAGTGGAACCCATGCTTCTCAGGTTGCGAAATTAATGATTGAGTTTGAAAAAACTTTATTGAACGAAAAACCTTCTTTTGTTGTCATCCTAGGAGATAATAACAGTAGTTTAGGATTTGCTTTAGCTACATCCAAGTTGAATATCCCAATAATACATATTGAAGCAGGAATGAGAAGCAAAAACTGGCTGATGCCAGAAGAAAAAAATCGAGTTATTATTGATCATCTTGCAGATATTAATATATGTTATTTACCTGAGCATAAAGAAAATCTTCTTAGGGAAGGGATAAGTCCTCGGAGATGTTGGGTAGTTGGAAACCCAATTTTGGAAGTTGTAAATGCGGTGAAAACGGATTTTACTCAGGAATCTCCCTTTTATTTAGTAACATGCCATCGAGCAGAGAATATTGAAAATAAGGCTAATCTTAGTAGAATTTTATCTTTTCTTGGAGAGCTATATAATAAGAATAAGGTTGAAATAAAATATATCTTAATGCCAAAAACAAAGCAGATGATGAAAAAATATAATTTAGTTTTTCCAGAGGGAATCAAAGCAATCCCTCCCCAAGGATTTCTCGAGTTTCTGGGTATGGAAAAAGAAGCAAAACTGGTTATCTCTGATAGCGGAACTGTTGTGGAGGAATGTGCTATTCTAGGAATACCTTGCTTAACTATTCGTGAAAGTACTGAAAGAGTTGATTTAATAGAATTAGGAGTAAATGTCTTGACTGGTATCGATGTAGATCAAATGATAGCTTCAGCTGATTTGGCGATATCTAGGAACATAGAACCTGTAAGTCATTACGGTAAGGATATATCTGATAAGATATGTAATATTTTAATCGGGAATTCATTGGAATTTTATAGATATAAAGAGAGATAAAAATTTGAATTAAAGTTAGTAAATTTCACTTTTATCAATATAACTTACTAGTTCATAAAGAGCAGTTTTTATATCTGATTTTCCGAAGAGTTGGAATAATTTATTATAATTAGAATCGAGCGACCTATCGATCTTTTCGTCCGGTTTGTTTACACGGTTAATTGTTAACTGCTTATTGAATACCTCATTAAAAATGTTCATGAGTTCATATTTGTTTACTATCTCGTTGGGTAAAAAATGATGCACATACGAAATTTTCATTAATTTGTCAAAAATATTAGCTGTAATAATCTTTTCACAAACTTGAGCAAACTGTAATGTAGTCATGCCATTCCAAATGTGATGTTCCCATCCACTTATTGTACCACCAGTTTTTTGATTAAGAAACCATTCTAAAAGAAAAGTCTCTTCCTTTTTGAATTCTGGACCGATAATCGAACCCCTTATAATTAAAGTAGTCCCATCGAAAACTTCTCCCAAGCTTTTTGACTTCCCATAAACATCTAATGGATCATGTTTATCACTTTCAGTATATAATCCTCTCAGACCACTAAAAACACAATCTGTCCCTATTTGAATTACTTTAATATTGCGTTCGCTAGCATATCTAGCTAATTCCCAAGGGAAAGTAGCATTTATTTTGATTGCGCGTTTGATCCCAACAGGGTCATTATCCCTAGAAAATGGTTTCGTTATCCCTATACAGTTAATAATATAATCAATTTCTAAATCTAATATATCCTTATTTTCTAATTGTGAAATATCGTTTGCATCAAAGAGGAAAATCTTATCTTTTTGATATTTGGTTTTTCTAACAGTCCCAAACACATTTAAATCCTTATTATTTGATAGATAATCAAAAACCATTGATCCTAGCATTCCACTAAATCCAAGTATTAAAACGGTAGTCATGATTTTTACCTCAATCTACCCTATCTATGGCTATCTATCTTCAACTTCCCAAATCCGCTTCCCCCAATAATCTGCGGGATATCGGTAGTCATCACCCTTACTCTCTTCTAAAGAACTTGTTGAAAAAAAGATAATACGAGTATCTACTTCTAATGGTCTAAATCCATTTGCATGCTTTGGAGGTATGAAAAGAATCTGTGGATTCTTATCGGACAGAATAAATCTTTCAACTTTCTGATGTTTTGAAGGTGATTCCACATCATCTAATTCTGCTATAGCTACAATTGCAGAGCCTTTTGCAACATAGACATATTTAGCTTCTTTTAAATGACCGTGAAATGCTCGAATAGTAGAGTTTGAAAAGTTTTGAACTTGGTAAAACCGTTTTATTCCATAGAAATTAAAATCATTAGCAAAACTGACAGAGCCTCGATCATCTATAGCGATCCCCCCATTAATCAATTGAAGCTCTCGTCTTCCAATTGCTTCGGAAATCTTTACTCTCTCTGCTAACTTTAAATTTGAATAAATACCCTTATGAAATTCTAACGCAGTTGGTGAATTCATTATTTCCTTAACAGCATATTCAATTGGATATTTAAATTCAAAACCGGTGTTTACAATTTTAGAATTATCAACAATATAACTTCGCTTATCAATAATATTTCTATCTATCTCGACTGCACAACCTGTAATATCCTTCACGATATCACTTAATTTTAATAAACTTAGATTATTTCCTCTTATGTTGAAAACACCTCTTAAGTTGTTTTTTATCACATGAACAATTGCTTTTGAGATATCCCTAATGTGAACAAATGGACGTTCTTGTTCTCCACCAAACACAGTAATTTTATTGAATTTTACTGCCCTCGCAGCAAATGTGTTTATCACTAAATCGTAGCGCATTCTTGGGCTTAATCCGTATGCTGTTCCTAATCGTAAAACACAACTATTATCATCACACAATTCCCTTACTATTCTTTCCTGTGTATATTTTGTTTGGCCATAAAAATCGATAGGGAATCCCTCATCCTCTTCTTTCACTAATCTATTTGGCTCACTGCCGTATATACTGCATGTGCTTGTATGGACAATAAATTTATTATATTTTTTACAGATCTCAGCAACATTTCTAGTCCCGGTGCAATTAATGTCAATTGCGAGATTAGTATCAGTTAAACATGCCGGGTCACCAACAACTGCAGCTAAATTAATAACTATATCGAATTTCTTTACAATTTTCTCGATTTCATTAAAATTCCTTACATCTGCCTCGATATAAGGATTCTGGGGGTGTAAATCCTTATAAAGATGATTATCTAAGATCTGAACTTCCCAACCTTCCTCCTTAATAACATCGTATAATACACTTCCAATATATCCAAGACCACCTAATATAAGTATCCGTTGCTCCATTTTTTCTTCAAACTGATTTTTTTTCTCTTAAAACTGCTCGTAATACAATAAATTTTACTAATTAATTAGAACTAATATAATTTTCACAATACTAAAAACTTTTAGTCCGATACTCAATTTTATCTAATGTTAAAGCAAGTTAAGGTCCATAAAAAAGAGAACCATGTCAAGTTTTAAAGATTAAAGCTTAAAATATAAAACTCCTATATCAAGTTTTAAATTAATTGTAAATTTTTAATTATTTGTTTAAAAATCACAAAATAATATTTCAATATTAAAAAAACAAACATATAAAAGTTTTTTAATGAAAATTCTTGTCCTACAAGAAACAGATTGGCTTACCAGAGGACCTCATACTCAACATCATATTTTTGAAAAGCTTTCAGAAAAGCCATCAATAATCATTAAGGTTATTGATTATGATATTGACCAAAAACAAAATTTCAGGACAACTTTAATAAAAAAGCAAACATTTCGAAATATCCATCGAGTTTCAAATAAATCCAATATAACTGTAATCAGAACAGCCCACTTACAGATAAAGTTTTTAAGAAGGATATCTTCACTTATTACAAACTTTTTCCAAATTTTAAAGATAACAAGAAACGAGAAACCAGATATTATAGTCAGCTTTTCAATAACCAACGGATTTATTGGTTTATTTTTAGCTAAAATTTTTAAGATTCCGTATCTCTTCTTTTACATAGATATCTTACACGAGATAGTTCCTATACCATATGTTAGAAGTTTGGCTAGGACTGTCAGTCTATTTATCTTAAAGCATTCAGATAAAGTATTAGTACATACAAAATTTCAACACATCTATTTAATAAATGAAGGAATTTCCCCTAAAATTATTGAAATATCTCCAGATGGAATTTCTTTAAAAAATACTATTGTAGATAAGAAAAAATATAACAACCTAAAGAAAAAATATTCAATAAATGATGATGACTTTATTATTTTTTTCATGGGACATTTATACGAATTTGCCGGGTTGAAAGAAATAATTGACTATTATAACGCCGAAGTTATTGAAAGAAAGTTAAAATTGAAATTTATAATACTAGGAGATGGTGGTATTTACAATTATTTATTAAATTACATAGAGAAAATAAATGCAAAGTGGGTTATTCTTCCTGGTAAGGTTCCGTTTAACGAAATAACAGAATATATAGAATTAGCTACCTTATGTCTTCTGAGTTTTAGAATAAATGACATTACCAAAGAAATTATGCCAATAAAAATCCTAGAGTATATGGCAATGAAAAAACCTGTATTATCGAATGCGTTACCCGGAGTTGTCCTTGAATTGAAAGACAAAAGTGATGTGATTTTTTCAGATAACTTAACCAACTTAATCAAGAAAATTGGAGATCTTATTGACAAAAAAGATGAATTAAGAGAGATTGGTTATCAAGGTTATGAACTTGTTAAAAATGAATATGCATGGCCCAAGATTATTGAGAATTTTAAAAAAACTTTGATTAAAGTAATATACAAAAAGAGAACATCATGAAAATTACTATAGTCATTTCTCACCTCTCTATATATGGGGGAGGGGGGAAATTCATAATGGACTACGCTAATAGACTCAGTGAGAGTGGCCATTCGATAACGATTGTTGCGATAAATATAAACAAAATTAATTACCACTTTGATGAACGAGTAAATTTAATAGAGTTGGGTGGACCATTACCTAAAAATCCTCTATTTTGGCTTGAATTCAATAAAATGAAAAGAAAATATATTCAAGCAATTAATAAGTTGGAAAGTGATATTATCTTAAATATCCATTTCCCCACTAACTATTTTTTATCTAATATAGGCAAAAAGAAATATATACACTATTGTTTGGAACCTTATCGTTTTTTCCATGATAAAAAGTTTTATTCAAGTGCCCCATTCTCTTTAAAACTCATTAGTTTATTTCTTAGAACGTTTTTTAAAAGGTATGATGTTATCGGAATGCGCTCCGCAACTGAAATTATCTATATAAGTAAGTTTACTGGAATACGTATAAAAGAATGGTATGGCAGAGATGGAATTTTACACTATATCGGGGTTGAAACAGAAAGGGAGTTGAATGAAAACCCCGATTTTAATTTGAGAAAGAGTTTGAATTTAGAACCCAATATACCTATAATTTTTACTTTGGGATTATCTACTCACTTAAAGGGTGCTAAAGAATTAATTACTATATTTAAGAGAATTCATTTAAAAAAACCTGAAACTGTATTATTAATTGGGGGACGATCAACAAAAGGTAATGAAAAGACCATAAAAAAACTAACTAAAGAATTAAATATCCCCGCTGAAAATTTAATTCTTTATGGATTTATAGAAGATGACTTAATAAACCATTTTTATTCACAATCAACTTTAACTTTTTATACCGCAATTGATGAATCATTTGGCTTGATTCCTTTAGAATCTATGATAAATGGGACACCAGTTATTGCTTTTGAAGGGGGGCCTTCAGAAACCATCGTAGATGGAAAAACAGGTTTTGTGATAAATAACGATGACATCAAAAGTTTTTCTGAAAAAGCATTATTACTAATTCAAGATGAAGAAATGAATAAACTATTTTCAATCAACGGAATAGAACACGTTAAGCAAAATTTCAGTTTAAAAAAGGGGATCTCATCATTAGAAACTATTCTACAAAAAATACTCGAAAAAAACCTTTGATACAATTTTCAATTAAGTTTTGAAAACAAAATCATTTGCTTCTTCAATAGATTCTGAATCTATCGGTATAACCTTCTTGTACCCTATTTCATTCAAAAACTTAAAGACTTTCTTCTTTAACGTGTCACCATGGGTTTCTATTAGAAGTATGGGCTTCTTTTGTATCATATAATTTTTGGCACCTTCAAGAACTGATATTTCTGCCCCCTCCACGTCAATTTTTAATAAATTAGGTTCTACTCCCTTATTTTTTATAAAATTATCCAACGAAATTGTCTTTACCCTTAATGCACCATTCGGCCCTAATTTTCCTTCTGCAACGTTTTCACCCTCTTGAAACCATGAAATACCCACTTTATTTGTCACAGCATAGGGAATAATTTTAATGTTCTCTACTTTATTAAGATTGATTGTTTTACATAAATATTTAAGGTTCCGGGGTAATGGTTCGAAAGCATAAACAAATTTTGATTTTGTTGCAAAAAGTAATGAATATATTCCTACATTTGCGCCTATGTCGAAGCAAATGAAATTAGGTAAAGCTAAATCTTTTGCCAATCTCATTCGTTTTGGCTCACTACGGTTAATAATGATAGATAATCCTTTCCCACTTCCCGCAGGAGCACCCATTATTAACTTATATCCTCTCAATGGCCCTCTTAAAATAATAAGAGGAGTTCCCGTAGGGATAAGTCTCATAATCCTAACAATGAAATTGTATAATAATTTCCTTAAAATCACTTAAATCAGCAAGTCAAATTTAGTTAGTAAATTGTACAATTTTTAATAATGTTTTAGAATTGATATAATTAAATTAAAAACAAACCATTACTTTTAGGTTAGTATTATTATAAACGAGTTAATAACGAGAAATATCGCTTAAGAACAAATAAATACACTAAGATTACCTATGTTTAGGAATATAATAAGAACCTTATGGAATCTACTAACAAATATTCCAAGACTTAAAAAAGCTCTATATAGGTTCTATGCCTGGAGGATATTTGAAATCGTTCCTGTGTTTAAAAAAATTCTTTATCGATTTTACGATAAATTTTGGTATTTAGAACTATATATTGAAAATAATCAGCAAAATCTTTCTCATTATCTCAAAAGCAATATTGAAATCGATAATCAAAGATTGAAATATAATCTTCCTTATCAAAAAAATTGGGATTTTAATAAAGAAAAAAATTGGGAAACCTTAGAAGACTTGGAAAAGATTGAAGAGTCAATTCAATACCTTTTTCTGAAAGAACATTTCCTAGAGAAAAAAAATTGGAAAGATATTGATTTTTATAATGTAATCGCTGATCAAATAACACGCAATTCTAATAATCATGAATTTTCTGATATAAATCATTTTTTACAAACACTAAATACCTTAGATGATGTGCATAAGAATTTCGAATTAGATAAAGTTAGAAATAAAATTAGGGTCGCAATAGGTAGTGGTGGTGAGTTCATTCTAATTGAAGGGATATTGTTTTTTTCTCTTTTAAGAATCCTTGACATAAATCCGGTACCTGTCGAAATTATTTATCGACATCCACAATGGAAGAAATTTTGTAATGATTTCTTGAAGTTCAAATCAATTCATGGAGGAATTTATCAACCACTCATACATCCAGATTTGAATTTAGAAATATATGAATCTAATTCTGAGGAAAGATTTAACATTATGAAAGATAACCTAGATTCAAATATAGGGACTTTATTAGATATTGGGGCGAATCTAGGATTTTTTTGTCATAAATTTGAAGATCTTGGTTTTGATTGTTACGCTGTAGAGATAAGACCGAGTAATGTTTACTTTATGAGAAAACTAAGAGATATAGAAGATAAAAAGTTTAAAATAATTAATAAATCAATTTTTGATTTGAGAGAATCAAGAGAATACGATGTAGTCATAGCATTAAATATTTTTCACCATTTCCTCAGAGAACAAGAGCTATATACCCAATTAATCGAGTTCTTGAAGAATTTGAGAGTTAGGATTATGTTTTTTCAACCGCATGATCCACATGAAGATATAATGAAAAATGCTTACATTAATTATAATAATCGTCAATTTGTTGATTTTATAATAAAACACTCATGCCTGAGTAAATCAATTTTATTAAATGAGAAAGTAGATGGTAAAAATCGACCTATTTATAAATTATTCAGATGATTTTCAATCAATTGTTTTTAAAAATTTCTGTTAAAACTCTTCCATCCATTTCAGGTGGAATTGGTTCACCAACTATCGAAAGGATTGTTGGTGTAATATCATATGGAGTTATTTCTACTATTTTCTTTCCCTTTTTTATTTTAGAACCTTGGATAAGAAAAACTCCATAGTTTTCGCTATGATCTCCAGTATGACCCGGATGAAATTCGATGATCTCATCCAAATTTAATTTCTTGCCAGAGGGTAACTCAACTTTAAAATTCCTATTTTCACCAAAAAATTCATTAATTCTAACAATAAGCTTATTAGAATATGGTTTAATTAGGAATAGTGGCTTCCCTTCGCAGGTTACAGATTCCATGGATTTTTTAAACTCATCGATTGAACGAGAAGAATCTGGTCTCATCCTAAAAACTACAGTTTGTGTCATATATATACCATAAACATCATAATAGAATTTCAATTCTTTAAGTAGATATAGGACGTTTATTGTTCTGAAATTTTCACGAAATTTTTTTTCAATTACTTCAAAACCATGATCTGAACAAATTATTAAATGATAATTATTCTTTTCTGCGAATGACTTAACCTTTCCAATAAATTTATCAATTATATGATATGCATTTGGGAGCACATCTGGATATTTTGAATACTCATCCTTATCTCTCCAATAAATATGGCTAAGCGTGTCGAAAGAATAGTCAAAAAATACTGAAAAATGCGATTTGTATTTTTTTAACAATTTGTAATATAAATTTGTATGAATGATCATTTCAATTTCTTTCAGAAGGTACATTCTTTCTTCCAAACTGTTTTTCATGGTTAAAACGGCACTTCTTTTTATTATCTTAAATAGTTCTGCGATTGGAAACTGAAATTTTAATAGATTCCAGAACATCCTAAGTAAGAATGTCAACGAATATTTTTCAGATCTTGCTTTTTTATCTAGATCACCGATAAACAATAATTTTTCTGGATAGGTCTCTTTTTCTAATAACATAGGACTAGGAATACAAAAACCATCAAATTTTATAGCACTCCAAATGCTTAATGGTCTATAAACACCTACTTTATATCCCTTTTTATGTAAAATATCCCAAATTTGTTTTGAGCTTAAGTCTTCTTCTTTAGAATAAAAGTCTCTTATACCATGCTTCTCCACTTTTTTTCCGGTAAAAATAGAACAAAAAATTTTAGGAGAGCTTAAAAATCCTTCTGCTTTTAAAACTGCAGATACTCCTTGTTTAGTGATTTCATTTATGTTTTTTAGCTTATTTTTACTTGTTAATTCTTCAATGATATTCCAGCTTAATCCATCTAGTGCTAAGAGAATAATTTTTTCCATGCTTGACTAAGAAATTAAATTTATCCTTTTTGATAAAATTTGTTTCTTTATGAAATAATAATGTAAGTGCTATAATGTAAAAATGTAAAAAAGATTTTGATTTTGTGCAAAACGACTTTATGGTAAAAAATCTTTATCAGATTCTAAATAGTTAATTTAAACCAAATATTTTTTTATTTACAGTTTTTACTAATTGAAAATTTTCTATAAGTAATTAATTTATCATTCAATCAAAAATTCCCCTGTTATCGAAATTATGAAAAATAAAGAAGAAGCTTTCAAGAGTTTTTTCATGATTTCAATTTCCTTAATTATCGCCTTAATTTCTAATTTTTTGATAGTAATTATTTTAACTCGTATTTTTCCTCCAGAAGAATATGCTGTTTATCAATTTTCATTAACTTTTTTAACGTATTTCACAATATTCGCAAATTTAGGTTTAAGTACGACAATAATTCAGCAAGTCTCTGCAGAAAAAGATAAAGGTTCTTCTGAAATTATAAAGAGATTCTCTGAGGGATTTAAATGGATAATATTATTAACACTCTTATTTTCTTTAATATTATTTTTTACTTCTGATTTGTTTGAAGCATTTTATCAAATACCTGGCCTAAGTCTTGTACTAAAACTCACATCACTAATTCTTTTCAGTAATAATATTGTAAATTATTTTGAAAGCTTATTCCAAGGTCTTTGGAAGTTTAACCTTTTTGCTATTTCTTTTATTTTCGCGAAATTAATAAAAGTAGTTATCGTATTTTATGCATTATTTATAAATATATCAATTTATCAGGTTGTAGCATTATTCTCTATTGTCTCATTAATTCAAATGGTCATAATTATTGTTTTTTCTCAACTAAAATACAAATATTTTTCCTCTGTTTTTACTTTAAATTGGAAGCTCACCAGAAATCTATTAAAATTTTCAGTATTCATTTTTCTTTATGTGTTTCTTCAAAATGTAATTACAAATTCAAACCAATTTATCCTAGCAGCTTTTGTAACACCAGTTGAAATAGCTTATTACACTATTGTTCTTTGGATGATGATAAGCTTATCTGTTCCTGCTATTATCTTCTCAAGATTCATTCTTCCCTATGTCTCTCATTATATCCAAAAGGAGGGGGAAGAGAGAAAAAAAATTGATACAATGTATAATTTAATTTTCAAATATGGTTTACTGATAACTATACCAATATCTTTTTATTTCCTCTATTTCTCAGATTATTTAATTGCACTAATCTTTGACCCGAGTTATCATCCAGTATCTAACTATCTTAAACTATACATATTCTTTTTGAACATCAATATAATTGATGTAGCAGGAGGTCATTTTTTATGGGCTTCTAATGAACCTAAACTCGTTTATAAACTTTATACAGCAACGTCTATATTTACAATTACATTAAGTTTTATATTAATTCCATTATACTATACTCTTGGAGCTTTGATTTCAATCATGATTCCACATTCAATTTATACAGTATATTCCATAATTCTGGTAAAAAAGAAAAATGACATCCATTTTGATTCAAAAATGGGAATCTCAATTTTAAAATATATAATTTCTGCTTCTGCAGGAATTATTCTCTTATTTATATCAAACGTATTGTTTTCATTTGATCTAAATAACGTAGTGTTTTTAATCTCTTTTTCTGGTATTTACTTTGGGATATTTATTATTATTATTTTATTATTAAGAGCTGTGACCATAACAGAAATAAAAGATTTTATTAATGTTCTTAAAAATTCTATTTCTAAAAATTAACAATCTAATCGAGATTTCTATTAGCTATATTTTAAAACATCATTTCTAAAAAGTACAAAGACATTTAAGATTAGAGTTTAATTTTTTTATAAAGATAAAATATAAATCAGCATAAATTGGTTTTTATGGAGAAACAAAGAATATTACGGGAAGCCCAGAAAATTGCTTCAAAGTTTTCTTTTTGGATGGTATCGGGGAATATTTCTCATCTATATGGCTATGTTTATGAAACTCCCGATGCAAAATACGAATTAGAAATTAAGTTTGATGAGGATTTCCCGGATAATCCCCCACAACTGATATATCATGATGAAATAAAAGATTTAATAGGAGAAATTCAATTAAATAGATATTTAAATTGGACTCCTGAATCCCACGTGGTAGATGTTATTGAAGAACTTAAATTAAGAATTCAAGAAGCCTTAGACACCCAAAAAACTTCCAAGGAAGATAATTTTCCCATAAATACTAAAGAAATAGATGTTACTCCTGAAACTGATGATTATATTACTCCAGATCTCGATGCCTACCCCCCAGATTTGCAATCAGAAGAATATGTAACTCCTTCATACTCAAATGATGATGAGGATTTTTATACAGAACATACCACTTCGATGACATCAGAAAAAAAGGAATCCTTTCAAAATGAAAAACATAGTCCTGAAATAGAACAATCATTTGTGGAGCCCATAATAATAGATGAGGATCAAATTAGTTTAGCATTAACTACCGAATTGGGGTTAATTCAACAAGAATACGCCTACGATCAAATGGGCTCCAATCCCACTAATATTCAAGTTTACATTACAGTAACCCTTTCAAAGACATTTATAATCTCAATTGATTTTTCCAAATATCCAAATAAGCCAGCAATTTCGGTAAAAGAGGAAGTTCAGGCAATTATAGGGGATCCTAATTCATCATTAGAAGTTTTAAAGAAATGGGATAAGAAAAAACCTAAACATATTGTAGACATTCTACATGAATTGGAGAAGAAACTCTTGTTTATAAAAGAAATTGAATCTCAATATAAGATAATTTCAGGAGAATATCAATGTGAAAAAATTCAAAATAAATTAACTGCTCTAAAAGTTTATCTCTTAACCTATGGTTTCCAAGAATTTTCGTTAGATGTTGATTTAGAACCTTATCCTAAACCCCCCATTATACAATTATCTCCTAAACTTCAACAAATCCTAAATATTCCAATAACAGAACTAACTTCTTATAAAAATTGGAGAGAAAATGAATCTGATGCAATAGAAATCATTAGGGAGATCTCTTGGTTAGTTGATAAAAATTCAAGAATAAATTTTGAAATAGATTTATTGAAAGACCATTATAAAAACATCAAATATGAGCCATCAACTACAACTTTAAATGTTGAGATGAAAGGAAAAATGAAAACTGAGGATCTTACTTTTGATTTCCAAATCAAACTACCGATTGAATATCCTATGAAAGTACCTGAAATTAAAGTAGTGAATGAATTCGAGCTTGAAGCTCATGAAAAAATAAAAAATGATTTACACTCTTCATTTGATGACTTTTTTGACGAATGGACACCGTTTAGGTATTTAATCGATTTGTTCAATCAAATTTCTAAAAAGATTTTCGAAGTTTCAGTAGTCTCATGTGTTATTTGCCATAAAATTGAATGCCCAAGTTGCTCAAAAAAAATAGCTGGTGATGAGAGTTGTCACGCAGAATGCCCGCATTGTAATAGGGTATATCATCGACATTGTTGGGAACAAACTATACATTCATTTGGTAAATGCGGTTTCTGCCTTAGGTAAGCCCCAACATATCTTTCAAACGAAATTGGCAGTCTAAATCTTATATTACTTTGTTTGTTGATAATCTACTAATTCTAGTCAATTTGTATATAAAGTATTCAATAAATTTTTTAGTTTAGACTTCTTTTAATTAACATTCACATATTAATTTAGATGATTTCCGTGGAACTATTAGAAAAGAAACTGAATCTGAAAGAACTAGAAGAAAAAATATTGGATTTTTGGAAAAACAATGACATATATTCTGCAATTCAAAAAAAAGAAGAAGGAAAACCAATTTGGCGGTTCATCGATGGGCCCCCCTATACAACTGGTCTAATCCATTTAGGTACAGCATGGAATAAAATCCTTAAAGACTATTTAATTAAATATAAACGGATGAGGGGTTTCAAAGTCACAGATACACCTGGATACGATACCCACGGTTTACCGATAGAGGTTCAAATGGAAAAAGAACTAGGTATCAAGAATAAACAAGAAATTCAAGATTTTGGGGTTGATAAGTTTATAGAGAATTGTAGGGATTATGCTAAAAGAAATATAAAAATAATGAATAACCAATTTAAGCGTTTGGGATGTTATTTCTGGGATTGGGATAATCCATATATTACTTATAGAAATAATTATATCGAGGGAATTTGGTGGACATTGAAAAAGGCATGGGAAAATGGATTACTTTATCAATTTTATCGACCTCTCAATGTGTGTCCTAGATGCGCTACAGCACTTGCCAAGCATGAACATGAATATAAAAACATTACTGACGTAAGTCTTTTCCTTAAAATAAAATCTGCTGATTTCAAGGACACATATTTTATAATTTGGACAACAACACCCTGGACTCTGGTCGCTAATGAAGCTATAATGGCAAATCCCTTAGCAGAATATGCAAGAGTAAAAATTGAAGATTTGGATGAGTACTGGATTCTCTCTAAAGCTTCTATAACACATTTACTTTCAGGAGAATTGGGATACAAATACGCAATTGTAGAAGATTATTATGGCGAAGATTTAAAGGGTTGGAAATATATCCACCCGTTATTAGAAGAAGTTCCTTATCAGAAAGAATTAGCAAAAAAGAGTGATACTGTTCATACAATAATTTTATCTGAGGAATATGTATCTGCTTCAGAAGGTGTAGGTTTGGTTCATACTGCTCCTGGTCATGGACCTGAAGATTTCGAAGTGGGAGTAGCTAATAATATTCCTGTATTTACACCTATAGATATAAGAGGTATCTACACAGAGGAGGCAGGAATTTACAAGGGTAAGTTTGTTTTCGATGCTAATGAAGAAATTTTAGAAACATTACGAAAAAAAGGAACCCTTATATTTACTAGTGAGGTAGAGCATGAATATGCTCATTGTTGGAGATGCGATTCTAAATTAGTCTATCAAGCCACTAATCAATGGTTTTTTAAAACAGAAAGTCTAGTTCCCGAACTCTTAAAAAAAAATAGCGAGATTTATTGGGTACCAGATTGGGCGGGAAATAGGTGGTTCAAAAGTTGGTTAACTAGTTTGAAAGATTGGTGTATCTCAAGACAACGGTTCTGGGGTATACCCTTAAGTGTTTGGATATGTGATAATAAAGATTGCAAAGATATTACAGTGATTGGCTCTAGATTAGAATTAATGGAAGTGGCTGGGAGTTGTCCAGAAGATCTACACCGTCCTTGGATAGATGAGGTGACTTGGGTATGTGAAAAATGCACTCAAGGCACTAAAAGACGAATTCCCGATATTCTAGATGTCTGGTTGGATTCTGGGTCTGTAGTATGGGCTGCTCAAGAATATTACAGTGGAGATACTGAAAATTTTGATTCATGGATTCCAGCAGATTTCATTTTAGAAGGAAAAGATCAAATTAGAGGGTGGTTTAACAGTTTATTATGTAGTGCTATGGTGTCATCAAATAGAAAAAATTATAACTCTTGCTATATGCACGGATGGACTTTAAGAGATAAGGTAAAGATGAGTAAGTCAAAAGGCACTCAGATTTATCCCGAGGACCTTATTGAAGGCAAAATTGATGAATTACAAAAGAAGAAATCTTATTCCAACATTAAAGGAATCGAGACTTTTCGTTACTACTCTATTGGAGTAACTCAACCCGGTCGTGATTTCAATTTTAATACAAAAGAATATGCTGATACCTATAAGGTGATCAACACAATCTGGAATATCTATGTTTACACAAGTGAAAAAATTAATTTAGCAGAATTTGATAGATCAAAAATAAAACTTGATGAATCAAATTTAAGTTTATTAGATAAATGGTTAATTTCGAGATTACATTCCACAATTAAGAGAGTAACTGATTTATCAGATAACTTTAAACTTCCTTGGATCCCTGGTGAATTAAAAGATTTTATTATAAATGATATAAGTCGATGGTATATTATGTTAAACCGTGAGAAATTAGATGTTTATTCTGAAAATCCGAATAAATATACCATCATGACTGTATTGTATGATACGTTATTACAGGTACTAATTCTCTTAGCCCCTATTACTCCAATGCTGGCTGAGGAGATATATCTGAGGATCTTCAAATCAAACATGAAATCAATGAATCAAGAAGAAACTGTGAGTATTCATTTACAGGATTGGCCTATTACTGATGAAACCAAAATTAATCCAGAACTTGAAGATGAAATGCTTTTTACTAAGGATTTAATTGAACAAATTCGAGCCTTAAAAGAAGAAAACAAAATAAGAATGAGATGGCCAAACAAAAGAATTTTAATAGAACCTAAAGAAGGAATGCCAAACCTTACTTTCCCAGATATAGTTAAAAATGTTGGAAATGTTAAAGAACTGATAACAAAAAAATCTGTAGTGCCAGATGATGATTTGATTAAAATAGAATCAAAATATTGCAACATCTACCTTGATATTAGTCTTGATGATAATTTACTATCTGAGAGAGTTATAAACGATTTAATTCGAAATATTCAATTTGCTCGGAAGAAACACAAATTTAATGTAGGAGAAGAAATCATTCTGACAATTGGTACCCGCTCTAAATATTTAAAAGAATTCATAGAAAACAATAGAGAGCTGATTTCAGAGAAAATATCAGCAAAAACAATTGATATAAAAGATGGAGATATTTTAAAGGAAAACGGAGTGAGTTTTGGAAAGATATACATCTGTCCTAATAAGGAATGTTCTGCTTCATTGAAAGAGAATATTACTTCTAAGTTTGCAAAACAAAAAGAAATTGTGTGTCCCTACTGCAATAAGAAATTGGAGGAGGGAAAAATTAAATCAATCACTTTTAGTTTTCAAAAAACTTAGATTTGCTACGAGATTGTTTTTTTTTGTAAAATTTAATCCAATAATCGTACATCTCTCTTAATGTCGTCTCTATTGGAATCTTTGGTTCCCAATCTAACTCATTTTTTATTTTTGAGTTGTCTCCTATTATAACATCTTCATCAGTTTTTCTTAATTTATGCTGAACATTTTCTTCAACATATATTTTTTTTGTGGAAAAACTTAAAGCAATATCTAGTAATCTCCTTATTTGGACTTTTTTATTTGAGCATACATTATAAGACTCACCAGGAGTTCCCTTTGTAGCGGTTAACCATATAGCTTTAATAGAATCTTTAATATCAGTGAAATCCCTATATGGATTTAAATTTCCTACTTGAATTACGGGATCTATTAACCCCAATTCTATTTGTGCTACTTTTTGTATAAAATCTGAAGGAGCATCATTAATCCTTCTAATTCCTGTCTGGTTAAAAAATCTAAGATTAATTACTTCAATGCCAAAGTTTATGTAATATTGACGAGATAATAATTCAGCAGCAATCTTACTGATGCCATAAGGGTGTAAAGCCAATAAGGAATCTGTCTCTTTTAATGGTTTATTCTTTTGAGCGCTAGTCCCATATTCAGTACTCGTACAAGCTAAAATAACTCTTGATCCAATATCATATTTTTTAATAGTCTCGAAGATATTAGTCGTGCCTATTACATTTGTTTCAATGGTTTCAATTGGATCCTCCCAAGAAGCTAGTATTGAAGGTTGGGCAGCAAAATGGAAAATCAAATTAGGTTTAATACTTATTAATATTTTTTCTAATAGAGGTAAGTTCTTTATATCACATTCAAGTATTGTTAAGTTCTTTTTCACATTTGCTATCTCTATCGACTCTCCTTCGAATTTTTCCTTTTCTTCATCAGAAAAAGTAACTTTACCGTTAGTATAAGACGACAAGTTGAGATATGTTTGATCAGGCACCTCTAGGGCATAAATTTCATATTCTTTTTCAATGCAATAATCAACTAGATGTGATCCTATAAATCCATTAGCACCTGTTATAAGTATTTTTTTCATTTTGACTTTAAATTTCTATTAACATCCAAATTATTTCAATAATTTTTTCTCTTTTAGTTCATTAAGCGCCATTTCTGTTTTATCGTTTATGTTATTCTCTTGATTTTTTGCCCACTGTATAAATTCTTCAATGCCTTGATCTAAAGATATCCTTGGTTCATAATTGAGTTGAGTTTGAATTTTGGAAATATCAGCGACACTGTGTCTTATATCTCCGACTCTATATTGTTGGTTATAAATAGGTTTTAGATCTGGGTTAATTTTTTTTGTAAAAGTTTCGGCAATTTCTTTAATTGTATAGGAAATTCCGGTTCCCACGTTATAAATCTCCCCATTAGTAACTTGGCTTTCCATGGCAAGTAAAGATGCTTGACAAACATCTCTTACGTTTACAAAATCTCTAGATTGAAGTCCATCTTCAAAAACAATTGGAGGTTTGTTATTTAATAATCTCGAAGCGAAGATTGCAAAAACACCTGTATAAGGATTTGAAAGAGATTGTCTAGAACCATATACTAAAAAGAACCTTAAAATAGTAATATCTATACCATACGTTTTACTTATCAGTAATCCCATTTCTTCTTGAACTCGTTTTGACAAGGCATAAATTGAAGTTGGATTATAAGGAGTTTTCTCATCGATTAAATGCGGTTTTAGGGAACTATTACAAGTAGGGCACTTTAACGCCCATTCTTTATTTTTTAATTGTGTAGCTGATCTCAATTCGGGTAATACAAACCCACATTTTTTACAAGATGCCTTTCCTTCTCCATACACGGTGTTAGAGGAAGCAATAACAACTTTTTTGATACTATGTTCGGAATTAACGAGGATATTAAGAAGATTTGCTGTTCCAAGTATATTATTATCTACATATTCATTAATTTGATACATAGATTGACCCACTCCCACTCTTGCGGCCAAATGAATTATGATATCATTTTCTAAAACTAATTCTTCAAATTTTTTGTAATTATTTACCGATCCTTTAGTAAATGATATATCTTTATTTATATAATCTGGTGGATTACCTGTTTTACCATGAACCTGTTCATCCAAACAATCTAAAATCGTTATATTATATTTTGTTTTTTCAATTAAGTAATCGGTTAGATTTGATCCAATGAAACCTGCTCCTCCGGTGATCAAGATATTTTTTGACATGGAATCTTCATAAGTAGCTAGTTTTTGATATTTACATAATGTATAAAATTTTATTCAAAATAAGGAATATGGTAAAAGCCTAAAACCACCATTTAAAAAAGAAATGAAATAATTAAAAAAAATTGAAATCTTAATTTTAAAGCATCTGTGAGGATATTTAATTTGGTAGATAACCCATTTTATTTAATGCTCTTAAAATGATTGCTTTACTCTCCTCTACATTATGTTTATCTGTTTCTACAACAATATCTGGATTGTCTGGCTCTTCAAAGGGATGATCAATCCCTGTAAAATCATTTATCTCACCTGCTCTTGCCTTAGCATACATACCTTTTACGTCTCTTTCTTCACATACTTGTAATGAACATTTTACGTAAACAAGTATATATTCCCCTATTTCGTTTCTTGAATATTCTCTAATTTCATTGTATGGGGATATAAATGAAGCTAAAACCGCTACTCCATTTCGAGTCAATAATTTAGCGACAAATGTAACTCTTTCAATATTCATATTTCGATCTTCTTCTGTATAACCTAAATCTCTCGTTAAACTTCTACGAACAATATCTCCATCAAGCCTTTCAACTTTCATCCCTCTATTTCTTAAATCTTCCGCTACAGTATCAGCGAGTACAGATTTTCCAGAACAAGGAAGTCCAGTAAACCATAGAGTAAATCCTTTATGTTCCATTTTTTAAACCTCATATTAAAAATTTATAACTTTACCCTTCATATTCTCGTCTTTTTTTATTCCAAATATATTTAAAATGGTGGGCGTGATATCGAGTATGTCTTTTATGCCTAAATTTTTTCCAATTTTATTTTTTGGATTATGCATAATATAAACCCCAAAATAATCGTGAACGGCGTCATCGGGGCCAGTGTCATTTTCCATCAGATATGGACTATCATATCCCACAGTTCCGACAGATCTCCAATTGAGGTCGTCAAAATAAACAATTAGATCTGGAGGATCTCCTATAATTGTCTGATAGAGTTCTTCAGGTTTATAAACTTTCGTATTCATCAAATTACCTTTATTATCTTTAATAGACTTTATTTTTTCAGCTATTTGTTCTCTCATTTCTTCGTAATCCCTTTCTTCTATTATCCCTTCAGCTTCTCTACCCTTTACATTTAAAAATATTCTTGCTTCGTACCCTCCCCAGCCCCAGGCATATGTTTCTTTCCAATCAATATTTGCATCTTCAAATCTGGTTCCAGCTATCGCATTATTTTTAAATTTTAATAATCCTAAGCTTTCAAGGGCCATATTTATACTTATACATCCTTTCATTGCTTTTGCACCGTGATCTGATACAATCATGATTGGAGTTTCTTTATTCAATAGTGCGATAATTTCACCTACTTTTGTATCTAAATATTGATAATACTTTCGCATCTCAAACTCGTATAGATTACTTTTTTCATATTTTTGGTGATCTTTATCATAATATTTCCAAAAAGCATGATGCATTCTATCTAATCCAATAACTACGAATAGGAATAAATTCCATTCCTTATTTTTCATTAAATATTTTACAGTTTCAAACTGGATTTCAGACATTTTGTAAAGATCAGTTAAAATTTGGCTTTTATTCTCTATTCGAAATGGAATATCTAAAATATAATCCCCCACCATTTCTTCGATTTCATGTTTTAATTCATGTGGATATGTATATTCTGATTTAGTATCAGGTGCCATGAAACCACTTATCATGTATCCATTTATGGGTTTTACAGGGTATGAGGGAGGTACTCCTACGATACAAGATTTAAATCCATTCAAACCTAAGATATCCCATACTTTCGGTTCTTTGATTACCTTAGAATTAGCAACCCAGTAATCTTTATATGAAAAATCAACTCGATGTCTAAAACCATAAACTCCCAAATGTCCCGGCTCCTTACCAGTTAACATTGTCATCCAAGCGGGAATTGTTATTGGGGGATCAGTACTTCTTAATTTCCCAAATACACCATTTGAGAGTAATTTTTGAATATTAGGGCAATCTTCTAAAAAATCTTCAAAAAGTGTTTTTGGTGAAGCACAATCTAATCCGATTATAACTAATTTCTTTTCTTGAAAACTCAATTCTCTTTGAACCTTGTTTAATATTTAAGTCACAAATGGATTTTTGTATTGTAGAATTACATCTGAAACTTCAGAACGCATGACATCAGTTCCGGGAGGGATCCCCTTCATCAGTGATTCTCTTATTTCTCTGCCAGCAAAATAATTCTGCATCTCAGGAGGATGTGGACAAATTTTATCATTTACAATCGAATTACACTTACTACATTTTGAAAAAGATCTAAACTTGATTGGTTCGATTCCTATACCAGGGAACTGTTCAAAAATTTCGTGAGCATCATATGGACCATAATAATCTCCTACTCCTGCATGGTCTCGACCGATTATAATGTGATCACATCCAAAATTTTTTCGAGCTATCGCATGAAAAATTGCTTCTTTTGGTCCAGCGTATCTCATTTCTGTCTCGAATGTACTCAAGATCACTCTATCTTTTGGATAATATTCATTAATTAATACTTGATAAGATTTTATTATAATTTCGTCAAGAAAATCTCCCACTTTTTTTTTCCCTATCACGGGGTTAATAAAAAGTCCATCACAATAAGTTAAACCTGCTTTCTGAACATATTCATGGCCCAAGTGAGGTGGATTTCTTGTCTGAAAAGCAACAACCTTCTCCCATTTCTTTTCTTTAAATAATACTCTAGTTTCAATTGGCTTTAGATCCAACTGTGGAAATGTAGGTGCTGGTTCATTAATTAGAAATATTTCTCCTCCCACCAATTTCTCTTTCATATTGAAAACAGCATCAACACCAGGATGTTTTTGATCTAATGTATTATAA